>JAZPZS010000114.1:0-30773 GCA_045544835.1 Bacteroidaceae bacterium | reverse complement strand
GCCAGGGCCTGCTCGCCCTGCATGGTGTTGAGCGTGGGGATGCCTTGCAGGGTGGGATTGGTGTCGTCGCCCACCAGCACGATAGCACGGAGATGATGGTTGCGGAAGTAGTTGATGCGCGACAGGTATATGCTGGCCGAGACGAAGCAGTAGGCATAGGCGTAGGGAGTGTCGTCGATGAGCTCTTCCAACGAGCCGAAGCCGCGCACCACGACCGTAGGCATCACCTCCTCGATGATGCGTTGCAGCCCGATGCGCGCCAGCGTGTTGGCATCGATGATGGCTACTTCTACAGGGCTCTCGCCAGATATTGGTGCCGTATAGTCTCTCATGCTGCAAAGTTACGATATTCTCATTATACAATTGTAGTTTTGCACTACAAAGTGAGTGCAAAACTACATTGGCCGCCAAGTATTACCCAATGACCAGGCGGCGGGCTACAATAGTTTCTTCATGGTCAGGTTGTTATTTCTTCAGCCCATAACGCTCGCGCAGCGTATTGCGCTCGGCTTCGGGCAGATGGGTGTAGTAGGCTTTCCATCCGGGGCAGAAGCCGATATGCCAGCGCCAGAAGCGTCCGGCCAGTGAGCGGGGAGCATTGTCGTACTTGGCACGTAGCTTACACGTGGCGCAAGGATAGGTCTTTGTTTCGGTCATAGTAGTATGTCTGTTATTTCAACTTTGCTAGTTGGATTTATGGAGATAAATGGAGATAGAAGGAGATAAAGGCCGAATGTCCTTACGCGCGAAAAAAGCAATTGGCTTTATCTCCCAAAGGAGCGAAGCGATATCTCCCTTTAACTACTAACTCCTGATGTTTACTGACTTTTCAGCAATTTCTCAATGTCTTTCGCTATCTTCTCGGGCTTGGTGGTGGGCGAGTAGCGTGCTACGACGAGGCCGTTGCGGTCGACGAGGAACTTGGTGAAGTTCCACTTGATGGCCGACCCGAATGTGCCGCCCTTCTGCTGCTTGAGCCACACATAGAGAGGCGATGCGCCCTCGCCGTTGACCTCAATCTTGGCAAACTGGGGAAACGACACGGCATAGTGGAGCTGGCAGAACGAGGCTATCTCGCTCTCGACCTCGGGCGCTTGATGGCCAAACTGGTTGCAAGGGAAGTCGAGCACCTCGAAGCCCTGCTCGCGGTATCGCTTGTAGAGCATCTCCAGGCCTTCGTATTGGGGAGTGAAGCCGCAATGCGTGGCCGTATTGACGATGAGCAGCACCTTGCCCTTGTAGGCGGCAAGGCTCACGGGATTCTTCTTGATGTCGGCTACCGTGAAGTCATAAATGCTTTGAGCCATAATATATATAGGTGTTAAAGTTATAATCAAAAGGAGTATTCGCTTGATGGACTTCATAACGCCACAGGAGTTTCTTTTGTTTTCGCGGTGCAAAGTAAGCGCAAATTGCTACGGCGGTCAATCCTCATAAATGAGGATTTTTGCAGAGACGAAGAATTTTTCTTGCGGCACCGATGCAGATAAGTCAAACTTTTACAGTATCTTCGCACCGATGAAGACAGGTCAAGTGATGCGGCAAATGATTTCGGAAGTAAAGGCTCGCCTCGCCCGATTGCCCTACCGAACGGGCGTAGTGGTGACAGCACTCTGCCTGCCCTGCTACATCATCTCATTCGCACAGATGGCGCTCCCCATCAGCACTGCGCTGAAGGGAGTGCTATGGTTTGTCTTCTTCGGACTGGCCAAGACGTTCCAGTATGGCGGCCTTGCCATACTGGGTGCTAAAGGGCTGAGCGAGGCTTTCAAAAAAGAAAAGGAAGGGAAGGATAGTTTCGAATCTTGAATATCCTTCCGCATAAAGAGGTACAACGCCTTTCCCCCGAGGAGAGAGGCAATCATCTAAGCCGTGATGTCTGCAAGCTCCCTCTCCCTTTGGAGAGGGCGGTGTAGGCCTTTTTTATCTATCACTCAATGATGTTGAGCATCTTGATGGTGGCCTTGATGGCTGCTTCCGTCTGGTCGGCATCGAGGCCGCGGGTCTTGAAGGTCTTGCCCTCGTGCTCCCATGTGATGATGGTCTGCACGAATGCGTCGGTGCGGCCGCCAGGGGGGATGGAGACAGCGTAGTTGGTGAGCATGGGGAATTTGCGGCCCAGCGTCTCCTTATAGATTTTGCGCAGGGCACGCACGAAGGCATCGTACTGTCCGTCGCCACTGGCGTTCTGCTCGTACACCTGGTCGCCGATGCTCAGCTTGAGCGAAGCCATGGGCTTGAGGCCCTGCGAGAGGGTGACGTAGTAGCTCAGGAGCTTCACACGGGCATCCTCCACGGAGTGTTTCAGCACATCGGAGATGATGTAGGGAAGGTCTTCTTGCGTGACTACCTCCTTCTTGTCACCCAGTTCGATGATGCGTGCGGTGACCTTGCGCATGGCCTCATCGTCGAGTTCGAGGCCCAGGGCTTCGAGGTTCTTGCGTATGTTGGCCTTGCCGCTGGTCTTGCCCAAGGCATACTCACGCTTGCGGCCGAAGCGCTCGGGGAGCAATTCGTTGCAGTAGAGGTTGTTCTTGTTGTCACCATCAGCATGCACGCCAGCCACCTGAGTGAAGACATTCTCACCTACGATGGGCTTGTTGGCAGGGATGGTGATACCCGAGTAGGACTCCACGAGGCGGCTCACATCATTGAGGCGCTCCTCATTGATGGAGGTTTCGGCACCGAAGTGGTCGCGCAAGATGGCCTGTACGCTGGCCAAGGGGGCATTGCCCGCACGCTCGCCCAGTCCGTTGATGGTGGTGTGGAGCCCCTTGGCACCGGCCAGCACTGCGGCATACACATTGCTCACGGCAAGGTCGTAGTCGTTGTGGCCATGGAAGTCGAAGTGGGTATCTGGGTAGCGCTGCACCATCACGCCCATGAACTCCTGTACCTGCATGGGATTGAGAACGCCGAGGGTGTCGGGGAGCATAAAGCGGCGTATACCACAACCCTGCAGACCGTCCATGAGCTGGAACACGTAGTCGGGCGAGTTCTTCATGCCGTTGCTCCAGTCCTCGAGGTACACGTTCACCGCTACGCCCTGCTCGGTGGCGTAGGCTACGGTGCGGCGTATATCGGCAATGTGCTCTTCGGGAGTGCGCTTAAGCTGCTCGGTGCAGTGCTTGAGCGAACCCTTGGTGAGGAGGTTCATTACACGGGCGCCGCAACGGCGTATCCAGTCGACCGAGGTAGTGCCGTCGACGAAGCCGAGAATCTCCACCTTGTCAATATGTCCGGCACGGGTGGCCCAGTCGCAGATAGCCTTGACCGACTCGGCCTCACCGTCCGATACGCGGGCCGAGGCCACCTCGATGCGGTTTACGCGGAGGTCGTCGAGCAAGCAACGTGCAATGGAAAGTTTCTCGTGGGGGACGAACGATACGCCGCTGGTCTGCTCGCCATCGCGCAGCGTAGTGTCCATTATCTCAATCTGTCGGGGTGTCATATATAATCCTGTCTTTTTACCTTAAACGAGTCGCGAAAATAGTATAAAAGGGCGAGATGTGAAAGCTCATCATCATATTTTGTGACGAGTTGCTCTGTTTTCGCTACATTAATGTCGCAAAATTAGCGATAATATCCCGTTTTTGCACTATATTTGTGGCACTTTTGTGTAAAAAAAGACTTTTGGAATGAGAAGATTTGCTCTAACGTGGATTGCTATAACCGTATGTTTGTTCTTAGGAACGATGGCTGGCATGGCTGCTGGGCCGCTGAAAAGGGAGTTCCGTGGTGCCTGGATACAAGCCGTCAACGGTCAGTTTATCGGGATGACCCCTGGGGAGATGCAACAGACGCTGCTTGGACAGCTCGATGCTCTGCAGCGGGCAGGTATCAATGCGGTAATCTTCCAGGTGCGTCCTGAAGCTGATGCGCTTTATCTCTCCTACTATGAGCCGTGGAGCCGCTATCTTACGGGCGAGCAGGGCGTGGCACCTGACCCTTTTTGGGATCCCTTGCAGTTCATGGTTGAGGAGTGTCACCGACGTGGCATGGAACTTCATGCCTGGATAAACCCTTATCGGGCAAAGACCAAGGGGACCAAGAACCTTGGTGTGAAGCATCCTTACAAGAGCGATCCTGAACGGTTTGTTCATTACGACGGGATGCTGATATTCAATCCTGCCTTGCAGCTCAATCGCGACTATATCTGTACGGTTGTGTCGGATATCGTGAAACGCTATGATATTGATGGACTGCATATCGATGACTATTTTTATCCCTATCCTGTGCCAGGTGTCGAGTTTGATGACGAGCAGGACTTCTGCAACGACCCGCGCGGATTCGATAACAAGGGCGATTGGAGACGCGACAACGTGAATCTCCTTGTGGAACAGCTGCACCATACGATACGGAGCATCAAACCGTGGGTGAAGTTCGGCATATCGCCGTTTGGCATATACCGTAATCAGAAAAGTGACCCAAAGGGGAGCGCAACCAATGGGCTGCAGAACTATGATGACCTGTATGCTGACATCCTGTTGTGGATAGACAAGGGATGGGTGGATTACACTATTCCCCAAGTGTATTGGGAGATAGGGCACAAAGCGGCCGATTACGAGACCTTGGTAGCGTGGTGGGCACGCAACGCAACGGGGAGGCCCCTCTTTATCGGGCAAGATGTGATGCGTACCATTAATGCGGTAGACGCTCAGGGACGGCATCAGCAACAACGCAAAATGGATATACAGCGCAGCTATGCCAGCGTGGGCGGGAGTTGCCAATGGCCGGCATCAGCCGTAGCTGACAATGCAGGAGGATATGCTACGACACTCACGGAAGGCTATCATCGCTGGTTGGCATTGCAACCAGAGTTTCCCTTCATTGATGACAAGGCTCCGAGAAAGGTGAAGCACTTGGAGGTGATATGGACCGACGAGGGACCTGTGTTGTGTTGGACAGCACCCAAGTACAAGAACGAAATGGATAGACCGATAAAGTATGTGGTGTATCGTTTTGCCAAAGGGGAAAAGGTGGATATCAATGACGCTGCAAAGATTGTTGCCTTCACGAAGTCGACCTTCTTTCCTTTGATTTATGAGGGAGGTCAGGTGAAATATACCTATGTGGTGACAGCTGTCGATCGTCTGCACAATGAGTCGCGAGGCCGAAAGATGACAATAAGACTTTGAGGGACCTCATACTGGGCCGATATGGGCAGTGGCTCTCTCGTTTTTACGAACAAGATTTGTTTATGTTTGTTAAAATAACAATTAGGATTGTCTTAATTGTTAATAATCTTTATGCGGGTAATAAATATTCGTTAAATAAGGTCTGTTTTTTTTAGAACTTCGTATATTTGCGCCATGAAGAAGAGGACGATACTGATATTAGGACTGATAATGGGTTGCTCGTTCCTAGCTCTGCTCTCATTGCAGGTAAGGTATATAGAGGAGATGGTGACGATGCGTCGCGAACAATTCGACGAGTCAGTGAAGCGTAGTCTCTATGAGGCGGCTCACAAGCTGGAATTGTATGAGACAATGCGTTATTTAGAGAAGGATGCAGCCGAGGCAGAACCACCTCAACAAGCAGATAAACCGATCGGAATAGAGATACATCAATACGATTTTAAAAATTCCAAAGATGGCAAAGTGTCGTCTTTTGAGATGCGCACCATCATCATGCCCCGTCGCTCATATCAGGATACGAAAAATATCCCGGAAGCATCCCGCTCCCTGCAGGATGTGGTGCGTAGCCGTTATGCTCATCAACGGGCACTAATGGACGAGGTTATCTATAAGATATTGTATACTGCCAGCAATCAACCTTTGGAGAAACGTATCAACTTTAGAGCATTGGATCGTGACCTTCAAGCGGAACTACAGCACAATGGCATCGATATCCCCTATCACTTTACTGTGTCAACAAGTGATGGAAGGGAAGTGTACCGGTGTCCTGACTACGAAACGGAAGGAGAGGATGAGGCTTATTCGCAAATTTTATTTAGCAATGATCCCCCGAATAAGATGGGAGTGCTAAAAATTCATTTCCCCACAATGAACAGTTATATATTTAGTTCTGTTCGTTTTATGATACCAGCTCTGTTCTTTACTGTAGTATTGTGCGTAACATTTATATTTACCATTTATATTATATTCAGACAGAAGAAGGTAACGGAACTTAAAAATGACTTTATCAACAATATGACGCATGAGTTCAAAACACCCATCTCTACGATTTCGTTGGCAGCACAGATGTTGACCGATGGTTCTGTGTCAAAGTCACCGCAGATGTTGCAACATATAACGGGCATCATCAACGATGAAACCAAACGCCTGCGCTTCCAAGTGGAGAAGGTGTTGCAAATATCGTTGTTCGATGAGCAAAAGGCGACATTGAAAACTAGGGAAATCGATGTGAACGACTTGCTGACTGGAGTGGTTAACACTTTTGCACTGAAGGTGGAAAAGAATGGAGGATCTATTGTGACACGTCTTGATGCGACCGACTCGATAATCCTAGCCGATGAAATGCATATTACCAATGTGGTGTTTAATCTGATGGATAATGCCCTGAAATATTCCAGACCCGATGAGCCGTTAAGGCTGACCATCAGCACGTGGAACGACCATGATAGACTTTGTCTGTCAATCCAAGATAATGGTATTGGTATTAAAAAAGAGAATCTGAAACGCGTGTTCGACCGCTTCTATCGTGTCCATACGGGTAATCTGCATGATGTGAAAGGTTTTGGGCTCGGATTGGCGTATGTGAAGAAGGTCATACAAGATCATCGCGGTACTATAAGTGCCGAAAGTGAGCTTGGCGTGGGAACGAAATTTATCATTGTATTACCTTTATTAAAAAGTGAGTAACTATGGGTGAAAAATTAAGTATTTTGCTGTGCGAAGATGATGAGAATCTTGGCATGTTATTACGTGAGTATCTGAATGCTAAGGGGTATGACGCAGAACTGTATCCCGACGGAGAGGCTGGTTATAAGGCTTTCATGAAGAATAAGTTTGATATGTGTGTGCTGGATGTGATGATGCCTAAGAAAGATGGCTTTACATTGGCACAGGAGATACGTCAGTCTAATTCGGAGATTCCTATTGTCTTCCTTACGGCGAAGACACTGAAGGAGGATGTGCTTGAAGGTTTCAAGATTGGTGCAGATGACTATCTGACCAAACCCTTCAGTATGGAAGAACTGACCTTCCGTATCGAGGCTATCCTTCGCCGTGTGCGTGGTAAGAAGAGCAAGGAAACCAGTGTGTACCAGATTGGACGCTTCGTCTTCGATACCCAGAAGCAGGTGCTGTCAATGGATGATCGTCAAACTAAACTGACAACAAAGGAGTCGGAGTTGTTGGCACTGTTGTGCGCACATGCCAATGAAATTTTACAGCGTGACTTTGCGCTGAGGACCATATGGGTAGACGATAATTACTTTAATGCTCGCAGTATGGACGTGTATATAACCAAGTTGCGTAAGCATTTGAAAGAAGATGATTCCGTTGAGATTATAAACATTCATGGCAAGGGATATAAACTCATTATCCCGGAAGTGAAAGCATAAGTCTGAATAGGTTTAATAAGATAAGAGAGGAGAGAGCTGTTGCTCTCTCCTCTCTTATTTATCTACATTAAGTTTGTTTTAAGGCTACTGGTATTTTTTGTTGAGTATGATGTACAACACAACTCCCAATATAATAGCACCAAATGATCCGAATTGAACTCCATTGATGTTGTTCCAACCCAAGAAGTGGCTAAGTACCAATACAATGGCGGCTATAACAATAATGATGAGGCCTAAATTCTTTAATAAAAAATTGTTCATAATGTATGTTGTTTTAAGTTTACGCGTCGTATTAATGTGTTCGTAAAGATTATGCAAAGGAACGCATTATTTTCCAAATGAAAAAATTATTAGGCTAAATTTTTATAGAAAAAGAAGAAGTAGGTGATGAAACCTTTACGAAATTGCAGTGGAAATGGGGGGGGATGGCGATATGCAGCTTCGTGCTCTTCCTAAACATAGAAGGAGATGAATTTCTTTTGTTTTCTTTTTGTTTTTTTTGATTTATATTTACCTTTGCCAATTCAAACTTAAAAAAACATAAAGTGTTTTGGCATGAAATATTTTAGATTAAAGCGGGTTGTATGGACGTTTTATTGCATGGCGCTAATGTCGTCTATGCTATATGGACAGGAAAAAAGACCTTCATGGATTAAGAAAGAACCAGTTCGCAAGGATTCTTATATTGGTATAGTGCAGGCTGCTAAGCCAAATCCAATGGATACAATACCATATAACCCGCGTTTTAAGGATGATGCACATCGAGCGGCGTTATGGAAGATTGCATCTCAGATGCCATGGGAAATAGACAATTCTTTGTCGCTGTTTGCGGTGTTGTCTGGTAAGGGTCTGTATAAAATGTCGTTGGATAATGTACTTTTGCCCCATATCCAGGCATCTCCTTATTTTACGTTAGTGGAAGAGTGGGAGAATGAGACGGAGTACTGGTGCTATTTTTCCGTTAAAAAGGATGATGCCAAGATGTTTATTGAACAATTGGTTGACTCTTCCAAGGCGGTGGCGTTGCGTTTGTATGATGAAGCGAAAGCCATGCAGACATCCGGGTATATGTATCGCGCTGCGCTCAAGTATGCCGAAGCGCTTGATTCATTGCATCCTGCTATATTTCGTCATCTCCCTGTAGAATATGCTGAGGGAACCATAGACTTGGGTAGACTAATCTATGATTCTTATTTGAATGTGTATAAGGGTGTTGAGATGACTACTGAGGTGAAAATGATACCAGCTGTTCATGGCGAAGGAGTGCCTGGCTCTTATGTGGTGCAGGTTACCCAAAACGGTAATCCTCTTCGCAAGTTAGGGGTTGTCTGTGAATATGAAGGTGTCATTTCTGCAGAACCTACTACGGATGATAATGGTATGTGTCATTTCTCTATCGACAACGTGTCTTCGAAATCTGATAATCAGACTATAAATTTTTGTATAGACACAGAGTATCTGATGGAACTTCCGGCAATTTATGGAGTTTCAGGTGGATTGGAAGGACGTCATCTTTTCCCCTCGTTGAAGATTCCTGTTAGTTTGTTTGATCCACGTGTATACACTAAACTTAATACTGTGGCTACAGATACCTTGCTGAGGAAGAGCTTGAAAACGATTTTTGACAACAACCGGGATGATGTTGTTTATACAGAACGTTTTGATTCGGCAGATGTAGTTGTTGAGGTTGAGGTTGGTGTAGTTAAAGAAGCTAGTATAGACAACGAAAGATATCATTTTGTACAATATAGCTCATCGCTCGGCATCAAGGTTAAAGGCGTTGCTGATGATGTGCTTCTAACTGAATATGGCATAACTGATTTTAAGCTTATGTTGCCCGCCTCTCGTTCCGAAGCGCAAGTTAGACAATCGGCTTTGCGCGAGATGATCCGTCAGATGAATCGTGAACTGCCGACGAAGATAAAGGAGTATGAATTTGACAAACGTGAACTTGTATGGCGCCCATTGGTATCAGTAAGCAAGTAACCTTGAGGCTTTCATTCGTGTTGTTGCTTTGCTTGAGTTTCTTGTCTGTGGATGCTCAAGTGACTCGTGGGCAGTTGTTGCGCATGTTTTATAAGGCCGGTAGTTATCATAATGCAGGTAATGATGAGCAAGCGATAGAAACCTATCGTGAGATTGCCACATTGGCTCCTCGGTATCCGGATACCTATTTGCGTATGGCGGAGATTTATGACAAGGCTGGTGATGCGCAATCGGCCGTGGTAATGTACCGTAAGTATATCAATCTAGAGATGGATGATGCCAAGGTCTCGGAACCAAGCTCCCGCTTGAAGGAATTGGAGTCCAACTTGGGCATGCAGCATTATGAAGAAGCTGAAGAGAGGCAAGCTCTGCAATTGTTCTCGAAGTACAACGTTGTGCAACAATCTCCGACAGGAAGTGGCACGGGGCAGGGAGAGCAAATGGCTGATACGGAAGAGGTACAAGAGGAGAAATTACAACTGTTCGGTGATAATAGCTCAATGACCAGTGATGTTTCAGGAGAAAGGGAGGAAACGGTATCTAGCGGTAGTACCGACAATGGCGCTCTTTCGCTCTCTTTGTTTGGACTTTCGGCATTGGTGGCAACAGCTGAGGATAATGCTTCTGGTGGCAGCGAAGAGAGTGTACAACACGTAGAGGAACCGGCTGAGGAGCCTGTAGTGGATGACTTTTCTCTAGACGTTCCTCTTGTGGATGTCTCCAAAGATGCCGTATCTATAGGAGAAGAAATGGCTGATGCTAATCAGGATGCCTCAAATATCGCTGTCGCTCAGGAAATCGTGTTGGATGATGATTTCATGCAGAAGGTACGTATGCAGCAGTCTGCTGAGCAAGTGATGTCATCAGCATCTGTCGATGCAGGATGTGATTCACCTCTGTTGTGCTATCTCAAACGTGATCGTTTGTCTGAGTTTGGCTTAGAATCCTCGGAAGCAGTGGGAACACCTCCTGTAGCGTTAGGCGGGAAGGATTTAGCTTCGGTGTTGTCCGGTAAGTGGGTTTCTTCGGAGTCTAATCGTAATGGTCATGAAACGTGGGTGTTTGATATCTCTCAAGCCGGTAACACATGGCATGTGTCTTTGGATGATGCTTCGGGGGTATATATAAAGGATGGCGATGAAGATATCTTTGATGTCTCGTTACATGCTATTAAGAGTTTTTGGTCTTATGACCGTACGATGAGCAGTCGTATTAAGGAACTGCGTTCCAAGACTGTGACTGCCCAGATTCAGAAAGAGGTGTTGTCGTGCACTTTTGTTACGGAACACCAGTACAAGCCACATAAGACGGTGTACACATGGAGCCGAAATATCTTGGAGGGTGTAGCGGACTTTATACCATTTGGTGGAGTCGTTTCACAAGTTGGTAATACGCTGATTAACTATATTTCAGAGAAAGACCAACAGAAGACTTATACAACTACGATTCAACTCTATATTAAGGCTATTACTCCCGATGCTATGCGTTGTGACTATGTAATGACCGAGAAAGAACGTTCGAGCGCAGGTGAGCGAGAGGTTTATCGAGAGAGAAATGCGTGTTTCTTGTATAGGGCTGATAATGATTACCGAGGCTTTGACTTCTTCTCAGATAACGAGAAGAATCTGCTGAACAAGAAATTATATACCTTGCTGAAGGAGGAGTCAGAACAAGACCGCTCCAAACTATATCCGTTGGCGTATATGACATATTATGGCGCCGGTACTAAGAAGTCTGTTTCCAAATCTTTATGGATGATGCAGCAGTTGGCCGAAAAGAACAATTGTCAGCGTGCTAAAGCATGGCTTGTGCCTGTTTATTACAACTTGTCGATGGATGAAGAGGCATATCCATTGCGTGTAATTCGTAAGCAATTCCGCAATTATGCAGATGAGTTGTTGGGTGACTTGCTGATGGCTAACTATCCCTATGCATATAGCATGCAGGCTGATATTTATGCAAGCAATGGTACCTTTCCCGACAAGGTGCTCCCGCTGTATAAGAAAGCTGCCGAGTTGGGTGATGTGTATGCTCTGTATAAATTAGGCATGATATATACCGAGGGACAATTGGAACAAGTGGATGCGCAGAAGGCTGTCGATTATTTGAATAAGGCAGCTGAGAGGGGATATGCTGATGCATATTTGCAGCTGGCCTTGCTTCATCGGCACGGAAAGTTAGTGGAAAAAGATTATTCTAAGTATGCCCATTATTTGTTCCAAGCAGTCAATGACGGTTCTATCAAGGCTGTCAAGGAACTGAGTGATGCCTACTTCTTGGGACTGGGTGTAGAACGCAGTTTCGAGAAGGGTAATCAGTTGAAAAAACAGTACATGAAGTCTACTTGCGAAGAGTGGAAAGAGGTGCTTAATGTATATGGATATAATACAATGTTATAAAAAGATTATATTATGAATATGAGGCGTTGTTCTGTATTGGCTTTTTTGATGGTATGTCTTTCGTTCTCGAATCTGATTTTTGGTTTGGAAACATCCCGTCATATAGCGCGTATCGTTGAGCAGTTGTCGTGCAATCTTCCCGAGGAGGGAACATTTCGCTGTGATAAGTTAGGGATTAATCGTTCACTCTATATCGAGCGCCAAGGAGATGCAATAACCCAAATCGGATTGAGGCTCTTTACTCGTGATATGCGTAAAGAAATGGATGGAGTGGTGTGTGATGCAGTGGAGAGACTGTTCCTTGAGTTGGCCCTCTGCTCGGATGTAAATAAGCAGAAAGCTCTCCTTCGTGAATATCGCTCATCGTTGGTGCTGAATGGCTTTGCATTAGGGCTGCCGCAATTTACCTCTTTCCGTCGTGCGTTGGATATTATATCGTCCGATGCTGCGTTGTCAATGAATGCAAAGGAAGGTAAGATAGTTCTTCGTATCAAGTCCTCTGACGATGCTTTGGTTATAACCCTTCCTGCTGATCGAGAACTGCTGTTTGCCTACGATAAAAAGGAACATGAGGACGTGCTTCGTGAGAGTCTCGAACAATGGAGAGGCGACTACGTGCGCAGTTTGTTGCCCGCCTTGAACGAGTTGCAGCAGCTTGAGGGTGGTATCTATGTACTGCCTGGTGCTGCATATATGATTGATTCCTTGCGTAGCAATACCTATTATACGATTGATAATGGACGTGTTCGCCCCCTGTTTAACCGTGATGAACCGCTAAAGTCGTATCAGAACTTGCTAATGGGGATGGTTCCCAATAGTAATGTGGATTTATACGTACGTTATCGTACTTATGATCGGGCTAAAAAGTATTGTTCTATGCCTTTAGACCATTTTTTGGGTTATATGCAAAGCCAAGGAGTGGTATTCTATTCGGCCGCTTATCACACAGAAGAAGGACAATTACAGGGGCTTCTGCTGATGCATCATCCGTTGTATGATTATATACATATGCTTGTCGTTAATGGTGATACATCAGTGTATACTGGTGAGCAAGTGGTATTGAAGGGCGATTTTTATACATTTATTCCACAGCATAATATTAAGAGTTTATTTAATTTCTAAGATATGATTGATTCTAGACGTTTTATTTTGTTGCTTGTCGCTTTTGTGACAATGTTGCCTGCATTTTCCCAATTGGATGTAGTGCGGGTATACATCGAAGATGGTGTCAGTGACCCTGTTCTTAAGCAGAATATGGAAGCTAATGCAACACACCTTCTTTCGTCCTTGAATTCTACGATCATCTTAGGTAAGAGCCGCCTGAAATTGGAAGACGAGCACTTTACTAAAGAGGGTCGAGAGTGTGTGAAGGATATGTGGGAGTCCAGTGCTATGATGTGCCCGGTGTCGTCAATCACTGAGAAATGTCTCTCGTTAGGTGAAGGTAGAGGTTTCCAAATACGCAATATTCCTGTGGAGATATTGTCTGCCGACGAGGACCAACAGGAGCAGGAATTGGTGATTAACTTTAATTCTGCAGGTGCTATTCAGAATGTAATGGTGGCACTGGAGCAGCATCGTTATATAGATATTATCAATGCCAATATCTCGGTTACAGACCTGGTTCGTCGTCAGACGATTGTAGAGTTTGTCGAGAACTTTCGTACGTCGTATAATCGTAAGGATATTGAATATATTGAGAACGTCTTTAGTGATCAGGCTCTCATCATTACCGGTAGTGTGATAAAGGTTAAGGAGAACTCTGACAATACGATGCAGACCTTTGGAGGAAACTCTGAGCGAATCAAATATACCACTTCTTCCAAGCAGGAGTATATCAAGAAACTTAAACGTTGCTTCTCTCGCAATGCTTACATTAACTTGAAGTTCGAGGAGCTGGAGGTTGTACGTCATCCGATGAAGGATCATATCTATGGTGTGACCTTGAAGCAACATTGGAACTCTAGTACCTACTCTGATGTGGGTTATCTCTTCCTGATGATTGACTTTACAGATCCCGAGTATCCTTGTATACAGGTGCGTACATGGCAACCTGATAAATATAGTGATGGTAAGAAAATTGACCGTGATGAGATTTTTGAACTGTCAGATTTTAATATTTAAGAGTATAAACATTGATATTAGAATAGTTTGAAATGAAGAAATTGTTATTGTTAGTTGTTGCTGTGTTTGTTGCGACTGGCGCTTTTGCACAGCAACAGAAAAAGTTGGCTATACGAGATATTACTCCTGAGTTGAGCGTATATCCCTGTCAAGACCGTTATGAGGCTTTGGTCGTTATTCGTTGCTCGGAAGATTTTGAGTTAGAGTTCAAATCTAATGTGGATAAAGAACTGAACGTTACGCGCGAACAAGAAGGTACGGAGAAAATTTACAATATTGTGTTCAAAACCCGCGAAGAGGGTACCTCGTTTCGTGGGCGTATCTTGTCAATTATGGCTCCGGCATTCGAAAAGCTATATTTGCCTCTCGAACTCAAGCAGAAAGAGAAGAAGGAATATCTCATTTCTGACCCCTATTCTTCTTTGCGTAGTATATTCTATTCTAGCTCAGAGAAGGGTAATGAGTTGTTCAATCAAGGCATGTACAAGCAAGCTAAGGACCAGTACTATGTCGCACAGCGTTGTCCTGAATTTCAGGATGTTGAGAATAATATTGCCGCCCACTTGGCATTGTGTGATAGCATGATTCTTTGGACGGAGATTGTTGATACGGCACAGGCTCGTGGTGACTATTATATGGCTCGTGACTATCTGCTTAAGATGATGCAGAAAAATACCAACTGTGTCACACTTCGCGAACGCTATTACAATGTACAGCAGGATTATGTAACCCGTTGTAATGCAGATATGGCTCTTGGAGAGCAATATATGCTTGATGGCTATTACGAAAAAGCAAGAAAAGTGTATCAGAATGCAGTTGACATGCGTAATCCACGTATTGGTGAGGCTGAGGCGAAGCTTCATGAAATTGAGAAATTGACCTTCAAGAAGACAAACAAGACACGTACGTTCTTCTATCAAGCTACAGACAATCGCAATATAGGCTTCACATCTGCAGGGTGCAAGCCCTCGAGCCGTGGCGGATATTTCTCATTAGGATTCAATAGGTCATGTTTCGATATGCTGACAGATGTCAATGAGAAGTTCAAGACAGCTCCTCAAGGACTTGATTATGAGGCTGCCGTGAGTGCAGGTTGGACAGTGCCCCTATTTCGTTCTTATGTGTTCGCCTTCTTCACTCCGTTTAGCTACACTGGTGGTGGATATTCGTTGGAAAGGGCCGAAAGTGAAGAGGTTGAAGAAGACGGAAAGTCCTCAACAGGTCTGAAACTGGCATTTTTGGAGCAAGATATTCATTGGTATCATGCGATATCCCCCGAGGTGGGTATTATCGTTAAGTATTGGCATGTCGCCATTAACTATAAGTTCCAATACAGATATTGGCTAGGGCAGAAGCAGGATGTGGCAGATAGGTTAGGAACATCTACCCACTCTATCGGTATTGGTCTGGCTTGGTAAATGGAATAATCCGAGGTCTTGGCGAGCGAAAAAATCGCTCGCCAAGACCTCTAACTCACTATGTGAGCTGAAATTAGGTTACACCTCGGAAAAATCAAATAAAATTTGGTTTAGTTGAATTTCGACCTCGCTCAATAAAGAAAAATAATCTTTTTCTCTATTTTTCACTTGTTGAAATTTGTTTTTTCGCTCGGTTTGCACTAATTTTGCAGCCGATTTCAAATAAATATTATTTAATTAATTAAAAAGAGTATGAATCAGTACGAAACCGTTTTCATTTTGACTCCCGTTTTATCTGATGTTCAGGTAAAGGAAGCGGTCGAAAAGTTCAAAGGTATTCTTACCGCTGTTGGCGCTGAGATTCTCAATGAAGAGAATTGGGGTATGAAGAAATTGGCATACCAGATTGAGAAGAAGTCAACTGGATTTTATCAGTTGCTCGAGTTCAAGGCTGAGCCTACTGTAATCGAGAAGCTAGAGTTGAACTTCCGTCGTGACGAGCGCGTAATCCGTTACATCACTGTCAAGCTTGACAAGTATGCAGCTGAGTATGCAGCTAAGAGAAAGAGTGTTAAACAAGCTAAAGCACAGGAGGCATAATTATGGCACAGGAACATGGTGAAATCCGCTACTTAACCCCCCCTACCGTAGACGTTAAGAAGAAAAAATACTGCCGTTTCAAGAAGAGCGGTATCAAGTATGTTGACTACAAGGATCCCGAATTCTTGAAAAAGTTTTTGAACGAGCAGGGTAAGATTCTTCCCCGCCGCATCACCGGTACTTCATTGAAGTATCAGCGTCGTGTGGCTCAGGCTGTTAAGCGTGCTCGCCACTTGGCATTACTTCCATTTGTAACTGATATGATGAAATAATTAAAAGGAGGAATTTAGCATGGAACTTATTTTAATTGAAGACGTAGCTGGTTTGGGCTACAAGAATGACATCGTTTCAGTGAAGAAGGGTTATGGCCGTAACTACTTGATTCCTCAAGGCAAGGCTGTCATCGCATCAGAGAGTGCTCGTAAGGTACTCGCAGAGAACCTCAAGCAGCGTGCTCACAAGCTTGCTAAGATTAAGGCTGACGCTGAAGAGTTGGCTGCAAAGCTCGCTCCCGTAGCATTGACCATCGCAACAAAGGTAAGCTCTACAGGTACCATCTTCGGTGCTGTTGGCAACATCCAGATTGCTGAGGCTTTGGCTAAGCTCGGTTTCGAGATTGACCGTAAGACAATCGTTGTTAAGGATACAGTTAAGGAAGTTGGTTCTTACATCGCTACCGTAAAGCTCCACAAGGAGGTATCTGTTGAGATTCCTTTCGAGGTTGTTGCTGAAGAAGCATAATCAATAATAGTTTTATCGTTTTTGAGGGCTGGATCTTTTTTCAGCCCTCATTCTTTTTTGCACCGAGCTTAAAATACACTGTTCGTTTATTCGGATTTTTGGGATACCTTTAGATTGTTGCACTCGATGGAATAAATATCAAAGCAAGCTGGTGGTGTTCGGTAGTGTTTCGTTTAGTGTGTCTTTGAGGTGAACCTCGAAGATAAAGTGCACTCGCAGTAAAAAATATCCAGTCAAGTTTGATATTTCTCGCTTGTTTGTTCGTATCTTTGCAAGAAATCCTGTTACGACAATGAGTGAAGAGAAATACATCAGCGTCAAGGGGGCGCGCGTCAATAATCTCAAGAACATCGAGGTCAATATTCCGCGTAACAAGCTGGTGGTAGTGACTGGCTTGTCAGGATCGGGCAAGAGCTCGCTGGCATTCGATACTTTGTATGCCGAGGGGCAGCGCCGCTATGTGGAGAGCTTATCGTCCTATGCACGCCAGTTCCTCGGGCGCATGAAGAAGCCCGAGTGTGACTTCATCAAGGGTCTGCCTCCTGCCATCGCCATTGAGCAGAAGGTTAGTAGCCGCAATCCTCGCTCTACGGTGGGCACTTCGACCGAGATATATGAGTACCTACGCCTGCTTTATGCTCGTGTAGGTAAAACCTACTCGCCTGTGACAGGGCAGCTGGTGAAGAAGCACGATACCGAGGACATCGTGGCCTGCATGCGCTCATACAGCACGGGCACGCGCTTCACCGTATTGGCTCCGCTCATGATACGCGACGGACGCACGATAGAGGAGCAGCTCACCATATGCCTGCAGCAGGGCTTTGCAAGGGTAGAGGTGAAGGGCGAGGTGATGCGTATCGAGGAGATGCTGGAGAAGGTCACATCCGCTGACTCTGAATTCATAATTCATAATTCAGAATTAAAGATCGTTATCGACCGCCTCAGCGTCGACGATAGCAAGGAGACCGTGAGCCGCCTTATCGATAGCTGTGAGACAGCATTCTACGAGGGTGGGGGAACGTGTATGCTACGTTTCTACCCTGCAGGGATACTGCATACATTCAGCAAACGCTTCGAGGCCGACGGCATCACTTTTGAGGAGCCCAGCGAGCAGCTTTTCTCGTTCAACTCTCCCGTGGGTGCCTGTTCCGAGTGTGGCGGGTTTGGACGCATCATTGGCATCGACGAACAGCTCGTGGTGCCCAATACAGCTATGAGTGTATACGATGGTTGCGTGGTATGCTGGCGTGGCGAGAAGATGAGTGCCTGGCGCGATGAGTTTATCCGCTATGCAGCTAAGGACAACTTTCCCATCTTTGCACCCTATTATGAACTTACTCAGGCGCAGAAGGATTATCTGTGGCACGGACCGCGGACGAAACCCTGCATCGACTCCTTCTTCAAGATGTTGGAGGAGAACCAATATAAGATACAGTATCGGGTGATGCTGGCACGCTATCGTGGCAAGACGACGTGCCCTACCTGCCATGGCACACGCCTCAAGAAGGAGGCTACCTATGTGAAGATTGGCGGGCGCAACATCTGCGAGCTGGTCGATATGCCCGTGACCGAATTGCAGCGCTTCTTCGCGCAGCTTACGCTCGATGAGCACGAGGCTACCATTGCCAAGCGCTTGCTTATCGAGATTAACAGCCGCCTGCAGTTTCTGCTTGATGTGGGCCTCGGCTACCTCACGCTCAACCGCCTCAGCAATACGCTCTCGGGTGGTGAGAGTCAGCGTATCAACCTCGTCACTTCATTAGGCAGTCCGCTCGTGGGCTCGCTCTACATCCTCGACGAGCCCTCCATTGGCCTTCACAGCCGCGACACCGACAAACTCATTCGTGTGCTTCGTCAGCTGCAACAGGCAGGCAACACCGTGGTCGTGGTGGAGCACGACGAAGATATCATCCGTGCAGCTGACTATATCATCGACGTCGGTCCGCAGGCTGGGCGTCTTGGTGGACAAATCGTGTACGAAGGCGACATGCACGATCTGCAGCCTGGCTCAGATAGCTATACCGTGCGTTACCTTTTGGACGAGGAGCAGATTCCTGTACCCCAGAGCCGCCGTCCTTGGAACAACTTTGTAGAGATTCGTGGTGCACGCCACCACAACCTCAAGGGCATCGATGTGAAGTTCCCGCTCAACGTGATGACCGTAGTCACCGGCGTCAGCGGTAGCGGCAAGAGTTCGCTCGTGCGCGATATCTTGTATCAGGCTCTTGCACGTGAATTTAGTGAGGGTACCGAACGACCCGGCGAGCACTTGGAATTGAAGGGCGACATCCGCATGCTGCGTGCTGTGGAGTTTGTCGACCAAAACCCCATAGGCAAGTCCACCCGCTCCAACCCTGTCACCTACCTCAAGGCCTACGACGAGATACGCAAGCTCTTTGCCGAGCAGCCCTTGGCCAAGCAGATGGGCTATACGGCAGGATTCTTCTCTTTTAATAGCGAAGGTGGCCGCTGCGAGGAATGCAAGGGTGAGGGTACCATTACGGTGGAGATGCAGTTCATGGCCGACCTCGTGCTTGAGTGTGAGGCCTGCCATGGCAAGCGCTTCAAGGCCGACACCCTGCTTGTGACCTATCATGAGAAAAATATCCACGACATACTGGAGATGACCGTCAACCAAGCCGTGGAGTTCTTCACCGAGCATGGAGCCAAGAAGGTGGTGCGTCGCCTCAAGCCCTTGCAGGATGTAGGACTTGGCTATGTGAAGCTGGGGCAGAGCTCATCGACCCTCTCGGGCGGTGAGAACCAGCGCGTGAAGCTTGCCTACTACCTCAGCTTGGAGAAGTCGGAGCCCACGATGTTTATCTTCGATGAGCCCACCACGGGACTCCATTTCCACGATATCAAGAAACTGCTCGAATCGTTCAATGCGCTCATCCAGCGCGGCCACACTATCGTCATCATTGAGCACAATATGGAGGTCATCAAGTGTGCCGACCATATCATCGACATAGGTCCCGAAGGGGGCGACCGTGGTGGCCAGCTTGTAGCATGCGGTACACCCGAAGAGGTCTCGCAGTGCGAGGCATCCTATACGGGTCGGTTCCTGAAAGAGAAGTTGGGATAGGGTATATAGCATTATCGCTGACACAGCGAGGTCAGCTTGCAGTATTTGCACGCATCTTTGTAAGTGGCTGGGGTGTATGGGACATCGCTATTGAAGATTTCATCAATGGTCTGCATGAGCAGTGTCGCAAACTCTTCGCAGTATGGGGCAAAATTGGTCAGCGGTGTTCCATTGATGATGATGTTGGGCTCAAAGTCCTCGTCTGCAGTATTGCGTATGAACAGTAGTGAAGGCGCAATCTGCTTGTATTCGTTGCGTAGCAAATAGGCATAGTAGAGAGCTTGGAATACATATCCGTCACGCGCTTTCTCTGTGTTGAATAGTTCGTCTATGGTCTTTACTGTCTTCTGACTTCCTCCCGTCTTGTAATCAATGATGCGTGTCACTCCCTCTTTGGCATCAATACGGTCTACAGTTCCTCCCAACATGATAGGGAGCGCAATCCCGTGACTTTGTATTGTGATAGGCTGTCGCACCTTCTTTTCGCTCTTTACGTATTGGAATGGTGCCCGCTTGCTATCCATGCGGAGCAAATTGTTTAGGTAGTTGCTTATAACATGTCGTATGATGAATTGGGTGCCATTGTAGGAGAGTGTTTCTTCTTTGGGTGTGTGGAAGAACTCTAGCCTAAAAGCCTCATCGATGAGTTGCTCCATCAGCAACTTGTTCGTTGATAACGCTTTCAAATCTTCCTTGTGAATGATATTATTTCGTTCCGTGAGCTTGTCATAGGCAAGCTCTGCTGCCTTATGGAATATGCTACCGAAATGTGCTGTGTCAACTTCGGATAGCATCTCTTCGGGTGGCGTCAATCCTTCTATATGCTTTAAATAAAACCTAAGTTTGCATTCCAGATAATCATTGATTGCCGATGGGCTCAACTTATATCCTTGTTTGCTTTCAGCTGGAAAATAGAAGTGCTCTTGCAACTTTCTCCTTGTGTAATCGCTTTGGGCGATAGATGTGCCCTTACGTTGGGACGGTTGTGATGTCGACTGCAATACTAGAGGTATGAGTTTTCCGGGAAACTCAACCTGCAACTGCATGAGGAAGCGTGAGGGCTCTTGTTTATTGATGCCGTCTGTGCCGTTGTTGTATACAATAGTAACGTGCTCAGCTCGTTGTATCATGCGATAGAAATAGTAGGCATACACCGCATCGCGACGTTTGATTGTGGTCATCTCGAATACCTCTCTAAGGTTGTGAGGAATGAATGAGGTCTCGTTTCCTCCCTTGGGTAATTTCCCTTCATTGGTCGAGAGGAGGATAATGTTCCTGAAGTCAAGGTTGCGCGTTTCCAGTACTCCCATCACTTGCAGTCCTATTGCGGGTTCTCCATGAAAGGGTATTGAGGTCTGTGTCATCATGCGTTGCATCAGTCGACACAATGTTTGTTGTCTGATGTTGAGGGTACCATCTTCAAGCATTGATTTAAAGTTCTCAATGATGAGATGCACACGGAAGAGTGCTTCCTCGTTCAGCTGTGTGGAATGGTCGCAAGTGTCCTGATTGTATGTGAAGAGCCTACTGGCCTGATCAATGACATTTCCAAGGATGTTCAACAATGTTATGTTGTCTGCTGGATGTCGGAATATCTCTCCTATCGTTCCATACTCATGCAACTTCTCCTCCGGTACAATAATTCGTTTTTGCACCGCAAGCTCTTTGTGTATAGTTCTTGCTTCCGGGTAGAGACCAATGATGTATGGGTGTGTAAGTAGTGCAATAACGTTTTCCAGCATGTAGCTGCTCTGTTCGGGTAAGAACCCTGCTGTATGCAGGTTTAGAATTGCTGCAGCCAGAGTGTAGGCTGGTGTCTGTGCCAGTTTGAATCCCATGGTGACATTCACGTTCTTGACTCTATCCATGGGGAGTGCATGGAGTACTGGTTGCACGATATCTTCGTCGCAGAGCACGATAGCTGTCTCCTCTTCTTTTGGGGTGAGGTGTTGCTCGGTCCATGTATGTAGGTAACGTGCTTGGGCATTGTCGGTATTGGCGCTGATGTATGTAATCTCCGGGAGTTTGGCAAGATTGTCATATAGCTCCTGTTCATTGAGTGCATTCCCATATTGTAGGATGTTCTCGCGAATGAACGTGCCGGCTTCGTGGCGTTGGTTGTCGTAGTAATACTTGTCGTAGTCCCAATAGAACAGTGCCTTTCCGCTTTCCTTTAGGTGGGCGAAGAGTCGTTTTTCTACTTTGTTGAGCACGTTGAACCCGACAAATACATAGTGCTCTTGAGTGAGCTTTGTTATGTCGAAGTTCTCTATGGCGTCGCGGTATTGCATGCCTTCGTAGGCCAACCCTTTGGATTGCAGTGTCGTGCGCAGTTCCTGGTAGATGTCTTTCATCACTTTCCACAGCTCGATGAACTGTCTTTTCAGCTCTGAGTGTCCTGTGTCGGCATTGAAGTTCTTGAAGAAGCGCTGCAGTATCTCCTTGTGTTCGGTAGTGAGAAAGTCGAAGTGTTGCTCAATCTCTTTGATGTCTGTAAGGTTGACAAATAACTTGTCGGCATCGACCATGTTTTTGTCTATGTCGTCAAAGTCACTGAGCATCAGCTCTCCCCAATAGTAGAAGTCATCTAGAGTCTCGTTGCTGTGGCAGAGGTTGCAGACAATATTATGGAGCATGCACACCTGTCGAATAGGAGTCTCGATGGATAGCGAGGAGAGTTGACCAAACAATTGATCAATGGTGATATAGGTCGGTGACCATAGCGAATGACCAGCACACTCATATAGGTAGCGGCTGAGGAATAATCCCGCACGTTTGCCCGGGAATACCACAACAGTACGGCTTAAGTTGTCGCCGAAGCGTCTATACAGGTCTTGTGCTACAGCCTTCAGAAAGGGTGTCATGCTCTCTCCGATATGTTGCTAGTTTTTCTTCACTCCTTTGTAAATGATGTATCCGAGAGCAAGGACAACGAGAGCGATGATGACGTAGCCTATCTCGTGGCTGTACTCGGTAACGGTACTGATAAGCTGGTCTTCAGGTACGATTGCTTCCAGATACCATCCCAGAGCAGCGAGTACGGCATTCCATAGACCTGCGCCCAGGGCAGTGAAGGCTACGAACTTGGCGAGTCCCATTTTGGCAAGTCCCGCAGGGATGGAGATGAGCTGTCGTACCGCAGGTACGAGGCGTCCTATGAGCGTGGCTATGGCTCCATGCTTACGGAAGAATTTCTCGGCGGTCTCCACCTTTGCTTGGTCAAGTAGGCACATGTGTCCAACGCGGCTGTTGGCAAACTTGTACACGATAGGCTTGCCGAGCCATAGAGCAAGGTAGTAGTTGATGAGCGCGCCGATGATGGCACCTACAGTCGCGAAGAGGATGACTAGCCATACGCTGAGCTCGCCTGTAGCAGCAGCTTTGTAGGCGGCAGGGGGTACTACCACTTCAGAGGGAAAGGGGATGAACGAGCTCTCAATGGCCATCAGCAGGGTGATGGTCCAGTAATTAAGGTTGTCGAGACACCATTGGATAAATTGTACGGATTCCATATCGTAGTTTCGTGTTTAATATTTTCGTGTTTCGTGTATTGTGTGCTGATTCTTTCCCCAAGATTAATGATTAAATTTCACTTTTTAACTGTGTCAGCCTCTCTATCACGCTGTCGGCACTTTCGCCTTGTGCGGGCTCAAGGGTAAAGATCTCGTAGGTCTTTTTCGGGCATTGGATAAGGGCTTCAGTGAGTGTCTCTTTGAATTGGTTTTCTTGTAGCACCCATTCACAGAGACACAGGTAGGGATATAGCATTGTGGGCTCTATCTCAGGATTGTCTTTCAGCAGGCGCAGCACGTAATAGCTCATGCTGTAGTGCCCATTCTCGAGTAGCGACACGCCGATGAGGAAGAGCGAGCGTTCTGCATTTTCGGGATCTCGGGTCAATGCTTCGAGAAACATCTCTGTGCTCTCATCTTGACATCCTTGGCATAGCAGCTCATGGCCTTTCATGATGATGAGTTCGGTGTTGTCGGGGTATATCTTGAGTGCTTCATCCACATAGGCAATGGCCTTCTCATGTTGTGCCTTACGGCTGAAGATGAGCGACAATTGGCTGTATATCTGTGCTTGTTCGCTAGATTTCTCCTGTGTCGTGGCCAGTGCTTCGGTAAAGAACTCCATCGCCTTGTCATCGTCACCTCTATTGACACGGCACATTCCCATATGGAAGAGTGGATCCACTGCATCGGGATATTTCTGATATATGGTGTGGTAGTACTCTTCGGCACGCTCATAGTTTCCGATGTTGAAGTAGCAGTTGGCTGCAGCATACATTGGGTAATAATTCTCCTCGCTGTTAATAGCCATGGCAAACTCGAAGGCTTCGATAGCTTTGTCGTACTCCTCCGTCTGGAAATATATCTTACCCAGTTCCTCCCAATAGAGTGTGCTGTAGGCATCAGTGTCGAGCAGTCGGTTGTAGAGGTCTATGGCTTCTTCAAAGCGTTCCTGCTGTGCGTAGTAGTAGGCTGCCGACTCTGACAGCACCTTGTTGTCTGGGTGGCGGGCCGTGGCCTCCTCTATCCAATCGTTGGCCAAATCAGCTTTCTCATTGTCGACGAGCAAGTCGATGATGTCGGCATAGGTATCTGCCTCATGTCCCTCTATCTCGATAAGTGCCCTGAAGATGTCATTGGCCTTCTTGTGATTCTGTTCTGTGAGACTCAGTTCAGCCTTCAGAAACAGCACCTCGCGGTCATTGTTGTCGGTGATGCTTTCCAAGATGTGTTTTGCTTCATCGAGATGCCCATTTATGAGTCGCGCACGAGCTTTGAATATTAGCACATCGAGGTTGTCGGGATGTAGCCTGATGGCATAGTCTAGTGCGGCTTCTGCTTTATGCGAGTCGCCCAGCATGGCATAATATTCGGCGATGTCAGTGAGTTCAGTGGCTTCAAAGTAGAAGCTACTACCGCTGAGCAGCATATCCTCGTAGTGCGCAAATGTACGCTTAAACTCGGGTTTGTCGAAATATGATGCAAATTGGTTTTTCATATAGGATTAAGTTTGTGAGTTTTTAAGTTCTTTTGTTGCTACCTTTGTGAATTTTTAAATGTAACAAATAAAAAGCAACTTTGTTTAATATAAGTTATCACAAGCTAATGAACTCAAAACTTAAAAACTCATAAACTTACTTATTCATCTTGCTCCAGGTATCCTTGAGCGATACGGTGCGGTTGAATACGAGGTGCTCTGCGGTAGACTCCTTGTCGACGTTGAAGTAGCCGATGCGGCGGAACTGCAGGTAGTCGAGCGGCTTGGCCTCGGCCAGGTAGCGCTCCACGTAGCACTCGGTGAGCACTTTCAGCGAGTCGGGGTTGATCATCTCCTGCATGGCCTCCAGTGCGTCGCATCCCTTGGCTTCGCGGATGGCTGCCATCTCGTCGCGTGGGTTCTCTACCTTCCACAGACGGTCGTAGAGGCGTACCTCGGCCTTCAGGCAGTGGTCGCAGCTCACCCAGTGGAGTGTACCCTTCACCTTGCGGTTGCTACCGGGCATGCCGGTCTTTGTGTCGGGGTCATACTCGGCGTATACCTCGATGATGTTGCCCTCGTCGTCCTTCTTGCAGCCGGTGCACTTCATGATGTAGGCATTCATCAGGCGCACCTCCTGGCCGGGAGTCATACGGAAATATTTCTTCGGGGCATCCTCCATGAAGTCTTCACGCTCGATCCACAGCTCGCGGCTGAACTCGATGGTGTGTGTGCCCGCTTCGGGATCCTCGGGGTTGTTGATGGCCTCCATCACCTCCACCTGTCCCTCGGGATAGTTGGTGATGACGAGCTTCACAGGATTGATGACGGCCGATACCCGGGTGGCGCGGGTGTTGAGGTCTTCGCGCACGGCACTCTCGAGCAGGGCAAAGTCGTTGAGCGCGTCGTAGGTGGTGTAGCCAATCTTGTCCACGAAGTTGCGGATCGATTCGGGCGAGTAGCCACGGCGACGGAATCCGCAGATGGTCGGCATGCGGGGGTCGTCCCAGCCGTTGACGAGGCCCTCCTTTACTAATATGAGGAGGTTGCGCTTGCTCATGAGCGTGTAGTTGAGGTTGAGCTTGTTGAACTCATACTGGCGGGGACGGTTGTCGTCGAGGTCCTGGCCATTCTTCACCCAGTCCACGAAGAGGTCGTAGAGGGGGCGGTGAGGCACAAACTCCAGTGTGCAGAGCGAGTGGGTGACGCCCTCGAAGTAGTCGCTCTGTCCGTGAGCGAAGTCATACATCGGGTAGGCCTTCC
The DNA here is from genome assembly GCA_045544835.1 of Bacteroidaceae bacterium. GTDB lineage: Bacteria > Bacteroidota > Bacteroidia > Bacteroidales > Bacteroidaceae > UBA1189. Next base: position 4,640 of record JAZPZS010000114.1, on the reverse strand, counting down.
ATGTGGTGCCTGTGCGGTGGTGCGGATGGTTCACCACGCGGTATATGATGGGGTCGCGGAAGTGCATGTTGGGGTTGGCCATGTCGATCTTGGCACGCAGCACCATACGTCCCTCCTCAATCTCGCCGCGGTTCATCTTCTCGAACAGCTCCAGGCTCTCCTCTATGGGTCGGTTGCGGTAGGGGCTCTCGATACCGGGCTGTGTGGTGGTACCCTTCTGTGCAGCAATCTCCTCGGACGACTGCTCGTCGATGTATGCCTTGCCCTGCTTGATGAGGTCAACGGCAAAGTCCCACAGCTGCTGGAAGTAGTCCGATGCGTAGTACTCGTTGCCCCACTGGAAGCCCAGCCACTGGATGTCCTCCTTGATGGCTTCTACATACTCCACATCCTCCTTGGTGGGGTTGGTGTCGTCGAAGCGCAGGTTACATACGCCGCCATATTTCTGTGCCATGCCGAAGTCGAGGCATATCGCCTTGGCGTGACCTATGTGGAGGTAGCCGTTGGGTTCGGGCGGGAATCGTGTCTGCACTTTTCCGCCGTTCTTGCCCTCGGCGAGGTCGTTTACTACTATCTGCTCAATGAAGCTCAGACTCTTCTTCTCTGTATTTTCGCTTACTGTCTGTTCAGCCATAATATTCCTATTTATTAAATTGTGGACAAAATTAGTGCAAACCGAGAGAAAATGCAAGTTTACTTGTGATTTTCCGAGGTGCAGCCTAATTTCAAGCTGCGAAGCAGATTAAAATTAGTGCAAGCCGAACGAAATGCCAAGTTTCAACGAGCGAACGTAATGGAAAAGTTTACTTTTCTATTGCTGAGCGAGGCCGAAACTCAATACAGTTAAGTTTCAGCGAGCGAACGTAATGGAAAAGTTCGCTTTTCTGTTCCCCCTACACCTTCTGGTAGCAGATGAAGTACTTCTTCACCTTTTTCTCCAGCAGCGATAGGTTAAACATGTCCGATGCCTCGGCTATGTCACGTGTCGAGCCGTCGTTGTAGAGTATCTCGATGTGGTCATCGGCTGCCGTGTACATGTCCTTCTCTTGGGTGGCGGCGCATATCAAATATTCTGCCTCTTTCTTGCTGATGCCCAGGCTTTCCGTGATGCGCTCGATGAGGCTCTCTTGGTACTCTCTGCTGAAGGGCTGTGCGCTGAATTCCACCTTGAACAGTCGGCGGTTCACCAGCCCATTGCTGAGCGTGGCGAGCACCTTGTCGGGGTGCGATGCCCACACCTTCAGTGCGCTCCATATGTCGTTGTCATCGAGTTGGGTGAATATATCGAGGCACTCCTCATCGTTGAAGAAGGCTTCGCGTGTGATGTCGGTATAGAGGAAGTGGCGTAGAGCAGGGGAGGCGAAGAGCTCTTCTCCGGCTTTTGCCAGCTCCTTTGCCCGTGTGAGTGTGCTGATGAGCATCTTCTCGCAAGCCACCGAGGTTTTGTGTAGATACACCTGCCAGTACATCAGACGGCGTGCGGTGAGGAAGTTTTCGATGGAGTAGATGCCTTTCGACTCCACCACCAGGTGGTCGTCCTTCACGCCGAGCATCTTGATGATGCGTGCCGAGCCGATGTTGCCCTCCGTGACACCCGTGTAGAAGCTGTCGCGGCGCAGGTAGTCGAGGCGGTCCATGTCGAGCTGGCTGCTCACGAGCTGGTGCAGGAATCGTTTCTCGTACTCATCCTTATAGATGCGTATGGCGAGGTCGAGCCGTCCGCCCAGTTCGCGGTTCATCCGCTCCATCAGCAGCAGCGATATCTCCTCGTGGTGTACGCCCGGTGCCAGCGTGTTCTCCAGTACATGGGAGAAGGGGCCATGCCCCACATCGTGCAGCAGTATGGCCAGTTTCACCGACTCGGCTTCGTGGTCCGATATTTCCACCCCCTTGCCACGCAACGATTGTATAGCCTCCGTCATCAGGAAGAAGGCGCCCAGTGAGTGCTGGAACCGTGTGTGCTGTGCTCCGGGATATACCATGCTGGACAGGCCCAGCTGCTTGATGCGGTGGAGGCGTTGCACGATAGGGTGGGTGACCACCTCCATGATGACCCCCTTGGGAATATTGATGAACCCGAATACCGGGTCGTTGATGATCTTTCCTGACTGCATATCTCTGCTTCTAACCAATTGGAATGGCAAAGATACGAATTAGCGAGTGAAAAGCCAAGTTTACTTGAGCTTTTCTCAACGAGCGTGAGTATCTTCATGGCGCAGCCATAAAGGTCGCAAAAAACGAGCGAAATATAAAGCTTGCTTTAATATTTCTCAGCGAGTGGCGCTACTTTCATGGCGCAGCCATAAAGGTGCGAATTAGCGAGCGGCCATAAAGATACGGCTAAGGCTCCTCCCGCACTAAGGCATGTCGAAGAATGCCGTCACCAGTTCGGCCACCTTTCGTGTCTTCTTGCTCAGTCGGTGGTTCTCGCCCTCCACAACTATCAGTTCGGCTGCCTCGCCGTAGGTCTTCACGAAGTCCTCGCTACACCACATCGGCACCAGTCGGTCGTTGCCGCCGTGGATGATTCTCACGGGGCCTTGGTATGCTCCGGCTGTGCCGTAGATGTCGAGCTGCTGTGTGCTGAGCAGGTACTCGCGCCCCAGTTTCATCATCTTGAAGCAGCGCACATATTCGGGTGGGTCGGCAGGGTCGAACTTGGCGTCGAAGAGTCGGCCATTGCGGCAAGCGTTCTTGAGCACCGATGCCGGAGCCAGCAGTGCCAGCCCGTAGAGCGGCTTGGCCGTGTGCCCTTGGCTGGCTATGCGCCCGGCTGTCATCGAGGCCACCACGCCCCCTTGCGAGTGGCCCAGCAATCCTATCTTGCTCACGTAGGGCAGCGAGCAGGCATAGTCCCACATGGCCAGCGCGTCGGCAATCTCCTTCTCTATGGTCATCAGCTGCATCTCGCCCTCGCTGCTCCAGTGTCCGCCAAAGTCGAAGCGTATGGAGGCTATGCCCGCCTTGGCGAGCTGCTTGGCTATCTTGGGCATGGGGGTGAAGTTCTTGCTCGAGAAGATGCCGTGCATGAGTATCACCAGCGGACAGCTGTCCGTCTCGGTATCAAAGCCATCGGGTAGGGTGAGTGTCATGGCCAGTCCGCCCTGCGGTCCGCTCACTTGATAGTCCTTGGCATACATCCATTGCCCCAGCAGGGCTACGATGAGGATTGTTATAATTCGTTTCATCGTGTTTTGGTGTTGTTTTGAGTTTTATATTGGCGAGATTCCTCTCTTCGCTCAGGGCAGACGCACCAGAAATATTTATGGATATTTATTTTCTATTCTCAGAAATTCAATTTGTTAGCCTCACACAGATCTCACAAATCTCACAGAGGCGCATCGCTTCGCCCGCGCTTGTCGGCTTCGCCGAGTGTTTTCAGCCGGATGGCACACGCGAGTTTACGATGCGTGCTTCGTGAGATTTGTGAGATCTGTGTGAAACTCAATTACTTGTGCGAGCTTTTTCTGATGCGTCTACCCTGTTTTCGTTTTCGTTTTCGTTTAAAACTTCTTGCCATCGGCAAACGCATTGCCTACGCGCTCTCCCAGCACCACGTAGCCATGGTGTATGGGTTCGTAGGTGATGAGCTGCATCTTCTCCACGTCGGGCTTGCCGTCGGCAGCCAGGTAGCGCTCGTCCACGAGGATGTTGACGATCTCGGCCACGATATTATACCCGTCCGCCGTCTCGTCAATCTTGCGCAGTATGCGGCACTCCAGTGTCATGGGGAAGTCGGTGAACACGGGTGCATCCACGTTGCCGGCCTTCACAGCCGTCCACCCCGTCTTCTGCATCTTCAGCGGGTCGTCCTTGGCACTCACGATACCCACGAAGTCTGCAGCCACCATCGTCTCCTTTGTGGCAAAGGCCACGGTAAACTCGCCGCACCGTGCCAGGTTGTCCGTAGTGGCATGCGAGCCCATAGAAATCATGATCTCCTTGCTGTCCCACTGTCCGCCCCATGCCGCATTCATTGCGTTGGGAGTGCCGTCGCTGTTGTATGTGCCGATGATCAGCACCGGTTGTGGTAGTACCCACGCCCTTTGTCCGAAACTTTTCATGCTGTATGCTTGTTTTTGGGTTAGTATATTCTATCCGTCTAATGCTTTTCTGCTCTCTATTTGGCGCAGCCATAAAGGTACGGAAAATGGACGAGAAAAATGTAATATATCCCCATTTTTTTTTCTGTAGCGGGCGAATGTCTCTTCATGGCTTACCGTAAGGTAGCAAAAAGCGAGCGAACCAAAGCGCTATTAAAGGAGTGTCGCACTCATCACATAAGGATGAGTGCGACCAATGCCAGCCCTAAGCCGCGCAATATGCGGATGAACACGTCAGCCATAGCAGCCTCAGGACATGCAGCTCGCCACGCCAAGGGTGCCAGCGATGGCGGTGAGCACTGCGATGATTACTTTGAGCAACTTGCCCCAGTCGAAATGAGTTTTTGAGTTCATAAGTTTTTGAGTTTTTAAGTTTAAGGTTTAAGGAGTTCAGGAGTTCAGGAGTTCAGACAAGTGTCTTTTCGCTGATTATAAATCTGTTTAATCCGTGTAATCTGTGGTTTTCATTTAGGAGTTCAGGAGCCCTGTTATCATCAGTCGAAGCTATCGTCTGAACTCCTGACTCCTGAACTCCTT
>JAZPZS010000113.1:0-15111 GCA_045544835.1 Bacteroidaceae bacterium | reverse complement strand
TGGGCCATCTATGGTCCCTTCGATGCCAATAACGACCGCCAGAAAGTTGCCATCGAGCAGGACGGACAGAAAGAGGCCTTGTCGCACGCTGGCCGTACGGGCGGACTCCCCTTCGTGGGTGCAGGATGGTATCGCCTGCAGTTCGAGGCTCCCGAGTTTACCGAAGGACGCCGCGCCACACTGCTCTTCGACGGCGCCATGAGTCATGCCCGTGTATGGGTCAACGGACAGGAGGCAGGCTACTGGCCCTACGGCTATAACGCCTTCTACTTCGACATCACTCCCTACATGAAAGCCGGCGAGGTGAACACACTGGCTGTGCGCCTCGAGAACTACGAAGAGAGCTCACGTTGGTACCCCGGTGCTGGACTCTACCGCAACGTACACCTCATCGTCACCGATGAACTGGCCGTCAAGATGTGGGGAACCTATATCACTACACCTGTCGTGCGCGAGGGATTTGCCAAGGTAAATGTTCAGGTAGAACTTGATGTCCCAGAGGATATAGACCCGATGAAGGTGCGCATCGAGACCGACATCTGCAATCCTGCCGGGCAGCAGGTTTTCAGTGGCTCGATGCCCCTCGACCACTACGAGAAAGACATCGTGACCACTCGAACCGTAGTCGTGAATCCTGAGTTGTGGAGTCCCGAAACGCCGAACCTATATAAAGCCGTAACGGCAGTCCTATACGGCACTGATACTACCGACGTATACGAGACCACCTTTGGCATTCGTACCATTGAGATAGTTCCCGATCAGGGCTTCTTCCTCAATGGGCAGCGCACCGTCTTCAAGGGCACCTGCAACCACCACGACAATGGTCCGTTGGGCGCTGTGGTCAATGCTACTGCCGTACGCCGCAAGGTGCGTCTGCTCAAGGAGATGGGCAGCAACGCCTACCGCACCTCGCACAACATGCCCGAACCCGAACTGGTGGAGGCTTGCAACGAGATGGGTATGATGATCATGGCCGAGAGCTTCGACGAGTGGAAGCGTGCCAAGATGAAGAACGGCTACAACCGCGACTTCAACGAATGGATTGAGAAGGACATCGTCAACCTCGTGCGCCGCTATCGCAACGACCCCTCTGTGGTGATGTGGTGTACCGGCAATGAGGTGCCCGACCAAGGTACGGGCGACGGCATCAAGGTGTGCCGTATGATACAGGACATCTTCCACCGCGAAGACCCCACACGCCCCTGCACCGTGGGTATGGACCGCGTAGACATCACCTTGAAGAACGGCTTTGCCCATATCCTCGACGTGCCTGGCCTCAACTACCGCAGCCATAAGGTGCAGGAGGCCTACAAGCGCCTGCCGCAACAGGTGGTATTGGGCAGCGAGACGGCCTCTACAGTAAGCTCGCGCGGCGTATATAAGTTTCCCGTAGAGCGTCGCTCCATGGCGATGTACGACGACCATCAGTCATCATCGTACGACCTCGAGCACTGCAACTGGAGCGACCTCCCCGAAGACAACTTTATCCTCTACGAAGACCTCCCCTATGGCATGGGTGAGTTTGTGTGGACAGGCTTCGACTATCTGGGCGAGCCTACTCCCTATTATACCAATTGGCCCAGTCACTCATCGCTCTTCGGCATCATCGACCTTGCTGGTCTGCCCAAGGACCGCTACTGGCTCTACCGCAGCCATTGGAACAAGGAGGAGCACACCCTTCATATCCTTCCCCACTGGACATGGCCCGGACGTGAGGGCGAGGTGACTCCTGTGTTCGTATACTCCGACTATCCCACCGTGGAGCTCTTCATCAACGGTGTCAGCCAGGGTAAGCGCACCAAGGACCTCACCGTGAAGATTGACGATACAGAGAACGACGAGAGCCGCAAGGCACTCGCACGCCAGCAGCGCTACCGCCACATGTGGATGGACACCAAGTACGAGCCGGGAACCCTGCGTGCCGTGGCTTACGATGCCGACGGCAATGCCTGCATGGAGACCGAGGTACAGACAGCCGGCAAGCCCTATGCTATTGAATTGGTAGCCGAGGAGAACCGCCCCTTGGTGGCAGGCACCGAAGACCTTGCCTACGTCACCGTGCGCATCGTCGATAAGCAGGGCCGCCTCTGCCCCGATGCCCAGAACCAGGTGCGATTCACAGTCAAGGGCGCAGGCCACTACCGTGCCGGAGCCAATGGCGACCCCACCAACCTCGAACTCTTCCACGAGCCTCAGATGCACGTGTTCAACGGCATGATGACTGCCATCGTAGCTGAGCAGGGCAAGGCGGGCGAGATCATCCTCACCGCTAAGGCCAAGGGTCTCAAGAGTGCCAAACTGGTGATTAAGGTTGGGGAATGATGGTTGATGGTTGATGGATGATGGTTGATGGATGATGGTTGATAGTTGACAGCACGACGTGCCAAGTTCGAATGGAACCAAGTGCTACGCTATTGTCTGAACTCCTGACTCCTGAACTCCTAAGTAACACAGATTAATAAACTCTAAACAAAGAAATATATGACCGAAAGAAGAGTAAGGGTGCGTTTCGCACCCAGTCCTACGGGACCCTTGCATATCGGCGGTGTGCGCACTGCCTTGTACAACTACCTGTTTGCCCGCCAGCATGGGGGCGACTTCATCTTCCGCATCGAGGACACCGACTCAAACCGCTTCGTGCCCGGTGCCGAGGAGTACATCATCGAGTCGTTCCAGTGGCTCGGCCTCGCCTTCGACGAGGGCGTGGGCGTAGGTGGCGACCATGGTCCCTACCGCCAGTCGGAGCGTCGCGACATCTACAAGAAGTATGTGGAGCAACTGCTTGCCAACGGCAAGGCCTACATGGCCTTCGACACTCCCGAGGAGCTGGAGGCCAAGCGCAGCGAGATTGCCAATTTCCAGTACGACGCCACCACCCGTATGCAGATGCGCAACTCGCTCTCGCTCCCCAAGGAGGAGGTTGATGCGCTGCTCGCCGCGGGCCACCAGTATGTGGTGCGCTTCCTCATCGAGCCCGGTGTAGAGGTACACGTTCACGACATCATCCGTGGCGAGGTAGTGATCAACTCCTCTGTACTCGACGACAAGGTGCTCTACAAGAGTGCCGACGAACTGCCCACCTACCACTTGGCCAACATCGTTGACGACCACCTCATGGAGGTGTCACACGTCATCCGTGGCGAAGAGTGGCTGCCCTCGGCACCGCTCCACGTGCTGCTCTATCAAGCTTTCGGTTGGGAAGACACCATGCCCACCTTTGCTCACCTGCCCCTGCTGCTCAAGCCCGAGGGCAACGGCAAGCTGAGCAAGCGCGACGGCGACCGCTTGGGCTTCCCCGTGTTCCCCCTCGAGTGGCACGACCCCAAGACGGGCGATATCTCATCGGGCTATCGTGAGAAGGACTATCTGCCCGAGGCCGTCATCAATTTCCTTGCCCTCCTCGGCTGGAACCCCGGTAACGACCAGGAGAAGATGACACTCGACGAGATGGTGCAGCTCTTCGACCTCTCGCGCTGCTCCAAAGCCGGCGCCCGCTTTGACTACAAGAAACTCGTATGGTTCAACCACGAATATATCCTCTCCAAGCCCGATGCCGACATCGCCGCCCTCTTCGAGCCCATGCTGCGCGAGCGCGGCATCGACGAGCCCATGGAGCGTATCATCAAGGTGGTATCGCTCATGAAGGGTCGCGTCAACTTCGTACACGAGTTGTGGGACACCTGCTGCTACTTCTTCCAGGCTCCCGAGGCCTACGACGAGAAGTCGCTCAAGAAATGGTGGAAAGAGCCTGCCGTGGCATCGATGTATGTAAAGGAGCTGTGCGACTTCATCGAAACCGCCCCCGTCTTTGCCGGTGCCGAGCTGGAGCCCCTCGTGATGGAGTGGATAGCTGCCAAGGAGTGGCCCGTGGGCAAGGTGATGAACGCCTTCCGCGTCACCCTCGTGGGTGCAGCCGTAGGGCCTCACATCTTTGAGCTCACCGACTACATCGGCAAGGAGGAGACCCTGCGCCGTGCACGCCGTGCCCTCGAGGTGTTGCCCGAGGCATAGCCGAAGTGTCATTGACAGCCTATCGTTCTGAGCCTGATGCAAACCGTCGCATCAGGCTCATCTCATGATAGGGCGATAGGCCCCTGTTTCTGATGCTAAGTTACCCCTCAGAAGCGCGATGTCAAGTTTTTTCCCCTTCGTGCCCTCTCCATCACAGGTGCGATAATTCTTGCTCGCACCTGCGACATGTTCGTCACGAACCTGCTGCAATCATCCTACACCGGACCTCTATTTCGCTCCCCCTTCTTTCTTTTAACTTGTTGAGAGGCAGGGGAGGAGCGAGTTTGCCTGCCTTCAAGATGCCTCTGCACAACTCTTTGTCGAGTTTACTGCGCGTCGTTTTTTGATTTTAGTGATTAAGATTTAAGGATTTATGTGGTAGACGAAATTATCAAGGAAATGCAACATTGTTTAGTGAAGGCTATCACTCCTAAACGAAAATCGCTCAATGAGAGACAATCTTTTGGAATCTAGTTTCTCACTGAGGAGTTCTTACTTACAGGCATTACACTCACGGCATTGGCCGAGTTCACCGCGGAATCGTTTCTCCACCAGATGGTGCAGGCGGTCGCGCAGGGCCTCGAGGCCTACCTCATCGATGACCTCGCCCACAAAGGCACGCATGAGGAGCTGGCGGGCTTCGGCATGGCTGATGCCGCGCTGCTGCATGTAGAAGAGGGCATCTTCGTTGAGCTGGCCTACGGTGGCTCCGTGGCTACACTTCACATCGTCGGCATAGATCTCGAGCTGCGGTTGGGTGTACATACGGGCCTGACGGGTGAGGCAGAGGTTGCGGTTGGTCTGCTGGGAGTCGGTGTGCTGAGCGCCTTCGCGCACGAGCACCTTGCCGGCAAAGGCACCGGTGGCCTCATCGTCGAGCACATACTTGTATAGCTCGTGGCTGGTGCAGTCGCTCACGGCATGGTCGATGAAGGTGTGGTTGTCGACATGCTGATGGTTATCGGCAATGGCCATGCCGCAGAGGCTGATATGGGCTCCGCGACCGGCGAGAGTGACACGTGTGGTGTTGCGGGTGGTGCCGCCCATAAGGGTGACGCCATTGACCAGCACACGGCTATCGGCCTGCTGGTGTATGTAGAGGTTGCTCAGTCGGCAGGTGCGCGAGGTGGTCTCCTCCAGTTCGTAAAGTTCGAAGGATGCGCCGGCACCCACGAAGACCTCGATGACCTGATTGGCGAGGAAGTCGACCTCGTCCATAGCATGGTCGCACATCAAGAGGCGTGCCTGAGCCATATCCTCCAGAATGATGAGCACGCGGCGGTTGACCATGAAGTTGACATCGGCACGCAAGATATTCACGAGCTGGATGGGCTTCTCCACCACTACGCCCTTGGGGACGTATAGCAGCAGACCGTCCTGCGCAAACATCGTGTTGAGGGCTGTGATGGCGTTGGACCTCGTATCGGCAAGCTGGCCATAATACTTGGACACAAAGTCGGGATACTGCTCAGCTATCTCCTTGAGGCTACCAAGGAGCACGCCCTCGGGGAGAGCGACCTTAGGCAAAGCCTTCATATAGAAACGATCGTTGACGATGAAGTAGAGCGAGGTGCTCATGTTGGGCACATCGCACTTGAACACATCGTAGGGGTTCACAGGAATGTCGAGGCGACCCAGGTTGATGCCATAGTCGGGAGCAAAAATCGCCTCCACATCAGTATACTTGTATTCCTCATCCTGCCGTGTGGGAAAACCCATACGGAGCAGCTCGTCGTGAGCCTCATCGCGCAAGACATTCATCACGGGAGCACTATGACGACCGATTAGACTGCGGCACTCACGGTAGAGGTTGAGGTATTGTTCTGTACTTTGCATGATTGTCAATTGTCAATTGTGAATTGTCAATTATCCTCCACTTCCTTCTTTATCCAGTCGAAACCGCGGTTCTCAATCTCAAGTGCCAGCTCGGGGCCTGCAGTCTTCACGATGCGTCCCTTGTAGAGCACGTGTACCACATCGGGCTTGATATAGTCGAGCAGGCGCTGGTAGTGGGTGATGACGATGGTCGATGTCTCGGGAGTCTTCAGCTTGTTTACTCCCTCGGCCACGATGCGCAGGGCATCGATGTCGAGGCCCGAGTCGGTCTCGTCAAGGATGCTGAGGCGGGGCTCCAGCATGGCCATTTGGAAGATCTCGTTCTTCTTCTTCTCACCGCCGCTGAAGCCTTCGTTGACAGAGCGATTGGCCAGCTTGCTGTCGAGCTCCACGAGAGCACGCTTCTCGCGCATGAGCTTGAGGAACTCATTGGCAGCCAAGGGAGCAAGGCCGCGATATTTGCGCTGCTCGTTGATGGCGGCACGCATGAAATTGACCATGCTCACGCCCGGTATCTCTACGGGGTACTGGAACGAGAGGAACAATCCCTCGTGACTGCGATCTTCGGGCGACAGCTCCAGCAGGTTCTTTCCGTTAAACTCTACGGTACCTTGCGTCACCTCGTAGGAGGGATGTCCCACAAGCACGTTGCTCAGGGTACTCTTGCCCGAACCATTCGGGCCCATGATGGCATGTACCTCACCGGGGCGCACCTCAAGGTCTATACCCTTCAATATCTCTTTGCCATTGATGCTGGCATGCAGGTTGCTTACTTTTAGCATTGTCTTTTATTTGTTTTTCAGAATTCCCGGAGGACTCGGAGTGCTCTGAGAACTCGGACTTTCAATTGTCCATTATCAATTATCCATTGTCAATTATCCCACGCTTCCCTCCAGCGATACCGAGAGCAGCTTCTGTGCCTCCACGGCAAACTCCATAGGCAGCTTGTTGATGACCTCCTTGGCATAGCCGTTGACGATGAGGCCGATGGCATCTTCGGTCTTGATGCCGCGCTGGTTGCAGTAGAAGAGCTGGTCCTCGCTGATCTTCGAGGTGGTAGCCTCGTGCTCCACCACGGCCGTCTCGTTCTTGATGTCCATATAGGGGAAGGTATGGGCTCCGCAATGGCTGCCCAGCAGCAGCGAGTCGCACTGGCTGTAGTTGCGTGCACCATCGGCACGCTCACCCACCTTCACGAGTCCGCGGTATGAGTTTTGGCTCTTGCCGGCCGAGATGCCCTTGCTGATGATGGTGCTCTTGGTGTTGCGGCCCAGGTGTATCATCTTGGTGCCCGTGTCAGCTTGCTGGTAGTTGTTGGTCACGGCTACGGAGTAGAACTCGCCCTGCGAGTTGTCTCCCGAGAGGATGCACGAGGGGTATTTCCATGTGATGGCCGAACCGGTCTCGACCTGCGTCCACGACAACTTGCTGTTGGCACCACGGCAGTGACCGCGCTTGGTGACAAAGTTGTATACACCGCCACGACCCTCGGCATCGCCGGGATACCAGTTCTGCACGGTGCTGTACTTCACCTCGGCACGCTCCATCACTACAATCTCCACGATGGCGGCATGCAACTGGTTCTCATCACGCATCGGAGCCGTACAGCCCTCGAGGTACGACACATAGCTGTCGTCATCGGCCACGATGAGCGTACGCTCAAACTGGCCCGTATTGGCCGCATTGATGCGGAAGTAGGTGCTTAGCTCCATAGGGCAGCGCACGCCCTTGGGTATATATACGAACGAACCGTCACTGAACACGGCTGAGTTGAGCGCGGCAAAGTAATTGTCGCGGTAGCTCACCACAGAACCTAGGTACTGCTTCACCAAGTCGGGGTATTCGCGCACAGCCTCGCTGATGGAGCAGAAGATGATGCCCTTCTCGAGCAGCTTCTCCTTGAAGGTGGTCTTCACGCTCACCGAGTCCATCACGGCATCCACGGCCATGCCCCCGCTCAGTGCCAAGCGCTCTTCGAGAGGTATACCCAGCTTGTCGAAGGTCTTCATCACCTCGGGGTCTATCTCGTCGAGGCTCTTCGGCCCCTCCTTCTTCTTGGTGGGGTCGGCATAGTACGAGATGGCTTGATAGTCGATCTCGGGAATCTGCAGATGCGCCCAATTCGGCATCTCCAGTCCCAACCAATAGTTGTATGCCTTGAGGCGGAAGTCGAGCAGCCACTCAGGCTCGCCCTTCTTGGCCGAGATGAGGCGCACCACCTCTTCGTTCAAGCCCACGGGAATCACTTCCGTGTGCACATCGGTGGTGAAGCCATATTTATATTTCTCCTCGGTAAGCTTACGCACAAACTTATTGTCCGTCCGCTTCTTCGGGTTCTTATCTTTATTGTTGTCTTTAGCTTGTTCCATACTGTACTGTTAGGAGGCACGAAATTACAGCTTTTTATCGAAACGTGCAAACGCGAGGTTTGTTTTTAGTGTACGCTCTACGCGAATGGACGTACTCCTAAAGTCAAAGTCGTCTCAAGGCCTCCTTGATGGCTGTCTCGACGGTTACGGAGGGCTGCTCCTTGATGATGGCTTTGACCACTTTCTGCGATGCTGCTGCGGTGTATCCTAACATTGTGAGGGCGGCTACGGCACTTTCGACCACTTCGTTGTGGGGGGCGGCAAAGAGGACGTTGCCTGCCGTGGCTGTCGTGGAGGTGCCTTCGACAGTGCTAATTTTGTCTTTGAGCTCAACGATGATGCGCTGTGCGGTCTTCCCTCCGATGCCCTTCACCATCTTGAGCAGTTTGTCGTTTCCGGAACCAATCACCTCGCACAGCTCGTTAGGGGTGAGGGCAGAGAGTATGGTGCGGGCGGTATTGCCTCCGATGCCCGACACGGAGATGAGCAGAAGGAAGAGCTCGCGCTCGCGCTTGTCGGCAAAGCCGTAGAGGACGTAGGCATCTTCGCGTATGGCCTCGTAGATGTAGAGTTTCACCTGAGGGCGGTTTTGTATGGCGGTGTAGGTGTTGAGTGAGATGTTGGCGAGATAGCCTACTCCGTGGCACTCTACTGTAGCTGTGGTGGGAGTGAGTTCAGTGAGGTCTCCTTTGAGGTATTCAATCATGGGTGTTCGGTTCGTTAGGGTTGGTGTATCACTTTGTCTTCAATCCTCAGCACGTGGTCGCAATATTCGAGGACGGAGGTGCGGTGGGTGATGAAGATGATGGTCTTGTTGTGCTTCTCGGAAGCGATGTTCTTGAGGAATCGGCGCTCGGTGTCGGCATCAAGTGCAGAGGTGGCCTCATCGAGTAGGAGAATGGAACCGCTACGCAGCAGTGAGCGTGCGATGGCTATACGCTGTGCCTGGCCTTCGCTGAGTCCGCCGCCTTGCTCGGAGCATAAGGTGTCGAGCCCTGCAGGGAGTTGTTCTACAAATTCGGCACATGCCGTATGTAGTGCTTGCCATAGCTCCTCATCGGTGGCCTCGGGACGACCCAGCAAGAGGTTCTCGCGGATGGTTCCACTGAAGAGGGTGTTGCCCTGTGGCACGTAGATGAAATTGGTGCGGGTGAGGGGGGATATCTCCTCTTCGCGCTTGCTGTCGTAGATGACTAGACGGCCCTCGTCGGGGCGTAGCAAGGCGAGGATGAGACGGATGAGGGTGGTCTTTCCAGCTCCCGTCTCGCCAAGGATGGCTGTCATGGAACCTGGTGGGAAGGTAACGCTGAGGTTGCTGATTACGGTGTCGCTGCCGTCGGCATAGCTGAAGGTGACCCCGTCTAGGCGTATGCCTGCCACATCGTCCATGCATATGGGTTGGCCGGAGTCTTCGCTGGGCTGCTCCTCAAGCTCCATCAAGCGCTCGGCCGAGGTGAGGGCACCGACGAGGGTGGGGATCAGGCGAGCCATGTCGGACAGGGGGCGCTGTATGCGTCCTACGAGTTGCAGGAAGGCGGTCATGACACCGAAGGTGATGCCGCTGCCCTGTAGGCGGAATGCTCCCCAGAGGAAGGCGGTGAGGTAGCCGGCCGAGAAGCCGGCCGACACCAATGAGCGCGAGAGCACGCTGAAGCGGGTGCGGGCTACCACCTCATCGTGGAGACGGTTTTGCATGGCGTCGAGCTTACGGCTCATCCCGTCGGTCTGCTCCAATGTCTTGATCACTATCTTGTGCTGTAGGCTCTCCTGCATGATGGCGTGTATGCGGCTGTCGCTCTCGCGCACGGCCTTGGTCATGTGGCGCATGCGGCGCACATAAATGCGGCTGAGCAGGGCGAACAGGGGGAGTATGAGTACGAGCATGACGGCCAGCGTGCGGTCCATGGAGAAGAGGAAGCAGAAGGAGGCCGTGAACTGTACGATGGTGATGATGACAAAGGGTAGCGAACTGGTGATAACTGACACTATGGTGCTCAGGTCCTGCACGATACGGTTGAGGACATCGCCCGAATGATGGCTGTCCTTACCCTGCCATTCGCTGCGCATGAGACGGGCGAAGAGGTGGGCTCGCAGGCGGTTCTGGGTCTTCACACCGAGGGTGTTGACTATCCAGTTGTCGATGGCGTGGAGCAGTATCTCTGCCAGCATGAGCGAGGCCATGCCTATACCATAGTGTACCAGATGTCCCTGGCGTGCTCCTGTGGCGATGTCGATGGTCTCCTTGCTCAGGTAGACGAAGCCCAATGAGCAGATGACCGACAGTATGCCTATGATGGCACATAGGACAACCTGGCCACGGGCACCATAGGAGGCACGCCATATCCATGCAAGCAGTTGGGGGATGGAGTATTTGTCGGGTTTCTTCATCGTGAGACAAAGGTAGGACATATTTTGCTAATTACAGCCGCATAGCTCTATTTTTCTCAAATAAATGCGAACGTTTCTTGCATTATTCATGTTAAATGCTTAATATTGCAAGTGGATTATTAACCTAACCATAGGAGGAACAGATTATGACAACGAACAACAATGCTTGGATGGAAGTGTTCTCAGGTGAAGCATTTGAAGCCGAGGTCGTAAAGGGACTGCTTGAGGCTAATGGTATTCGCTGTATCATGGAGGATCACACGATGTCTGCCCTTACCTCGCACTACAATGGTATCGGAGGCGATGTACGTCTTCTCGTAGCGCCAGCCGATGAGGCTGAGGCTCGTATGCTGATTGAGCATAAAGAATAGGCTCTTTGCCTGTCGCTTATCGCAGCTTGAAGTAGTAGGTGATGGTTCCCGTCTGGTTGTCGACTGTGCTGATCGGATTGAACCGTGCCCGCTTGGCGGCATCCTCGGCAGCTTTGCGTAGCTCGGGGTTGACGGTGTTGGTGCGGCGGTTGATGCTGGTGGCAATTACCTGACCCGCGGGGTTGACGGTGATGTTGACCACTACGCGGCCTTCGTCCTGTACGGTGTTAACGGGGGTGGGGAGTCCGTCTCCTGAGATGTCGCGTCCGTTGAGGTCAAAGGTTCCTTGGACTCCTATTCCTGTTGCCTTGTCGGCAGCAGCGACACCGGTCTCGGCACCTTGTGTGGCCTCCTCGGTCTTCTGCTCTGCTGTGCCCTTGCTCCCCATCTCGAGGCCCTTGCCAAAGGCGCTGGCAATCTGCTGTGCGGCACGCTCGGCAGCCAGTCGTTCGGCCTCGGCACGCTTCTGTGCCTCGACCTCTTCGGGAGTGGGCACGTCAATGGTGGGCTCGTCGGGCTGGGTGATGAGCGGCTCCTCGACCTGTGGTTGCGGCTGTGTCTGAGGTGCGTTCTCAATATTGGGGATGTCGCTCTTCACGGACGACACCTCGGTGAACTGGTAGGACTCGGTGTGGCCTTGGGCCAATTCCGCGTTGCCCAACATCACGGGGATGCCACTCTCGGCCTCTTGCAGAGGAGCACGCATGGCGAGCAACATAAGCAACACCACTACCACGACATGGACGGCAAGCGTCGCGACCAAACCCTGTATCTGACTCTTAGTAATCTTCAAAGCTATCTCTTTTTATCAGGTTTACGGGTGGCCAGCACCATCTTGAACTGGTTCTCGTTGGCGATGTTCAGTACGCCTACAATCTCGCGGTAGGGCACACGCTCGTCGGCATAGAGCGCTACATACATCTCCGGCTCTTTGGCGGCACATTCCTGCAGGAAGGCTGCCAGGTCTTCCAACTCGATAGGCATCTCGTCTTCATTGCCAAAGGCTGTGTAGTAGTTGAGGTTCTGGTCGATGATGACTCGTGTCAGTGGCTTGGCAGAGGTCTGTTGCTTGCCCTGTGGAAGCAGCACCTTGATGGCATTGGGGGTCACCATGGTAGAGGTGATCATAAAGAATATCAGCAGCAGGAAAATGATGTCGGTCATCGAGGCCATGCTGAAAGAGGGAGATATCTTGTTTCTTCGTTTGAGGCTCACGGGGATATGAATTAAAAATGAAAAGTTGTAAATTGGAAATTAAAAAATAGAAGCTAAAACTTTTGTTGATAAAGGTTCGCTTGCTTTAATTTTTCATTCCCAAATTTAATTCTTCAGGTCCATAAATGCCAAGGTCTGTGCTTCCAGCGCGTTGGCTACGTCGTCGACTCTCGACACGAGATAGTTGTAGGCAAACATGGCGATGATGCCTACGACCAGGCCACCTACGGTGGTAATCATGGCCTCGTAGATGCCGCTTGACAGCAGGGTGATGTCGATGTTGTTACCGGCGTTGGCCATCTCCCAGAAGGCTTTCACCATGCCGAGGACGGTACCGAGGAAACCGATCATCGGAGCACCGGACGAGATGGTAGCCATGATGGAGAGTCCTTTCTCTAGCTTGGCCACTTCGAGGTTGCCCGCATTCTCCAAAGCGGCTTGTACCTCGCCGGCAGGGCGGTCGAGACGCTCAATGCCCTTCTCTATCATATTGGCAACGGGGTTGTTTGTCACACGGCAGTAGTTTATTGCTGATTTGAGTTCGTCGGTCTTGACATAATCCCGTATGCGCTCCATGAATACGGGGTCTACCTTTGCGGCTTTGCGCAACACCATTAGGCGCTCTACGAATGTGTAAACGCATAGTACTGACAGTAGGGCGAGTATTATCATGATCCAACCGCCCTTGACGGCCATATCCCATAGGTTCATCTCATTGGCTACTTCCACCACTTCGGTGAGGACGGGGTTCTCGGCCACTTCTGTCACGGCCTGCTCCATTTGTGCTTGCAATAACAACATGTTCTTGAATAACTATTTTTTTACGATTTACTAATTGCTGTTCTTTGTTCTTTTTTCCGGAAGATGCCTGCACTATCGCTCGACTTTCAAGCATTCCTTATATCTGCGTATCGTTTCGGCCAGTCCGAGATATAGGGCATCGCAGATGAGGGCATGGCCGATGGATACCTCGTCGAGGTAGGGTATCTGCTGGGCGAAGAAGGCCAGGTTGTCCAGGCTGAGGTCGTGGCCGGCATTAAGCCCGAGACCCATGCGCTTGGCGGCTGCGGCCGCCGTGACATAGGGGGCGACGGCTTTTTCGCGATCCTTGGCATAGCCCGAGGCATACGGCTCTGTGTAGAGCTCTACTCGGTCGGCTCCGGCCTTGGCTGCATACTCAACCATCTCCACCTCAGGGTCGACAAATACAGAGGTGCGTATGCCTGCCTCCTTGAACACTCTGATGACTTCGGACAGGAAGTCCTGATGGGTAACGGTGTCCCAACCATGGTTTGAGGTTATCTGGTCGGGGGCGTCGGGGACTAGGGTCACCTGTGCCGGCTTAACTTGGAGGACCAGGTCGATGAATGAGGGGCTGGGGTAACCTTCGATGTTGAATTCGGTGTGTAGCAGGGGCGATAGGGCGTACACGTCGGCACGGCGTATGTGACGCTCGTCGGGACGCGGATGTACGGTGATACCTTCACTGCCCATGGCTTCGCAGTCGAGTGCAAACTTGCATACGTCGGGGTTGTTGCCGCCACGTGCATTTCGTAGCGTAGCCACCTTATTTATATTTACGCTTAGTTTCGTCATAAAAATCCGAAAAATATATTACCTTTGCTCTGAATTAGCAAATGGATTCAAAAATCCGATGCAAAGGTAGTAAGTTAAATTCATAATTCATAATTCATAATTCATAATTATTGTTTATTAATGCGTTTTGCACTATTTGGAAATACCCACGAGGCCGGCAAGTCGGTGCATGCCGAGCAGTTGTTCCGCATCCTTGCGCACTATGCCGATGAGGTTTATGTAGACGCCGACTTCAACCGTTTCTTGTGTGATGAGCAGCCTTTCTCCTTTGAAGCTGCGGGAATCATCAGCGACCTTGTTGGGCAAGGTATTGATATGGCCATTAGCCTGGGGGGAGATGGTACATTCCTCAAGGCCGCCCGTTGCGTGGGTGATGCCGGTATCCCTATCGTAGGTGTCAATACTGGGCGTTTGGGATTCCTGGCTGATGTGTCGGCTGATGAGATGGAACATTTCTTTGCTCTGCTCCATCAAGGGCGCTATGTGCTGCGTGAGCGTAGCCTGCTCAGCCTGACCACGAGCGATGACCCTTCGCATCCTATCTATGCGCTTAATGAGATTGCGGTGTCGAAGCACGACAGCTCGTCGATGCTGGCCATCCATACCGCTGTTGACGGTGAACGCCTTACCACCTATATGGCCGATGGCCTTCTCATAGCTACGCCGACGGGCTCGACAGCCTATTCACTCAGTGCGGGAGGACCGATTATCTATCCGCAGGCCGACGTGTTTGTGCTCACGGCCGTTTCGCCGCACAGCCTCAATGTGCGCCCTATCGTGATTGCTGACGACAAGACAATCAGCCTGCGCATCGAGAGCCGTAGCGGAAGCTTCCTCGTCGCTGCCGATGGCATCAGCCGCAACTTGCCCGAGTCGACAACGCTGACAATACGGAAGGCGGCGCATACCATACGGGTCGTGAAGCAAGAGGGCAGCACCTTCTTCCAGACCTTGCAGAAAAAGATGCTGTGGGGAACCGACCCGAGAGAGTAACTTGTGCCCGTTGGGGCATGAGGACTTTCGCTTTTTTGTGATTTATTTAAACCTTTTTGTGTGGAAGCAGTCATATCATCAGTGCATTAATCTCATGCGCTGATGAAAGACTATACAAAAAAGTAATACGTAATATGAATAGGAAAATCATCCTCCTGATACTCTCGATGTGCTTCGCAGGTGTGGTATCGGCGCAGGACAAAAAGGTGAGAGTGACGGGTAATGTCACTGATTATGAAACGGCCGAGCCTGTAGGTATGGCCACGGTGCAGTTGCTGGCATTGCCAGACAGCAGTTTCCAGCTGGGTGCAACTACCGATGAAAAGGGACGC
>JAZPZS010000112.1:0-18162 GCA_045544835.1 Bacteroidaceae bacterium | reverse complement strand
ATCTCCCAGTTTGCTGGGCCGACTTCGCCTGCTGCAGCATTGCGACCTGCTTCAAGGCTTGCTCTCGCGTAGTTGCATACGATGTACGCCCCGATGAGCATCTCACCTGCAAGGCAGAGACCTGCATGCTCCTGCTGATTGAACTGAGTAAGGTTTGTTTTTCCATTAAGTATATAATTTGTATAGCTATCTATCAATTGGAGCGTATACTCCGAGAATCCATTGTCGCGGATAGAACAATACACTTCCTCCAAGGATAACGATGTGTGGTCTGTAGGATATAGATTCATATTACGCGAACAATATTCTTTCACGATGCGAAGATAACACTTTTCTCTGAATATTTGTATAAGTTACGGCTATAATATGTGGAGTATACGCTACCTAAATAATTATTTATTTAAATACATATTTCCTCTATGAAAACTTGTGGCAGAAGTGGCAGAGTGGCAGGAAAGCAGGTCCGATGCTGCTTGATTTAGCAAGTAGTCTTCTATCTGAATAGTTATGGAAGGCTAGTCGATAAACATACTGGACAAGGACTACCTGCAATGGGTGCAAGAAGTAAGCATACGTTATCGTCAGTGCCAGATAAAGGCGGCGTTACATGTCAATCGGGAGATGTTGCAGTTCTATTGGACTGTAGGCCATGATATTGTGGTTCTGAAAGCAGAAGCTCGATGGGGAAGCAAGTTTATGGAGAACCTAAGCAGGGACTTGAAAGAGCTGTTGCCCGAATCAAAAAGTTTTTCTCCAACAAACCTGTTGTATATGAAAAACTTTTATCTGATGTACCAATGCGCTTTGTCAATTGCTCCCCAACTTGAGGAGCAAATAGGAACCGACATATTTGCTGTGCCTTGGGGACATCACAAATTGCTCATAGACAAATTATCTGTAGTATGACACACCTCGATAATTTGTTTGAATAAAAATGGGGGATCAATAAGCATTTTCGGGGATAATAATTAAATGAGATTCCCCTCACTATCCGAGCAGTAGGATGGTGAGGGGTGATTGTTTATGCTATCGGTAGCAGTGCATGGGAATCCTCATCGTATGTCACGCGGACATAGCGTATAGTCTGCTGTCCCGTATCATTGCTCATGATGGCCGTGAGGTCGATGCTGCGCCGCTGCATCTCACGAGTGAGAGCTGTAGAATAGCAGGAGCGTTCTGCCGTCCATCCATGCGAGGAAGCGAGGCTGTTGAAGTTAGTTACTAGTTGGCTGATTGTTTCGCTTGCGAAACGTGCTTCATAGAAGCCGATACGCTCTTGGGCGTAAGTGTTTGTCTTTGTCATAATCGGATGTTTTTTGACGTTAATATATCTGTCCACATCGTAACTTGACCACCGTGGCATCCCTGCTCGGTTGGTGCAGCGCTACACTGCTCTTGATGTTTCGGGTGACAAAGATAGTAAAAAAAGTGATACGATGTTTAGATTCGAAGAAAGATTTCTTTATATCTGCTATTTGTTCTAAAAACAGGTATTAACTCTCTAAAAAAAATCGTACATTTGCAGCATGTACAAAACATATATAAACGAAACGTTACGTCCCAACATAACACAGCCAACAAAAGTTCTCGATCTTTTTGCTGGTTGTGGAGGATTATCGTTGGGTTTTGAAGCTGCCGGATACGAAACTATTGGTTATGAGTTTGAAGAAGCTGCTGTAGCAACTTACAATAAAAACCTGAAAGGAATATGTCATCTCCAAAAGTTAGATGTGGGTTTTAAATACCCCGAAGCGGATATTGTAATTGGTGGTCCCCCTTGTCAACCATTCAGTGTGTTTGGGAACCAAAAAGGGATGGAAGATGCCAGAGATGGTTTCCCTATTTTCATTGATGCAATTAAACAGTTGCAGCCCAAAGTGTTTATGTTCGAAAATGTCAGGAATTTGGCATATTCTCACAAATGGTATTTTGATTTAATAAAAAATGAACTCAGTAAATTAGGCTACATCATTGAATTCCGATGCCTAAACGCAGTAAACTATGGAGTTCCACAGAATAGGGAAAGAATGATTGTTGTTGGACATAAATCCTCTTTTAATTATCCTATTGTCCACAAGAATAAAGTAACTGTCGGTGAAGCCATAGGTGATTTAATTGATACAATCAAAGACGAAAGCAAAATATTAACTCCAAGGCAGGATGAATATATTGCCGTTTACGAGCGAAAGTCGTCTTGCGTTAATCCGCGAGACTTATATCCCGACAAACCTGCCCGTACACTGACCTGCCGTAATTTAGCTGGTTGTACTAGCGACATGCAAAGGGTGAGGTTAAAAGATGGAAGAAGAAGACGTCTGGTGGTTAGGGAAGCGGCTCGACTCCAAAGTTTTCCTGATTGGTTTGAATTCACGGGAACAGAAGCCAAACAATTCAATCAGATTGGGAATGCTGTTCCTCCTTTATTAGCATACCAATTGGCACTTAAGATTAAGGAGACATATTCTTTACCAACAAAAAGTATAGAAGAGATTAATAGAAAACTAATTCCTTTATCATTATTTGATTGAAAATGAAAATAGATTTGACAGGAAAGAAGACCAACAAGGTCAAGAATTTGATATTTTCCATATTAGACATATTAGGAAATGTTGGAATACCTTTAGATGGAACGCATCGAAGGCTTGAAAAGATGGCAATGGCTTGTTTGGCCGTTGGTAATATTAAATCAAGCTTTATGGAAGCTAGGTCGGCAGAGGATAATTGCTTTTTGAAGACAAGGGATATTATCGATTTTGAGAACAAGTTTTATAGAGAGAATATATCGTCAGGTTCGTATGACGATATTCGACGTAAAGATTTACTTTATCTTGTACAAGCAGGTGTCGTATTAAATTCATCATCTATTGATGCACAAGCCACCAATAATCCAACACGAGGATATGCTTTGAACCCCTTATTTGCCAAACTTCTGAGAAGTCACGGTACCCCTCAATGGGATGATGAATTAGCAACCTATAAAGAACAGATCAGATTGCTTAAAGAGGTACTTGAAAGAAAAAGAGATCTAGAAAAGATTCCCGTAAAGTTACCATCAGGAACAGAACTTCATCTTTCAGCAGGAGAACATAATGTATTGCAAAAACTTATTGTAGAGGATTTTTTATCAAGATTTGGTATGGGTGCAGAAGTTCTTTATCTTGGTGATACTTCGGACAAATACCTTTATATGAATCAAGATACTTTGGAGGAAATTAAGTTCTTTACTTTAGAGCACGAAGAACTACCTGATGTCGTAGCCTACTGTAAGGAAAAGAATCTCTTATTTTTGATTGAAGCAGTACATAGTGCTGGACCAATGGATGAAATCAGAGTAATAAAACTAAAAAAGCAATTAGAAAGGTGTACAGCAATTCCTATCTTTATAACAACATTCTTAAATAAGAAGGAGTTTAGAAAATGGGTGGAAAAAATTGCATGGGAATCAGAAGTATGGATTGCCGATAACCCAGAGCATATGATTCATTTCAATGGCTATAAGTTTCTAGAAATACATAAATAGTTATTCAGTAGCTGTTGTAACTGATTTATATGAATTACATCGAAGCAGAACACAAAAAAGTTTATTCTTATTTTCGGCACACAGGTCGTATTAATAAATGTTTTCATTGTGGCACAGAAGAAGACATCATAGCATCTCATTCTGTTTCAGAAAAAAGATGCTTAAATCTATTAGCTGAATCTGTTGAAGGAAGAACGGGCGTCTATGGATTCAAGCATCTTGGACTAAGCTACGTAAATTGGTTTGACCCATATTGTTTTGCTGGTTTTGAGGTTGTCGGAACAAAAGTGGCGTCAACATTTAAAGGCTTTTGTAAAACTCATGATCAAGAATTATTTAAATTATTAGACGATTCTGATTTTGATGAGTCGTCGATGAAGTGTAAATTTTTACATTGTTATAGAGCTTTCGCAAAAGGTTTTCATACAAAAAACGAGGAGTTAAAAAGTTGCAATGAAGACAGCATATACAAAGAACAAAATAAAGCGTATATTGCAGAAAGGGAAGAGGATATTAAGATTGGATTAAACTTGGATCTGCAAGGCTATGATGAACTGATGAAGGAATGGTTAACGAACGAGGACTATACACAATTGGAGCATGTATGTTTCAGAACGAATGGATTTCATCCAATAGCATCTGCCAGCTTATGTCAACCAACCTTTACCATAAGTAACAAAAGATTTAATGATTATAGGAACACGGATATACCATTAAATCATCTTTTTATTAATATAATCCCAGAGGTAGAATGTACATACGTCTTGATATCTTGTTTTAATAATCAATCCAATTCTATAGAATTCTTGCATGAACTAGAAGAGGTATATGAAGATGATAAAGATCGTTTTGGCACATTCCTTACAACGTTACTGATCTTTCATACGGAGAATACTTTTGTGGCCCCTTCATTAATAAACTCTTTGCCAGATTGGCGTAAGCGTCAATTGCTGTTGAATCTGAGACATATAGTAACGTCTGGAATTCAAGAAGACCTTCTTAGGAATCCAATTGAAGGAACTTTAAATCTCTTTGAAAATAAATTCTAGAGATTGTACGTCAGGAACATCTGGTAAAGGTCTTTTCATAGAAAGGGTTCAAGTTTGAGCCTACTTTTCTATGCTTCGGTGCCCATAAGACGCAGATTGTGCCTCCACGGCAAAACCGCGACGCCTGTCGCTGTTTTGCATCTTCCAGGTTGTAACGGAGATAATACCTTATCATATCTTATGTTCACAAAAGAAATAGAATAGGGGAATCCTTGCTATCTTCTCGCCCAATCCCCAAGGCATCGCTTATATATGAAAGTTCCGATAGTTGATGATGCCGTCGTGCGGAGTGTCTAATTGTTCTACTCCTGCATAGATGACGGAGGAATGTCGTGCAGATTTGGAATCGAATTCCAAATCTGCACAAAAGTATTTTTTATCTGATACTCGCAAATTCATAATGTTTGTCAAAAACAAAGCAACGGTGAATGTCTCATGGGTATGTTTGTGGTACTCCTTTGTTGTATTTGTCGTGATGATTAGTATAACGTAAGGTTGCTTATTGCATATCGGCGTGGGGCTTTCGCGTTGCTCGTTTCGACAAACAGGGCAATGCGAGAGCCTTTAACCGTGAAGCGAGCAGCAGGTGCAGGTTCTCACGCTTTTTTCTTTTGAGGCGCAGGTGATTGGGAATTTATAATTATTAAGAGGAGAAGATAATTTATATGATTAACTTAACATATCGTGTTGTATGAAAAGAAATGTTTAATTTATAGAGCGGGCTTGTCCCGCTCTTTAAACCACCCGCGTAAGCGGGTCGAAAGTGAAAAACCAAAATGTATTGTCATGCCGGCGGCGACCTAAAGGTTCATTGGTTAATCAAGTTCAACCCAAATTATCAACTTTGCCAAAAAATATCGATACCGCTGCGGAAAATGGCAAAATTTTTGAGTTTCCGCAGTGATATCGCTTGTTTTTATTAGAAAAGTGCATTACTTTTGCCGAAGAATTCTTTCATTGTCAATTATGGAATATAGGAAGTCAATTGTAGGAAGAAAGCATGAGCAGGAGATTCTGCAAATGTGCGTAGATTCTCCCAAAGCTGAGTTTATTGCAGTATACGGACGTAGGCGTATAGGGAAAACATATTTGGTGAAGCAATTCTTTGGAGAGAAGTTTGACTTTTACACCACAGGAATCTATAATGTGTCGAGAGCTGAGCAGCTGAAACGTTGGCAAGAGCAGCTATATCGGTATAGTGGTACAAAACGGACACGGCCCAAAGACTGGTTTGAGGCTTTTATGCAGTTACAGGAATTTGTAGAGTCCTTATCAGATAAAGAGTGCGTGTCCATTTTTATAGACGAATTACCTTGGTTAGACACTCCCAAATCAGGATTTATACGTGCCTTGGAACTGTTCTGGAATAGTTGGGCTGCAGACCGCAGGGGCCTTAAACTTGTGGTATGTGGCAGTGCCACTACATGGATGACAAATAAATTGCTGGGAGATAAAGGAGGCCTGCATAATCGTGTAACGAGGGCTATCCGATTATCTCCGTTTACTCTGAAAGAGACAGAGGAGTATTTGAAAAGCATTGGTATAGAATGGGCGCGTTCTGAGGTATTGGACGCTTATATGATATTGGGAGGAACTCCATTTTACTTGTCACTATTACGTCCCGAACTTAGTCTGTCGCAGAATGTGGACGAACTCTTCTATAGCCAAAATGCGACATTAAATGCAGAGTATGATTTCTTGTTCACTTCGCTATTCAACGATGCTGCGCTATATCGTCGGGTGGTAGAGACACTCACCTCTAAACTTAGAGGTATGACCCGCGAGGAACTTATTAAGGCACTTAAAGTTGCAGACAATGGTTTAATGTCCGAAGTGTTGGACAATCTCAGAAAGTGCGATTTTATACGTAGCTATCAAGCTTTTGGGAAGAAGGAGAAAGGCGCAATATTCCAGCTGGCAGATATGTACACGCTGTTTTATCTTCGTTTTGTAAAAAACTATTATGGTTTGGATGAGCATGCGTGGTCAAAAATGAATGACGCCCGTCGCAACGTTTGGGCCGGCTATGCTTTCGAACAAGTATGCATTCATCATATCAATCAGATTCGTCAAGCACTTGGGATTAGTGGAATCGCAAGCGATGTAAGTGCGTGGTATTGCAAAGACGACCAGCAGGGAGCGCAGATAGATCTTGTGATTGACCGTAGCGACAAGTCGATAGATTTATGTGAAATGAAATACTGTGACCATCAGTTTGAATTGAAGAAAGAGTATGTGGAATGGATGCGCGAACGACGCGAGCTCTTCAAACTGAAAACAGGCACACGAAAATCTCTTCGCCTAACAATGGTTTCTTCTGGTGGCATCAAATTGGGGAAATATTCGTCTGCAATACAAGGAAATGTAGTACTGGACGATTTGTTTGAATAACCTCCGTTATCAAGTGCTCAAGATGTTAATCGCGTTGTATAATCATTTTTCCTAAAGTTGCAACCAATTTTTGTATAAGTTATTCGGTCCTATAAGGCCTTTCCTCAGATTTTGGACTCAGTGTGTACAAAATTCCTGTCGCTTACTTGGACGCATTATCGCGCATTGCTTCTTGTAACAGAGGCATCAGGGTCTGTGCTCCGCGATGTTAGCACAAACTCCACAGGAGGTTTCGAAGAATAGGCGTAAGCAGCGCGATATGAAAGCGCTGCTTAACTCCTGTTCTCCTCCTTACGCCTTGCGCTCCTTCCTTTCTTTCCGCCCAATCCCCAAGGCGGACGAAAAGAATGCAGCCACGGGCGATTAGAGAAATGCAAAGCGTAAGCAAGAAATAGGAAACGACAACAATCTGCCAAGAGGACGAAGAAATCTATACTTCCGATTTCTGTATCGTGTAAGTAAACCGTAGGGTTTGCCTTACATTATGCTACAATTTTTTTTGTACGGGAATAACAACCGTTTCGTCTTATAATATAAAAAGAAGGCAGGAAACTACGCGAGTCTCCTGCCTTCTCATGTATTCCTATATATGCTTACTCCTCCTCAAACAGGTTGAGCTGTTCGCTTGCGGGCTCTTCGGGTGCATTGGCTGCCTCATCGGCTGCCTCTGTCTCCTCGGGCTGCTCGGTGACCTCGGGCTCGGGACGGCGCGTAGGCTTCAGCTCTTCGAAGCTGGCTACCTCGAAGTTGGTGACGCGCTTGCCTATGGCCTTGAAGCCCTTGATGAGGGCAAACTCCTCGGCATCGATGACGAGCGGCTCGCGGAAGCTGTCGCCACCACCGAAGTTGACCTGGATGAGCGGGTATGCCTCGCAGGTGAGCAGGGTGAGGCTGCTGTCCTTATGCTCATCGACGAAGGTATTCTTCTTTGCCGTAGCCTCCATCGTGAAGCGCTTGATGTAGTAGAAGCCCTTCTGTGAGGCGTTGCGCACGATGGCGGTCCACACCTTGTCGGGGCAGTACTTCTCGATATAGAGGATGTTGTCTTCGTAGTGGTTGTTGGCATCGAAGTCCGAGAGGTAGAACTCGCCGTTCTTCAATACCACGAGGATGCGGTCGTCGCTGTGGAACTCGCCCAGATACTCGCCATGCCCGTCGAAGTCGAGACGCAGGATGTCGCGGTCGAACCACACCTTGCGGCCGCCGAGCGTGGAGGCTCCGTGGGCCTTGAGCCCGATGCGCTGCACCTCGAGGCGGGTGAGCAGGTTGCCCATGGAGGCGCGTCCCTTGATGCCTATCTCGCTGAAGTCTTTCTCGATGACGGTCTTGCGCAGGTTGGGCACGGGCTTGAGCTGTACCTTGATAATCTCGGCCTCGCCGTTGGGGTTGGCTGTGAAGTAGGCGATGCGCGAGCCGGGCTTGCCTTGGGTGAGGTTGTACTCGCGGTCGCGGTTGGTGCCGGTGACGGCAAAGCGCTTGATGTAGTGGGGGCCGCCACGTCCGTCGCGGTATACCACATTATATATGGTGCGCTTGTCGTTCTTCTTGTAGATGCCTACGTGGATGACGCCGGGGCCTACAAACATCTTCTCGGCCACACGCACAATCTTGTAGCGGCCGTCCTTGTAGAAGAGGATGATGTCGTCGATGGACGAGCAGTTTGACACAAACTCATCCTTCTTGAGCGATGTACCGATGAAGCCCTCCTCGCGGTTGATGTAGAGCTTCTCGTTGGCCTCGATAACCTTGGCGGCCTCGATGTTCTCGAAGTTGCGCAGTTCAGTCTTGCGGGGGTAGGCGGCGCCGTACTTGGTCTTGAGCATGGTGAACCAGCGGGTGGTGACGCCCACCATATCGGAGAGTTCCTTGTCGATCTCCTCAATCTCGGCACGCATGCGGGCCATCAGTTCATCGGCCTTGTCCTTGTTGAACTTGAGGATGCGGGCCATCTTGATTTCCATCAGGCGCAGGATGTCGTCCTTGGTGACCTCACGCACGAAGGTGGGGTAGTAGGGTGTCAGGCGCTCGTCGATATGTTCGCAGGCAGCATCCATCGTGGGCGCTTGCTCAAACTTCTTATCCTTATATATACGCTCCTCGATGAAGATCTTCTCCAGTGAGGCGAAGTGCAGCTGCTCGAGGAGTTCGTTCTTGCGAATCTCGAGTTCCTGGCGCAGGAGGGCAAGCGTGTTGTCCACCGACTTGCGCAGCACGTGGCTCACGCCAAGGAAGTGGGGCTTGTTGTCATCGATGACGCAGCAGTTGGGCGAGATGCTGATTTCGCAGTCGGTGAAGGCATAGAGCGCGTCGATGGTCTTGTCCGATGATACGCCCGGGGCCAAGTGCACGAGAATTTCCACCTCGGCAGCCGTGTTGTCGTCGACCTTGCGGATTTTTATCTTACCCTTCTCGGCAGCCTTCAGTATGGAGTCGATGAGCGTTGTCGTCGTCTTGCTATAGGGAATCTCGGTGATGGCCAGCGTCTTGTTGTCCAGCTTGTTGATGCGGGCACGCACACGCACTGCTCCGCCGCGCTCGCCGTCGTTGTAGCGGGCCACGTCGATGAAGCCGCCCGTCTGGAAGTCGGGGTAGAGCACGAAGTCCTCGCCCTTGAGATAGCTGATGGCGGCATCGCACAGCTCGTTGAAGTTGTGGGGAAGAATCTTCGATGACAGACCTACGGCAATACCCTCAACACCCTGAGCGAGGAGCAGGGGAAACTTCACCGGCAGGGTGATGGGCTCCTTGTTGCGGCCGTCATACGAGAGCTTCCACTCCGTGGTCTTGGGATTGAACACCACCTCGAGCGCAAACTTCGACAGGCGTGCCTCGATGTAACGCGGAGCGGCAGCCCCGTCGCCCGTGAGGATGTTGCCCCAGTTACCCTGGCAGTCGATGAGCAGGTCTTTCTGCCCCAGCTGCACGAGGGCGTCGCCGATGGAGGCGTCGCCGTGAGGGTGATACTGCATGGTATGTCCCACGAGGTTGGCCACCTTGTTGTAGCGTCCGTCGTGCTTCTCCTTCATCGAGTGCAGGATGCGGCGCTGCACCGGCTTGAAGCCGTCGTTGATATGGGGCACGGCACGCTCGAGGATAACGTAGGAGGCATAGTCGAGAAACCAGTTCTGATACATTCCCGAGAGCTGGTACTTCACGGTGTCGTCCTCGCCACTCTCCTTCTTCGGCTGATAGTGGGCATGGCCTTCTGTTGCTTCGATGCTTTCGTCAACGTCAACGTTCTCGTCAGCGTTTTCGTTTTCGTTAACGTTATCGTTCTCGTCAATGTTGTCGGCCTTGTTGAAATATTCTTCGCTCATAGAGTATGTCTGGTATTATTTTTTTTGATAGGCAAAGATACAAAAAGAGAAAATCGTTGCCAAATTTAGTCGATATTTTCACTCCTACAAGGAGCATCGCCTCACTTTGTCTTCACTATCCGTGTAGCCTCTTTCGTGGCATTGCGCACATCTACCTGTTCTACCACAGCCTCAGCCAAATGACGGAATGCCAACCCGGTCATTGTGCTATCGTCCAAGGCTACGGGGCAACCATTGTCACCACCCTCGCAGATGCTCTGCACCACGGGAATCTGCCCCAGCAGAGGCACACCCATCTCTTCGGCCAAGCGCTTGCACCCCTCCTTACCGAAGATGTAGTACTTATGGTCGGGCAGCTCGGCTGGGGTAAACCACGCCATATTCTCCACCAATCCGAGAATAGGCACATTGACCTTGTCGTTGGTAAACATGTCGATACCCTTGCGTGCATCGGCCAAAGCCACCTCCTGCGGTGTGCTCACGATGACAGCGCCCGTGATAGCTACCGTTTGGAAGGTAGTGAGGTGTATATCGCTCGTGCCGGGGGGCAGGTCGATGAGGAAATAGTCAAGGTCGCCCCAAGCAGCATCACCGATGAGTTGCTTGAGGGCATTGCTCGCCATGCCTCCACGCCAGATGGTGGCTTGGTTGGGGTCCACGAAGAAACCAATCGATAGCACCTTCACGCCATAGCTCTCAATGGGGATGATGAGGTCGCGTCCCTCGATGCGCTCCGCATAGGGGCGAGCATCCTCCACCTGAAACATTTTGGGTATAGAGGGGCCGAAGATGTCGGCATCGAGCAGTCCCACCTTATAGCCCAGTTTGGCCAGTGCCACAGCAAGGTTGGCAGCCACGGTACTCTTGCCCACACCACCCTTGCCGCTCGATACGGCAATGATGTTCTTCACCGTAGGCAACAGCTTCTCCACTTCGGGACGTGCCTGCTGAATGGTCTTCACCGAGATGTCCACCTCTACATCAGCACCAGCAGCGAGCTTGATAGCCGCCTCGGCACTCTTGAGAATCGACTTCATGAAGGGGTCGGTAGGCTTCTCGAATATGAGCGAGAAGGATACCTTCTGCCCATCAATACGAAGGTTATCTTCTACCATTTCAGCCTCCACCAGGTTTTTACCCGTACCTGGGTAGCGCACCGTGGCCAGCGCATCAAGGATAAGTTTGGGATATAGTGTCATAACATAGGTGGCCCCCTCTAACTCCCCCCGAAGGGGAGAACTCCGACATCGCGGCGAGAAGGACTTGGTTTTATATTGTTTATTATTAAGAGGACTCTACAGTCCCCCTCCTTGGGAGGGGTTGGGGGAGGCCCATCATTTATTTGCTTGTCTGTAGCCCACTCCGCTTGCTGCGATTGTAGCTGCGGTAGTCATCGAGTTCAATTTCAATATCGGGCTCTTGCAATGTCACGCCTTGGGGCAAGCGAAACTTGAGGTACTTGATCGTTAGTCCACGATCGAGCCACTGCTGCTCGTAATAGGTGCGGATGTTCAGTATGTCATCGGCCAGTCCGCTGTTGTACAGGTCTTCCGTATTCACCTCGACGGGCAGGTTGTTTACCATCACCAATGCATCGGTATAGGTATAGAGGAAGTTACTGTCGGTCTTCAGATGTACGATGCCATCGGGTTTGAGAAACGAAGCATAGCGCTGCAGGAAAGCCGTGGAGGTGAGCCGCTTGGTCACCTTCTTCATCTGTGGGTCGGGGAAGGTTATCCATATCTCGTCCACCTCGCCCGGAGCGAAGAAGCGGTCGATAATCTCGATGTTGGTACGCAGGAACGCCACGTTGGTCATCCCCTCGCGCAACGATTCCGTAGCACCGGTCCACATACGGGCACCCTTAATGTCTATCCCTATAAAGTTTTTCTCCGCGTACATGCGTCCAAGCCCCACCGTGTATTCACCTCGTCCACAGCCCAATTCGAGAACGATGGGATTGTCGTTCTTGAAAAACTGATCGCGCCAATGTCCCTTCATCTCAAAAGGGACCTGCTCCGCTACCGAGTGCGGATATTCAAACACGTGCGGATATGATGCCATATCGGCAAATTTTGCCAGTTTACCTTTTCCCATTGTATTTTTTGTGCAAAGTTAGCAATTCTCACGAAAAGTAGCTTGCTGCAACAGGAATAAAATGCAGGAAACCGCTTATTAGCTAAAAAAGGTTGAGCAGAAGGTAGGTTGCATCTCAGAAATACTCAATTAAATTTGGTATTCCATTCGATTTACACTACCTTTAGCTTGTTTCACAAGCAGAAATTAGACGGCACCTCGGAAAATAGCAAATAAATTTGCATTTTCGCTCGGTTTGCACTAATTTTGCAGCCGATTTAGATATATCAACATAATGTCTAACGTAATTAATTATTTATTAAATTATTAACTTAATGGAAAACTTAAAGAACATTGCTCCCGTAGAAGGTTTCGATTGGGAAGCGTATGAGAAGGGTGATGTGTTGACCAACGTATCACACGAAGAGCTTGAGAAAGCTTATGACAACACCTTGGGTAAGGTGGGCAACAACGAAGTTGTTGAAGGTACCGTAATCGGTATGAACAAGCGCGAAGTAATCGTTAACATCGGTTACAAATCAGACGGCATCATTCCTATGAGTGAGTTCCGTTACAACCCCGAGTTGGCTATCGGCGACACAGTAGAGGTGTACATCGAGAATCAGGAAGACAAGAAGGGCCAGCTCATCCTCTCACACAAGAAAGCACGTGCATCTAAATCTTGGGATCGTGTCAATGCTGCTCTTGAGGCTCAGGAAATCGTTAAGGGCTTCATCAAGTGCCGCACTAAGGGTGGTATGATTGTTGACGTATTTGGTATCGAGGCATTCTTGCCCGGTTCACAAATTGACGTTAAGCCCATCCGCGACTACGACGTATTCGTTGGCAAGACAATGGAGTTCAAGATTGTTAAGATCAATCAGGAATACAGGAATGTTGTGGTATCACACAAGGCACTCATCGAGGCAGAGCTCGAAGCTCAGAAGAAGGAGATCATCTCTCACCTCGAGAAGGGTCAGGTACTTGAGGGTACCGTTAAGAATATCACCTCTTACGGTGTATTCATCGACCTCGGCGGTGTTGACGGTCTTATCCACATCACAGACCTCTCTTGGGGCCGCGTAAGCGATCCTAAGGAGATCGTTGAGCTCGACCAGAAGATCAACGTTGTTATCCTCGACTTCGATGATGAGAAGAAGCGTATCGCTCTCGGCTTGAAGCAGCTCACTCCCCATCCTTGGGATGCTCTTGACGCTAACCTCGCTGTTGGCGACAAGGTGAAGGGTAAGGTTGTCGTTATGGCCGACTACGGTGCATTCATCGAGATTGCTCCTGGTGTTGAGGGTCTTATCCACGTATCAGAGATGTCATGGAGCCAGCACCTCCGTTCAGCTCAGGACTTCATGTCTGTAGGCGACGAGGTAGAGGCTGTAGTGCTCACTCTTGACCGCGACGAGCGCAAGATGTCACTCGGTATCAAGCAGCTCAAGGCTGATCCTTGGGAGGGTATCGAGACCAAGTATCCTGTTGGTTCTAAGCACTCAGCTAAGGTTCGCAACTTCACCAACTTCGGTATCTTCGTTGAGATTGAAGAGGGCGTTGACGGCCTTATCCACGTGAGTGACCTCTCTTGGACAAAGAAGATCAAGCACCCCTCTGAGTTTACACAGATTGGCGCTATGCTCGATGTTCAGGTTCTCGAGATCGACGTTGAGAATCGTCGTTTGAGCCTCGGTCACAAGCAGCTCGAGGAGAATCCTTGGGATGTATTCGAGACCATCTTCAAGGTAGACTCAATCCACGAGGGGACCATCATCGAAATGCTCGACAAGGGTGCTGTTGTATCACTCCCCTACGGTGTTGAAGGTTTCGCTACTCCCAAGCACCTCGTTAAGGAGGATGGCTCACAGGCTCAGGCTGAGGAGAAGCTCGAGTTCAAGGTAATCGAGTTCAACAAGGAGGCTAAGCGCATCATCCTTTCTCACAGCCGCATCTTCGAAGATGTTGCTAAGGCTGCTGAGCGTGCTGAGAAGAAGGCTGCTGCCGCTGCTAAGAAGAGCGCTAAGAAGGAGGATGCAGCTCCCGTTATTGAGAACAAGGCTGCTTCTACCACACTTGGTGATATCGATGCTCTTGCTGCACTCAAGGAGCAGCTCGAAGGCAAGAAGTAATGTTCACAAACACACTTCTATAAACTTCCGTAAAGGCCGGCCAGTGTGTCGGCCTTTACTTTATAAACAAGGAAAGCAGACAGCAATATGGACTATAAGAAACAGAGGACAGGCTATTATCTGCACTCCTGAGCTACTGAAGAACAATGGAAAAGTTTGACATCCACATCCTTGGCTGCGGTTCGGCACTGCCCACCACACGCCACAACGCTACATCGCAAGTCATCAACCTACGCGACAAGCTCTACATGATTGACTGTGGCGAGGGAACTCAAAAGCAGTTTAGGAAGGCGCAGCTCAACTTCTCGCGACTCAACCATATCTTCATCTCACACCTCCATGGTGACCACTGCTTTGGACTCATCGGACTCATCTCAACATTCGGGATGCTCGGACGAACAGCAACACTACATATCCATAGTTTTCCCGAATTAGCGCCCCTGCTACGCCCTCAACTGGACTTCTTCTGCGAAGGCATGCCCTACAACGTAGAATTTCATCCTTTCGCACATGGATGCACCGACATCATCTACGAAGATCGTTCCATGAGTGTACAAGCTTTCCCTTTAAGCCACCGCATACCCTGTTCGGGATTCGTCTTCAGAGAGAAGCCTACCGCCGCACATATCCGACGCGACATGATAGACTACTACGAAATCCCCATCAGCCAAATAGGAAACATCAAGAACGGAGCCGACTACGTAACTCCCGAAGGAACAGTCATCGCAAACAGCCGCCTGACTACTCCCTCTGCTCCCCCTCGGTCATACGCCTACTGCAGCGACACACGGTTTAACCCCAACAATGTCCAATACCTCAAAAACATTGACCTGCTCTTTCACGAAGCGACTTTTGCCGAGAGCGAAGCTGCACGAGCCGAACAAACCCACCATAGCACTGCACGTCAAGCCGCTGAGATGGCTCATTTATGCGATGCAAAGCGTCTACTCATCGGACACTTCTCGGCACGATATAACGATGAGCACCCCCTACTCGAGGAAGCCTGCAACGTATTTTCAAAGACAGAACTGGCACGCGAGGGGATGACCATCAGACTATAAGCAATAACATCCACACATCAAAAGTAACAGTAAGATAACGATTATGAAGAAGAAACTCGCCATCGTCGGTTGCGGAAAACTGGGTACCATCGTAGCTGATGCCGTAGCCAAAGAATTGCTCACCGATTACGAGCTGATAGGTCTTTACTCACGCACTCGGGAAAAAGCCGAGGTATTGGCTGAGCGTATGCCCAATAAGCCCTCGATATGCGACAGCATCGAAAAACTACTAGTCCTGCGCCCCGACTATATCGTAGAGGCGGCATCACCTGCAGCCATGCTCGAGCTTGCCCTACCTGCACTAAAAAACGGCATCTCCATTGTGACTCTCTCAATTGGTGCTTTTGCCGACGACACATTCTACAACGAAGTGATACAAACAGCGCGGAAACATAACGCCAGAGTATATGTCGTATCGGGAGCGACAGGTGGCTTCGACGTATTGCAGACTGCCACACTCATGGGCGGAGCCACAGCACGCTTCTTCAACGAAAAGGATCCCAACGCCTTGCAAGGTACCGCCATATATGACGATACGCTCCAAAACGAACAACGCATCGTATTCACGGGTACCGCCAAGGAAGCCATCGCCCTCTTCCCCACCAAGGTCAATGTCACCGTTGCCGCCTCACGTGCTTCGGTAGGCCCCGAAGAGATGCAAGTGACCATGCAGTCAACTCCAGGATTTATCGGCGACACCCAACGCGTAGAGATAAAAAACGAGCAAGTACATGCTGTCATTGATGTATATAGTTCCACAGCGGAAATCGCAGGATGGTCCGTCGTGAGTACCCTACTCAATATCAGTTCTCCTATT
This sequence comes from Bacteroidaceae bacterium, assembly GCA_045544835.1. Taxonomy (GTDB): domain Bacteria; phylum Bacteroidota; class Bacteroidia; order Bacteroidales; family Bacteroidaceae; genus UBA1189. The sequence goes on along the minus strand of JAZPZS010000112.1, from coordinate 1,799 downwards.
ATGTTCATCTAGTAAGACACTGCCAACTCGATATCTTAGCTAGTCCTGCATACTTGTATGCCAAAGGACATTATTCCAAATGCCAAATAATCCATAAAACAAGGGGCGTGCAATCAGCTGCACACCCCTTGTTTCTGCTATTTACACCTTTATATATTCGCCCTTTATGCGTCGATGTTGGCATAGGTGGCATTTTTCTCGATGAACTCGCGACGTGGACCTACGTCCTCACCCATGAGCATGGAGAATACGTAGTCGGCTGCAGCGGCGTTCTCAATGGTCACCTGCTTGAGCAGTCGAGTCTCGGGGTTCATGGTAGTCTCCCACAACTGCTCGGGGTTCATTTCACCAAGACCCTTATAGCGCTGGATGGTGATGCCAGCCTCGCTGCCGTTACCGAATTCGGCGATGAAGCGATCCTTGTCGGCATCGTCGTAGCAGTAGCGCTTGTTCTTGCCCTTGCTGCAGAGGTAGAGGGGCGGGGTGGCGATGAAGAGGTGTCCGTTTTCGATGAGCTCGGGCATGTAGCGGTAGAAGAGGGTCATCAAGAGGGTGTCGATGTGTGAACCATCGACGTCGGCATCGGTCATGATGATGGTCTTGTAGTAGCGCAGCTTCTCATAGTTGGCCTCCTTGCTGTTCTCAGGGTTAAGTCCGAAGCGTACGCCAAGGGCTTGTATGATGTTGTTCACCTCTTCGTGCTCGAAAGCCTTGTGCCACATCACACGTTCCACGTTGAAGATCTTACCGCGGATGGGAAGGATGGCCTGTGTGAGGCGTGAGCGACCCTGCTTGGCCGATCCGCCGGCCGAGTCACCCTCGACGATGAAGAGTTCGCAGTTCATGGGGTCCTTGTCGGAGCAGTCGGCCAGTTTGCCGGGCAATCCGCCACCGCTCATGGGGTTCTTGCGCTGTACGCTCTCGCGTGCCTTGCGGGCTGCGATACGTGCCTGTGCGGCCAGCACCACCTTGTCTACAATCATCTTGGCCTCTTTCGGGTGCTCCTCAAGGTAATTGGTGAGTGTCTCGCCTACGGCCTGCTGTACGGCACCTGCCACCTCGGAGTTGCCGAGCTTGGTCTTGGTCTGTCCCTCAAACTGAGGCTCTGCCACCTTGATGGATATGACGGCGGTAAGGCCCTCGCGGAAGTCCTCGCCGGCAATCTCTACCTTGGCCTTCTCCAGTGCCTTGGTGTCTTCGGCATACTTCTTGAGTGTACGGGTCAGCGCGGTGCGGAAACCTGCAAGGTGGGTACCGCCCTCTATGGTGTTGATGTTGTTGACGTAGGAATGTATGTTCTCCGAGTACGAGGTATTGTACATGATGGCTACCTCAATGGGCACACCCTGCTTCTCGGTGTTGAGGTAGATGATGTCGTTGAAGAGGTGCTCGCGTGATGAGTCCACGTAGCGGACAAACTCCTTCAAGCCCTCCTCCGAGTGGAATGTCTCGGTGCGTACGTTGCCCTCCTCGTCTTTGTCGCGAAGGTCGGTAAGGGTGATGGTGATACCGGCATTGAGGAATGCCAGTTCGCGCATGCGGTTGGCCAGAATGTCGTAGCTGTACTCGTGTGCGGTGAAGATGGTGCGGTCGGGCCAGAACTGCTGGCGTGTACCGGTGCGGTCGGCATCGCCTACGGTCTTTACTGCGTAGAGAGGCTTACCGCAAGAGTACTCCTGCTGATAGATTTTCCCATCACGGAATACCTGGGTCATCATGTGTGTTGACAGAGCGTTCACACACGATACACCTACACCATGCAGACCGCCTGATACCTTGTATGAGCCTTTGTCGAACTT
>JAZPZS010000111.1:0-6892 GCA_045544835.1 Bacteroidaceae bacterium | reverse complement strand
TGTATCGTCACTCGCAGCAGGACACAAGACCCTCGTTCCCCAAGTGATCGAAGAGTTGGCCAAGCTCGGCCGCGAGGACATCATGGTCATCGCCGGTGGTGTAATCCCCGCACAGGACTACGACTTCCTCTACAAGGCTGGAGTAGCTGCCATCTTCGGCCCCGGCACCAACGTTGCCCAATCGGCCTGCAAGATTGTAGAGCTACTGCTCGAGGAGTAATCTCCTGTTGCAGATAAGCATGAAGCAATAGGGTGGCCATGTGGTCACCCTATTGTTTTATATTCGCTCGTTTGTCGCTATCTTTACGATAGATCGTGAAGATATCCTGCACTCGCAGTAAATATAAAACCCTATGTACGAGAATGAAACTTGTTTTCTTCTCGCCCTATTGTTTTATATTTGCTCGTTTGTCACTATCTTTGCAGAAAATCGAAGATATGAGACGAATCATTACTTTCATGTGGGCTGTGATGTGCAGCATGGCACTCTCGGCAGCTATTGTCATTCAGGAGGTTGGAGGCTGGCTCGAGTCGGCCTATGTCACTTGGCAACCCATCAGCGATGCCGTGTCCTACCGTGTCTATTATCAGCGTGCCGATGGCGAGTACCATCTGCTCGATGCAGAGCTCATCCGCAACTACGGCTCCTATGGCCGTGCCGATGTGCTGGGTATCACGGCTGGCGAATATCGCTTCCGTGTGGTGGGTATCGATGCTTCCGGTGCAGAGATTGCATCGTCAGCCTCTGAGAGCGGTTGGGCTACCGTCCATGCACACGACCGTAGTGGTTTTGCTCATCTCAACTACAGTGGGGTAGGGGCCTACACCGATGACGGCACCCTCAAGGCTGGCGCCAAGGTGCTCTACGTCACCGCAGCCACAGCCAAGACGGTCACCCTCGATGTGGTGAAGGACAGCAAGGGCAACGCACAGACCTTCACCGGACTGCAGACCATCATCGATGCCCGTCAGAAGGGCTATGACAAGACTCCTCTCGCCATACGCATCATAGGCACCATCACCGACAGCGACATGGACAAGTTCTCCAGCAGCGCCGAAGGACTCCAGATCAAGGGCAGGAGCGCCCATAGCGAGATGAACATCACCCTCGAGGGTGTGGGCCGCGATGCTACCCTCTATGGCTTCGGCATGCTCATCCGCAACTGTTGCGGCGTTGAGGTGCGCAACCTGGGTATCATGCTCTGCATGGACGACTGCATCTCCATCGACTCCGACAACAGCCACTGCTGGGTCCATCATGTCGACTTTTTCTATGGGCAGACAGGTGGTGACTCCGACCAGGCCAAGGGCGACGGTTCGCTCGACTGCAAGGGCGACTCCAAGTATATGACCTTCTCCTACAATCATTTCTGGGACTGCGGCAAGATGGCGCTGTGTGGCATGACGAGCGAGACTGGCGAAAACTTCATCACCTACCACCATAACTGGTTCGATCACTCCGACTCCCGCCATCCCCGTGTGCGCACGATGACCGTCCATGTCTACAACAACTACTTCGATGGCGTCTCCAAGTATGGCGTTGGTGCCACCACTGGCAGCAATGTCTTTGTGGAGAGCAACTACTTTCGCAACACCGACAAGCCCATGCTGATATCGTTGCAAGGTTCCGATATCGTCTCGGGCAAGGGCACCTTCTCCGGTGAGGATGGCGGTATGATCAAGTCCTACGGCAATGTCTATGCCGAGTGCTCTGCCCACTTCCGTCTGGTCACCCATGCGATGTCGGCCACAAACTTCGACTGCTACGAGGCCGCCACGCGCGACGAGCAGGTACCCTCCACCTATGTCACGCTCGTGGGTGGCACCTCCTACAACAACTTCGACACCGACCCCACCAAGATGTACGCCTATACCCCCCATGCCGCATCCGAGGTGCCCGCCGTGGTGACGGGTACGTATGGTGCAGGGCGCATGCAGCAGGGCGACTTTCAGTGGACCTTCGACAACAGCAAGGACGACGACGACTACGAGGTCAATGCAGCCCTCAAGTCGGCCATCGCTGCCTACACCTCCTCCCTCCAGGGCTCCTTCGGTACCGAGGACGACAAGGATGACGACGACAATCCCAGTGATGACACCCCTGGCGATGATACCCCAGGCGACGACACCCCCGATCTTCCTTCCGATGGCGACTACAGCTGCCACTTCACCGACAAGAAACCCTCAAACTCCTTCTATACCATTCGTGGTAACTACTCCACCTCTAAGGGCACAGCCACGGTCAATGGGGTTACCTACAGTACCTGCCTGAAAATTGAGAGCAGCACCTCCATCACCTTCACCCTTGCCGAGCCCATGACGCTCCTCCTCGTCTTCGCCGAGGGTAGCGTCCCCAACATCAAAATCGATGGCACCAAGGTAGCCTCCATCGGTGGCAACGTCATCACCTATGCTCTCGCCGCTGGCTCCCACGAGATTACCAAGGCCGACACCCACAATCTCTTCTACATCAACCTCGTGCCAGAGGCCACCGACCTCATCATCCCCATCCACACCTCATCTGAGGTGTTCTACGACCTGCAGGGACGCAATGTCACCCCACAAGGCCGTGGTGTGTATATAAAGCAAGGCAAAAAAGTTATCTTTTAGTGATGTAACTTAAGTTCTGCGAGTTCAACTCTCTGGAGGAGTCAGGAGTTAAAAGATTCTTTTTGGGAGTCAAGAGTTAAGTGGATTCGCGCTTAGGGAGATAAAGGCTCGAAGAGCAAAAACGCGTAGTTGTATGACACTAATGCATATCTCTTGGTAAGAGATATAGCATAGATTAGGTATAAAAAACGCAGTAGATGAAGCAAAAAAAACTATCTCAGAGCATGCTTCCAGCGATAAAAAAAGTAAGGAGGAGTGAATTCTTTTCACCCCTCCTTGCCTTACTCTCGCCTACTCTCAAGCGAAAAAGAGTTTAGAAAAATTTTGTTTATACAATTATAATCCTTACATTTGCTACGATTAACCACATTATTTCTCTTACCAAGAGATATGAATGGACGGGTAATTGATGTTAAATGCTTTTACAAGTGTCTCAAAATAAATGTTTTACATTGGTTTTGAGGAGCTCGGAGAATATCCATTTAATAAAAGCGTAGAGATAATATAAAGACCTAGCAGACACGAAAAAACTCCAGCGCATTGTCTTTCGGTGATTCCCATATTGCCCCCAAGGTATGGTACGCCATGAGCGCTCCCTACCGTCGCGAGTTGCAGGCTCGTGACTGGTTTTCCAGTCAAGGTGTCGAGACCTTCATTCCCATGCGCTATGAGATTGTCACTCGGCGCGACGGCACCAAGCACCGCATGTTGGTCCCTGCCATCCACAACCTCTTGTTCGTGAATATCAGCCCCGACGACATGCGTCGTTTCAAGCCTCTGCTCCCCATCGTGCAATACCTCACCCATCCTGTCGATGGCTACAACCGTCCCATCCTGGTTCCTGAGGTACAGATGCAGCATTTCATTCGTGTCAGCAACAGCTACAACGACCACCTCCTCTACTTCCGTCCCGAAGAGCTTGACCTCCGCAGTGGCACTCCCGTGCGCATCATCGGTGGACCGTTCGATGGAGTTGAAGGCACCTTCGTTAAGGTACAGGGTCGTCGCAACCGTCGTGTCATCGTGCAGCTCCCCGGCCTTCTTGCCGTCGCTGCCGAGGTTCATCCCGACCTCATTCAAGTACTTTGATTATCGAGACGAAGCACGGAGTGCTTAATTATGAATTTTGAATTATGAGGACAGCACAAGTGCGAACGAAAACGAAAACGATGACGAAAGCCCTATAACATTTACAATTTACTATGTAATAAACTTTGTTTCTTTTCCTCCTTCGCACCTCAACAATTCAAGCAAGCTTGATTGTACTCGGTTTGTCGTCGGTTTCCTATTTATGTACTATTGAATGATTGTACAATTTAAGGCACTCTCAACTATAAACCATCATCCATCAACTTTTTATTCTCAACCATCAACTCTCCCCTGTCGTCGTAGCCAAAAAGCTGCCTGCTTTAACTTTTAATTCTTAAATTTTAATTCAGCGAAGCTCCTGAACTCCTGAACTCCAAATTTTTTAAAACTATGGTTTTCTCTCAACTATATAAAACATACGATCCTGCGGCTCCTCTGCAGTCCCGTGCCGAGGCGCTGATTGCCATGCACACCGCATTGTACCTGCAGGGAGGTTTCGTCTCCGAGGCCGATGAGGAGCAGTGCTTAGCGCTCACCATGGCCCTTGTCGATCCCTACCTGTCATCGTACGATCCTGCCACTGCCGACCCTGCCGTACATGCCACCATCGTCGAGCTCATGCGTGCAGCCTCCCATGGGTACCGTCTTCCTCAGGACGATCCCTGGTATCCGTTTGTCAAGGACTGACTTAATTATGGATGAGGGTTGATGGTTTATGGTTGAGAGTTGAAAGTTGAACCGAAGGTCGACGCCCGTAGGGGCTGAAGTCAAAGATGAGAGACGAGAACTCATAATTCATAATTAAGCACTCCGTGCTTCCGTCATCCATCGACCATCGTCTATCGACTAAAATGTAGAGTGCCATTCGGCTCTTCCGCCTCGCAAGAGCATCGCGACTTGCATGAATCTGTGTAATCCACTATAAAATTCGCGTGCACTGAGCATACATAATAATCTGTGAAATCCGTGCCATCTGTGGTTTTCTTTAATTAGGAACTAGGAGTTAGGAATTAACGTTATCGTACAGCCTTTGGCTGTCCTCATAATTGCCTTAAGCCCCTTTGGGCGGCGAACACGTTTCATAATTCATAATTAAGCACTCCGTGCTTCTTGTCCTAAATAGTACATTAACTTCGTTGAAGTTCGGCTGCGCTTCCTGTAAGAGTTCAAACACGTTTGACTCTCATTCGCTTGCACTAACTTTGTACATTGTCAAATTGTAAATATAAAATAAAACTCTCGGGGCAATGAAACTACTGTCAAGACTTACCGGTTGGTATTTTTCCAAGAGCGCTCTTCCCTATTGGGGCGTGCTCATTTTGGACTCCCTTATCGTGTTGTGTGCCTCCTATGTGGGCGCCTATGTAGAGGTTGGTGCCACAGCCCTCCTCCAGTTGTTCGCCCCCATCACCTGGGGCGTTCTCATCACCCTGCTCTTCTATGTTATATCGTTCCGCCTGTTCCGCACCTACTCGGGCATCATCCGCTACTCCTCCTTCATCGACCTCAAGCATGTCGTGTTCGCCACGTTGCTGGGTGCCCTGCTGAGTGCTGCCGCCTCCCTGGTGGCCCCCTCCTCTGCGGTGGTACATATGCCCGGCATCCTAGCGGCGAGCGTCACCTTCCTTATCGCCACGCTCCTCATGTGGTTCATGCGCCTGTTGGTGAAGCTGCTGTTCGACAACTTCCGCGTCGAGCAGGCCGTTCCAGTGGCCATCTATGGTACCAAGGCCGGTGGCGTGAGCCTTGCCAATAGCCTCACCTCCATCAAGAACAAGGAATACCGTCTCGTGGCCTTCATCTCCGACACCACTGAGATGAAGAATGCCACCCTGATGGGCAAGAAGATCTACACCAATGGCGATGGCATCGCCGACACCATGAAGCGCCTCGGCGTGCAGACCCTCCTCGTGTCTCCGCTCAAGAGCGAGCTCTTCCGCAAGAACACCGCCATGGTCGATGCCTTCCTGGCAGCCGACATCAAGATCATGATGATGCCCGCCGCCGAGGAGTGGGACGGCACCTCCGAGCTCACCCACCAGAGCCTCCGCGAGGTCGACATCGAAGACCTCCTTCCGCGCGAGAAGATCGAGGTCGATATGGCCGCCATCGGAGCCCAGCTCCGCGACCAGGTCATCCTTATCACCGGCGCTGCCGGCTCCATCGGCTCCGAGATGGTGCGCCAGGTAGCCCTCTTCCGTCCCGCCTCGATGATCCTCATCGACCAGGCGGAGACCCCCATGCACGACGTGCGGCTCATGATGGCCCGCCAGTTCCCCGACATCCAGTGCGAGACCATCGTCGGCAGCATCTCCAATGCCGGGCATATGGAGAGCATCTTCGCAGCCCACCATCCCCACTACGTGTTCCATGCTGCCGCCTACAAGCACGTGCCCATGATGGAGGACAACCCCGGCATCGCCGTTCAGAACAATATCTATGGTACGCGCGTGATTGCCGACCTCGCCGTGAAGTACGGCACCCGCAAGTTCGTGATGATCTCCACCGACAAGGCCGTCAACCCCACGAATGTGATGGGCTGCAGCAAGCGCATCTGCGAGATCTATTGCCAGTCGCTCAACAAGGCCATCGTCGAGGGCCGCGTCGAGGGTGTCACGCAGTTCGTGACCACCCGCTTCGGCAATGTCCTCGGCAGCAACGGCTCGGTGATTCCCATCTTCAAGGAGCAGATCCGCAAGGGCGGTCCCATCACCGTCACGCACCCCGACATCATCCGCTTCTTCATGCTCATCCCCGAGGCCTGCAAGCTCGTCCTTGAGGCCGGCACCATGGGCAAGGGCGGTGAGATCTTCGTCTTCGACATGGGCGCTCCCGTCCGCATCGTCGACCTCGCCAAGCGCATGATCAAGCTCTCCGGTGCCCAGGATATAGAGATTAAGTTCACTGGCCTCCGCGACGGCGAGAAACTCTACGAAGAGGTGCTCAACGATGCCGAGCAGACCAAGCCCACCCACCATCCGAAGATCATGATCGCCTCCGTGCGCGAATACGACTACGAGGAGGCCTGCCGTAACGAATCGCGCCTCTTCGAGGCCTCCCACACCTTCGACGACATGGCCATCGTCAAGATCATGAAAGAGATTGTCCCCGAGTACAAGAGCAAGTGCTCCAAGTACGAAGCATTGGACGCGTAGAGCTTCGCTGAATTAAAAATTAAGAATTAAAAGTTAAA
>JAZPZS010000110.1:0-2683 GCA_045544835.1 Bacteroidaceae bacterium | reverse complement strand
ACGATATAGATACCCTTCTCCATCTTCTCTACGCGGCGTCCTGCGAGGTCGTAGATTACGGCTACAGGCTGTACGTCGAGTTCGGCGGCAGAGATCTCGGTGGTCTCGTCACCGCGGGTGAAGCGCAATGTTACTGCTGCTTCAGCCTTCTCCGAGGTGAAGTATGCGCGGTAGGGCTTCACGGTGAGGGTCTTGTTGGCCTTCACGATGGTGCCGCTGGAGAGGCCGTAGTAGTTACCTGTGGTAGCATCGATAGCCTGGTTGGTGAATGAGCCCTTCATGGTCCAGTCGCCTGCAACTACGTCGTTGAGTGTAGCTGACACTACAGTCACGCCACCAGTGATAGCTTCGTTGTCACCCTTCAAGCAGTAGATGTACGGGGTGTTTGCTACGGGAGCCTTTTCCTCTACGAAGTTGATCACGCCGTCTTCTGCGTTCTTCATGGTGAAGAAGGTGTAGTTCGCCAAGCTAGCTGCATCGGGAGCGAAGGGGAGGCAGATGGTGCCGTACTTACCTGCTTCGATTTTGCGGGTGTAGGTGGCGCTGGTGTATGTGCCAGCTGCAGTGAGGTCCTTACCTTCGGTCACAACAAGTATAGGAGAGTAAACTGTCACCTTTGCCAAAACTCGTGTCCCAATAGTATTACAACTCAACTTGTTGTCATCAGCATACATCACATAATAAGGAACCCAACTTGTTGTGTTAAGTTGTCGTGCTTCATTCATTTCAAATAACACTATTTGTCCTGCAACGGGATTGGCTATTCTAAATTCCGTTGGCGCCGTGTCATTGCCGGGGTTACGTCCCACACCATACCCAATCATCAAATCATGGCCATACTGACTATAAAGGAAGTCGGTAAGGTTATTGTTGCTGCAGTTAGCAATATTATAAATATCGCCACTTGTTTTTTCCCAATTTGCCCATCTTGTATTCTCGGCAGTAATTGTCCAATCTTCTCCAAGTAGCTCCGTGAAATTTTCTTTTGTTGTTTGTGTAAAATCTACATAGTCGGTTTTTACGTATTCTGCCTGTAGTGTATATTCTTCTGAAGTCGAAATATACCCTTTGGCAGTTGCGGTTGCTGCAATTGTTCCATTCTCAGTAACAGTATAAGGTAATTCAACTTCCTCGCCGTTGAATGTAACAGTAAGTTCCACCTCAGGGCTGAGGAATACGGCGCTCTTGTTGTATGTGTTGCCAATAATCGGATTCAGCACATCATCGTTTTCTTCAAAACCGATTACATGGATAATTTCGTCGCTCAGAGAAATCTCCGTTCCAGCCTCTGCTACAAAAGTGGTAACCTCAGAATCCGTACCATCGGACAAATAGCTAATGGCTTTGATTGTTGATGTAGCGGAAATCTCAAAAGGTACAGTATAGGCAGTTCCATTATCCTTACTAGGCTCAGAATTATCCGTTGTATAATAAGTCGCACTTGCAGGCGTACCTACAGTGCCAACACCCGGGTTAATTGTTATGGTACGCTTGATACCATCCACCTCGGTAATGCTGATAGAGGGAGCAGAAATATCTTCTTTTGCGCCAGGAGCGGAAAGAGTCATATCGTCAAAAAAGACTTCACCCCAATATCTCACTGTAACATTATTAATTAGGGAAATTATGTCTGCTGAATTTGCAACAACTTGATTGTCTGCGTAAATTCTTGATTCGTCTCCAGCATTCTTTATACTAATAGTAGTGACATTGTCTTTGCACTTGATATATATATGGCACCATGTCTTATTGGGAAGTGTCCCTACCGATTCCCCACCATTAATTACAATTGTCGCATCGCTACTCTTAGGTGCTAATAACGAAACAGTAGAACCACTTGAAAAGACAATATTAATACCAGAACCGTTTTGATTATTTGCTGCATTGGATTTGTAATAAAAATCAAATTGATATTCATCCTTGAAAGTCTCGAATGCTGATTTTAGCGCAGCATTCGGAGTAAATGTATTTGTGGTTCCATTATTCCCAGAAACATTGATGTAACTGAATTCTAATGCTTTACTATCTGATTTGTATCCTGTGGATTGAAGTATTTCATAACGTCCGGCATTCCCAGATTTAAATCCGTCACTAAACGTGTTCGCATCCTCAAAATCATTCATCCAAACGGCACTATACTCTGCATCTTGTGCGAATGCAGCATTGGTGCATAGCACAGCTGCTGCCATCAGCATCATGTGCTTCATCTTAGTAAAAATTTTCATGTTTTGTTGTTATTAGTTAATAATTATTGATTGTATTTCTTGTTTCTCCCTCGCTTTTTTTGCTAAACCGAGTTGACAAAAAAGGTGATTTGGCGCAAAGTTACTAAAAAAGGCAAAAAATACCCCCCCCAATAGTTAAATGTTGTTAAATGATTAAAGAGGAGGGCTGCCATGCCCGTTGCCTCGCGCGCGTGTATACGCGCACATTATAGAAGTTTCATTTTTGGGTTGGCATGGCACACGCAAGTTTATGATGCGTGCCTCTGCGAACTCTGCGACAAAGAAACTCCTTTGGGACCCTAAAGGTTCCGTCGTCGCAGGGAAAACGCATTATAAAAATATTCCCGTTTCACGCAGCTTTTTTGTCTCACGCGAATCTCGCAAATCACGCGAAAACGCATCATTTCACTCGCGTTTGCCATCCGGACGGCTACATACGAGCGATAGCGATGTATGAT
>JAZPZS010000109.1:0-3405 GCA_045544835.1 Bacteroidaceae bacterium | reverse complement strand
CGATAAAAAGATGAATTTGCAGACAAACAAACCAAAACATTGGATTTAATGGCTTATTTGGCATAAAAAGTCGCAGTACCTTTGCATCGCAATTGCGAAGGTTGGCTGCGCTCGTTGAAAATAAACGTGGTTTATTCACTCTCTTGCTCAACCTTTGCAGCGTCAAAAATGACAAAGCGAAAAGAACCTAACCTGAACTATGAGCGGAAGGCCCAAATATAAACTGAAGACCACCAAGGTGGAGAAGAGTGTGTGGAGGCTTACCAGAAATTGGAGCGAAGTGTGGTAAAAAGCTACTTTGCAGTGGAGAATGCCTTCGTTGGGGCTTACCAGAAGATTGAGGACAAGTTTGTGGATACTTTCTTGGAAGAAGTAACGGACGAAGACGATAACGAAAACGGAGCTTCGCTTAATTAGAAATTATGAATTAGGAATTATGAGTTAACGATGACGAAAAAAAATCTGTGGTAATCTGCAAGATCCGTGTCATCTGTGGTCCATTAAAAACAATAACGATAAATATTAACCAATTAAAACAGAAAAAGAAATGAAGAAGATTTATTTAATCGCAGCTGCAATGCTCGTCGCAATGGCTACAACAGCGCAAACAGACAAGAAGTGTGACAACGCATGTGCCAACGACAGCATCGTAGCAGACACCATCGTAGTGTATACCCTCAAGACCGGTAAGGTAGGCGAAGGCGTAGTGAAGGGCTACAAGGCCATCGAGAACGGTGTGGTAGGTGGATACAAGGCTATTGAGAATGGCGTGGTAAGCGGTTATAAGAAGATCGAGGAGATGTTCGTACAGGCTTTCTTGAACCAAGAGAAGAAGGTGGTAAAGAAGGGCAAGAAGAACGATAAGAAATAAGAAACATTAGATTCAGACATATTATAAGATTTTAACCTAAACCATTAACTATGAAGAGTCAAAAGATTAAGGATACCGTGGTAGACGGCTACAAAGCTATCGAAGAGGGTGTGGTAAATGGCTACAAGAAGGTGGAGAAGAAGTTTGTAGACACGTTCCTCACCACGGAAAAGTCCTCTGACACGGAGATTATCAACAACAAATAAAACAAAAAGATTTAAGGTAAAAAACATGAAAAAGTTTATAGCAACATTCGCCCTCGTGGCAACCGTAATGGGTATTCAGGCCCAAAATGAGACCAAAGATTTTGTGAACTACGAGCGTGGCTACCGTGCCGACATAGCACTGAGCACCTCTATCTCTGAGCAGTACAGCATCAGCACCAGCCACGGCTACAGCTTCGGCAACGGACTCTATGTAGGTGGTGGCGTAGCCTTCACCGCCGAGACCTTCCTCAACTTCGAGGATGCTCCTCACTACCTCGTACCCCTGTTTGCTGATGTCAAGTACACCTTCCTCAACAAGCGCGTATCGCCCTTCGTGTCGGCTCGCGTAGGTGGTATCTTCAACACCGAGTACCAGATGAACCGTATGCTCATCAATCCCATGGTGGGTATCGATGTACGCCACTTCAGCATCGGCCTCGGCTATGAGCTGCAGCACAACTTCAAGGGACTCATCGAGAACAAGGCTTCTATGCACAATGTGCGCCTGAGCGTAGGGTATACATTCTAAAAACAAGGCTTTTCAAGGAGTACAGGAGTACAGAAGTGACGCTACGCTTAGGAGTGTAGACGATACCTCCGACTATGAAGTAACGAAAACGAAAACACTCTAAACACTCTTGTGTCATCCCGAGCCACCTGAGGGATCTCTCACCTATGTTCGAGATGACACTAAACACTAAAACAACCACAGATTACTCGGATTGCTCAGATTATAACTCCTAATTATAGAAGACTCCTATACTCCTACCTCCTACACTCCTAAAAAACTCCCAATCAATAAATTCAAACAACTATGAACCGACCTCTTTATCTCGTTACCGGCGCAGCCGGATTCCTGGGAAGCAACGTATGTGCCCAATTGCTTGAGCGTGGCGACCGCGTGAGAGCCTTTGTACTCAAGGGCGACAAGGCCGCAAAGTATATCCCTGCCGAAGTGGAGATTGTATATGGCGACCTCTGCGACAAGGCTTCACTCGATAAGTTCTTTACAGTAGAAGATGGTGTTGAGACCGTCTGCATCCACGTGGCCAGCATGGTGACCGTGAACCCCAACTACCGCAAACTCGTGCTTGATGTCAACGTGGGCGGTACGGAAAATATCGTGGATCTTTGCTTAGAGCACAAGGAGTGCCGCAAGTTAGTGTATGTAAGCTCTACTGGCGCTATCCCCGAGCGTCCCAAGGGAGAGAAGATCAAGGAGGTCGACGAGTTTAACCTCGATGAGGTGGTAGGCTGGTACAGCAAGAGCAAGGCGATGGCCACGGCCAATGTCTTGACCGCCGTGCGCAACCGCGGCTTGCAAGCCTGCATCGTATATCCTACGGGAATCTTCGGTCCCAACGACAATGCCATCAGCGAGACTACCGCTACCATCATCAAGATTATCAAGGGCAAGATGCCCGTGGGCATCGACGGCTCGTTCAATCTGGTCGATGTGCGCGACCTGGCCGCTGGCTGTATCGCTGCTGCCGACAAGGGCCGTGTGGGCGAAGGCTACATCCTCGGCAATGAGGTCATCACGCTGAAGCGCCTGAGCAAGCTCCTCAATCAGGAGTTGGGGTGCAAGCCCATCAAGTTCTTCCTCCCCATACGCATGGCCGAGAAGATTGCCAAGAAGATGGAGAAGGATGCCGCCAAGAAGGGCGAGATGCCGATGATGACCACCTTCTCGGTGTACAACCTCAAGCGCAACAATAAGTTCGACTACAGCAAGGCACAGCGCGAACTGGGCTACACCACATGCCCCATCGAGGAGACCCTGCGCGATGAAGCCCAGTGGCTGGTAGCCAATGGCAAGATCAAGCTGGGCAAACAGAAGAAGTAAAACTCTTTATTCCAAATATCTACTTTGCATTGCCGCTCTGCTCGCAGACGGCAATGCTTTCACACATACACATCGCCATGCTACGCACTACACCTTTCAAGGTGCTGAAGGGAGGGCAAACAAAGGATAAAGAATGTTGAATTGCGTTAAAGGCTTCGAACTGCTTGGCTTAGATTTGTTAATTTTGTAACCGCTTAGCTGTTCTTAATGAAAAGAGTCCTATTCTATATTATATGCTTCTGCCTCGCCTTGCCGCTGGCTGCCGTGGAGCGTGAGGACGAGGCGTTTCCGCTCGACACGGCCGACGTGGTGTGGACCTTCACCGAGGGCAACCGCGTGAAGCTGCTCAACAATGCCGATGCCAAGTTCATCGACCTGCTCACGTGCATCGACACGGCACGCCACTCGGTGCACCTCGAATACTTCAACTTCCGCAACGACTCCATCAACAAGATTATGATGACGCTCCTGGCGCGTAAGTT
>JAZPZS010000108.1:0-6413 GCA_045544835.1 Bacteroidaceae bacterium | reverse complement strand
TATGGCAGAAATCAATCCTAGCAAGACGATTGTTGTATCGTACGACATGTATACCGAGTTTGAAGGCGTCAAGGAGCTTGTAGAGCAGGCTACCGAGGAGCATCCCTTCCAGTTCACCACAGGCCTCGGCTTCACCTTCGAGGCTTTCGAGGAGAAGTTCAAGACACTGAAGGAGGGCGACACCTTCAATTTCACTCTCACCAAGGACGAGACCAATGGCGACCGCCGCGACGACCTTGTCTTCGACGTAGACAAGAGCATCTTCTGCGTGAACGGCAAGTTTGACGACAAGCAGATCTATCCCGGCAACGTCATTCCCCTCATGAACGCTGATGGACAGCGTATGAACGGGCTCGTAGTTGAGGTTAAGGAAGAGGCTGTTACCATCGACCTCAACCATCCCTACGCTGGCATGAACCTCGTGTTCGAAGGAAAGGTGCTCTCAATGCACGATGCCACCAAGGAGGAGATTCAAGCACTCATCAACATCATCACCGGTCAGGGTGGCTGCAGCTGCGGATGCGACAGCTGTGGAGGTGGATGCGACGGATGTGGCGACCACGATGGCGGCTGCGACTGCGGACATTGTCATTAGTTGGGTTGATAGTTGATGGACGATGGATGATGGACCTCAACTCGAAACCCACAACCATCGTTCCTCAACCATAATCCCTAAACCATAAACCCTCATCCCTCATGAACACCTTTGGAACCCTCTTCACCCTCACCTCATTCGGTGAGTCACACGGACCCGCCATAGGAGGCGTAATCGACGGCATGCCGGCAGGCATCGCCATTGACATGGAGTTTGTACAAAAAGAGATGCGCCGCCGTCGCCCAGGACAGAGTGCTGTCACTACAGGACGGCACGAGGCCGATGAGGTGGAGTTCCTATCAGGTATCTTTGAGGGACACACTACGGGTTCGCCCATCGGATTCATCATACGCAACACCTCGCAGCACTCGGCCGACTACGATAACTTGCGCGACATCTACCGCCCTTCCCATGCCGACTTCACCTACCAGCAGAAGTACGGAGTGCGCGACCATCGTGGCGGCGGACGCACATCGGCCCGCGAGACAGCCACACGCTGCGTAGCCGGTGCACTGGCCAAGCTCGCCCTTCGAGAGTTGGGTATCACCATACAAGCCTACACGTCGCAGGTAGGACCTATCGCCTTGGAGAATGACTACACCCGCTACGACCTCTCGCTCACCGAGAGCAATATCGTGCGTTGCCCCGACCCCGTGAAGGCACGCGAGATGGAGGAACTCATCCTTCAGGTCAAGAGCGAAGGCGACACCATAGGCGGCATTGTCACCTGCGTCATCACAGGATGTCCCATAGGGTTGGGCGAACCAGTCTTCGGGAAATTGCATGCAGCATTGTCTGGTGCCATGCTCAGCATCAATGCTTGCAAAGGATTTGACTACGGGCGCGGCTTCGATGGTATCAGCGAACGAGGTTCCGAGCAGAACGACCCCTTCACCACTACGGCCGACGGCAAGGTAGCCCCCCTGACCAATCGCTCGGGAGGCATACAGGGTGGCATCAGCAACGGACAGCCCATCTACTTCCGCGTAGCCTTCAAGCCCGTAGCTACACAACTGGGTGAACAGACCGTCCTCGACATCCACGGCACCGAACACACCCTACAGGCCAAGGGCCGTCACGACCCCTGCGTAGTGCCACGCGCCGTACCCATCGTAGAGGCTATGGCTGCCATCACCATCCTTGATTATTATTTGCAGAGATAATAATATTTCTGCTATTTGACGGCACTACCATCAATCAGGTATCTCGCTCAGTTCGAGCCATCGCATCATCTTCTCGTCCAGCTCATCATTGATGGCCGATAGGCGAATAGACTTCTCCGTGAGTTCATCGGCAGCGAGAGTTCCCGTACAAAGGGCAGCCTCAATGGTTGCCTTTTCTTCTTCCAAGGAGGCAATGCATTGCTCCACCTCGGCAAACTCACGACGCTCCTTGAAGGATTTCTTCCTACTTTTATTGTCTACAGTCGACGGTCTACGGTCTACCGTTTCAGACCGACCCTCCGAACGGCGGTCTGCTATCTGGTGCTTACCATCTGTCGCCTTGTGGCTATCGGCTGTTGCCTTCCACTCACGATACTGGGTGTAGTTACCGGGGAAGTCGCGTATGTCGCCCTGGCCATTGAAGACGAGCAAGTGATCTACAATCTTGTCCATGAAGTAGCGGTCGTGGCTCACCACGATGACGCATCCGGCAAAGTCGCGCAGGTACTCCTCGAGCACCTGTAGGGTGAGGATGTCGAGGTCGTTGGTAGGCTCGTCGAGGATGAGGAAGTTAGGGCTGCGCATCAGCACGGTGCACAGGTAGAGTCTGCGGCACTCGCCGCCACTGAGCTTGTAGACATAACTATGCTGCTTCTCGGGCGGGAAGAGGAAATGCTGGAGGAATTGCGATGCCGTGAGCTGCTTGCCCCCTGCCATAGGCACTACCTCGGCTATCTCGCGGGCCACATCGATGACCTTCATCTGCGTGTCAAACTGCAGTCCCTCCTGCGAGTAGTAGCCAAAGCGTACGGTCCCGCCTATGTCGAGCTTGCCACTATCGAGCGCTTGCTGCCCCAGCAGCACCTTGAGGAAGGTACTCTTGCCCGTACCGTTGTCGCCTACGATGCCCAGTTTCTCGTAGCGGGAGAAGATATAGGAAAACTTGTCGAGGATGCAGCGGTCGCCAAAGCGAAGCGACAGCTCGTCGGCCTCGAAGATCTTACTTCCTATATAAGAGGATTTCACATTGAGTTGTACGCGGTCGTTGCTGATACGTTGCTTGGCCACCTTCTCCAACTCGTAGAAGGCCTCTTCGCGGTAGCGTGCCTTGTGTCCGCGGGCTTGGGGCATGCGGCGCATCCATTCCAGTTCGGTGCGGTAGAGGTTGTTGGCACGGATAATCTCTGTGTTGCGTGCTTCGATGCGCTCCTCACGCTTCTCCAAGTAGTAGCTGTAGTTGCCCTTGTAGGAGTATACGGTGCGGTCGTCAATCTCGATAATCTCATTGCACACGTTGTCGAGGAAGTAGCGGTCGTGTGTCACCATGAGCAGTGTAGCGGTGCTGCGTGTGAGGTAGTCCTCAAGCCATTCGATGAGCGGCAGGTCAAGGTGGTTGGTAGGTTCATCGAGGATGAGCATATCGGGATTGCCTATCAGCACATTGGCCAGGGCCACGCGCTTGAGTTGTCCGCCCGAGAGCGTCTCCACCCGTTGGTCATAGTCGGTGATATGGAGCGAGGTGAGTATCTGCTTGGCTCGCTGCTCGTAGTTCCACGCATCGGCATGCTCCATACGGTCGAGCAGGGCATCAAGTCCTGGATTGCCAGGCGTCTCCAAGCATTGCTCATATTCGCGGATGAGCTGCAGCGTATCGTTGGTCTCGTGAAAGCAAGCCTCCAGCACGGTAAGCCCAGCCGGATAGACCGGGCGTTGACGAAGGTAGCCTACGCGCAAGTCATTCTTATATACAATAGAGCCACTGTCGTGCCCCTCTATGCCAGCCAGCACATCGAGCAGCGTGCTCTTGCCAGCGCCGTTGCGGGCAATGAGGCCTACGCGCTGTCCCTGGGCCACGCCAAAGGAGATGCCCTCGAAGAGCACTAGGTCGCCAAACGACTTTGTCAGGCCATCGACCTGTAGGTAAGGTATCAGCATGCGGCTTCAGTTATTCGCGTACGTATATCCTCCACTGTCTTCGCCATGTCAGCCTCGGCCAACAATTCGCCATGCTTGCCAAAGAGAAGCATGGGACGTGCCACGCACGTATCGCCATACATCAGCACGGGAGCCTCCACATTACCATTGACATAAGTATTCCACTCCAGCCCCTCGATGCTCTCGGCCAGCAAGGTACACAACGTAATACCCATCACGGCACCTGCATCGCTGCCCAGCTGCTTGGTAAGCTCGGCCCGCGGAGCCAGCTTCTGCAGCAAGCAGATATTATACTCAAGGTCGCGGAAACGCTCCTTGAAGAGTTTCATCCCCAACTCTTCCACGGTGGCATAGCACGACTCAATCAAATCCACCTCGGCCACACGCACAGGGATATATTGGTTATGGAAACTCTCGCGAGGTTGCATGATCTCCAGAGAGGCAATGATAGCATTTGCAGTCCCTACATGCTCGCCATGCTGAGCCGTGTACGAGCACTCCACACTGGTCTGCCCATAGCCGATAGTCCAGCGGTGTGTGACATACTCCACGAGCTGCTCGGTAAAGGTCTCGGCGGTATATACCGTCTCCCACAGGCCTACCTTCTGCAACTTCGCCCCGGGGGCTTTCAGCGCATCGCGCATCATCTTGTCGCCAAACGAGGCCGACGTGTCGCGATAGGCCGAGATACGGAAGTTGCCTTCCCACTTTTCAGGGTTATAGAAAAGGAAGCAGTCGGGCTCTTCGCTAAACTCAAACCACGTATCAGGATACGAAAATGCAAACCACGAACCGGGCGCTATAAACTTTTTCATACGTCAATTGTTGTCTGTAAAGATTTATTGGTACAAATTTACGAGAAGCGAGCGAAAAAAGCAAAGGTACTTTGATTTTTTCACAGCGAGCACCGACTAAATTCTTGGCGAAGCCATAAATTTATAAAAAAAATTTATCCAACTTTATTGCCAATCTAAATAAAATACCTACTTTTGCATCGTCAAATTCGACTCACCCCGATTTTCCCTAATAAAATTCATGCAAAAGTAAGCATCCGTCCTTTCGATTAAGGGCGAAGAATGCGCGAGGTGTGAGTGCGAATAGCAACAATCACATTTACCATCTATGTATAACATCATCCAACTAAGCAACAAAGAACTGGGCGAACTGCAAGAAATCGCCAACGGAATGGGCATAAAAGGAGCTAAGTCGCTCGAACGCCAAGACCTTATCTATCGCATCCTAGACGAGCAGGCTATTGCCGGTGCACAGAAGAAAGTAGCTGCCGAAGAGAGCAAGAACGAACGCCGCCAGCGTACACGCATCAACAAGAAAGAGGTTGCCAACAAGGTGTACTCGGCCGACAAGGAGAAGGCTGAAAAAATCAATGACACACCCAAAATAGTAGCCAGCCCCATAGAAGAGAAGAGCCCCCTCTCCACCCCCCCTAAGGAGGACCCACAAGTTTCCACAACCGAAACTGCACCACAGCAAGAGGTAAAGGCCGGAGATTCAAGCCAGCCCAAGAAGCGCGGACGCAAGCCCAAAGCTCAGAAAGAGGGCGAGACAGTAGCCAAGGAGGAGACTAAAGAGAATGCAACAGATACAGCTACAACAACAGTAGAAGCTGTCCCTGCCACTACGGAGAAGAAGGGACCAGATTCGGAACAACCCACCGCTACTTCCACACAACCCAAGAAGCGCGGACGCAAGCCCAAAGCACAAAAGGCAGCCGAAGCAGCAAACGAACAAGAGCCACAGACCGAATCGACGTCCAGCGACACACCTGCAGCTACTGGCACCGAGGACTTCATCCCCGTCGAAGACCTGCCCACCGAATCTGCAGAGCTTCCCACCGAGCTCCTCGGTAAGTTTGAGGCAACCAAACTCAACGAGCAATCTGCACCGGACGGACCCAAAAAGATGAAGCATAAGAAGGGTGGCTACGCAGAGGCTTACCTAGAATCTACACAAAGTAAGCAGCAACCCGAAGGCAAAGAACAGGAGCAAGAGCCGCAACGCAAGCCAGAGCCTGAGCGCTACTACGACTTTGAGAACATCATCGAAGTAAGCGGCGTGCTTGAAATCATGCCCGACAACTACGGATTCCTGCGCTCGGCCGACTACAACTATCTGGCTTCGCCCGACGACATCTACGTGTCACAAAACCAAATACGTCTCCATGGTCTCAAGACAGGAGACGTTGTGGAAGGCACCATCCGTCCTGCACGCGAAGGTGAGAAATATTTCCCCCTGATCAAGGTAAACCGCATCAATGGCCTCGCTCCCCATGTAGTGCGCGACCGCGTACCCTTCGAACACCTCACCCCACTCTTCCCTGACGAGAAGTTCACCCTCTGCGCTGGCAACTACGACAATCTCTCTGCCCGCGTGGTCGACCTCTTCTCCCCCATCGGAAAGGGACAGCGCGGCCTCATCGTGGCACAGCCCAAGACCGGTAAGACCATCCTATTGAAGGACATTGCTAATGCCATCGCTGCCAACCACCCCGAGGTATACATGATCATGCTGCTCATCGACGAGCGCCCCGAGGAGGTGACCGACATGGCCCGCAGCGTCAATGCTGAGGTCATAGCCTCCACCTTCGACGAGCCTGCCGAGCGCCACGTCAAGATTGCCGGTATCGTACTCGAGAAAGCTAAGCGCATGGTTGAGTGTGGTCACGACGTAGTCATCTTCCTCGACTCCATCACCCGTCTGGC
>JAZPZS010000107.1:0-10379 GCA_045544835.1 Bacteroidaceae bacterium | reverse complement strand
AACCCTCAACCCTCAACCCTTATTTAACCCTATCACCGTTTCGCTCACATACTGTCCGTTCTTGCCCACGTGCATCAGCATGATGTCGCGGCCGTCAAGGTTCTTATAGTAAAGCGGTTCCTTGAAGTATGAGTGCGTGTGTCCGCCGAGTACGAGGTCTATGTTACGGCTTCCAGCTATCAGATGCTCGTCGTCAACGCCATTGCCCGTCTTCCAACCGAGGTGTGATAGACACACTACCACATCGCACCTCTTTTGTTCCTTGAGGATGGCAGCTACAGAGTCGGCAGCCGCGATAGGGTCATGGTACTTCACTCCCTTGCAATTAGCCTCGGCTACCAGGCCTTCCAGTTGGGGGCCTACTCCAACGAAGCCTACACGTACTCCATCGACCTTCATGATATGGTAAGGGCGGACGAAGGCCTCTACGGGTGTTCCTGTGAAGTCGTAATTGGTAGATACAATAGGGAACTCGGCCATAGCGAAGATACGCATCATGTTGTCGAGTCCGAAGTCAAACTCGTGATTGCCGATGGTAGCTACATCGTAGCCCATTGCATTCATCATCATCACCTCGGTTTCACCCTTGAAGAGATTGTAGTAGAGCGACCCTTGCGAAAAGTCACCACAGTCGACCAGTAGTGTGTTCGGCTTATTCTTGCGCATCTGATCTACAAAGGTCGCGCGGCGTACCACACCGCCCAGCCCCGTCTTGCCGTCAGGCTCAATGCAACTGTGCATGTCGCTGGTGTGGAGGATGGTGATATACTTATCGGCTTGTGCTGAGAGCGTTAGCGGCACAATGGGTAATAATATAAGTAAGTATAGTAAACGTTTCATGCTGATGTGGTTTTTAGTCTTCTACGATTTGGATTCTCCCCTCTATCTTCGAATCAATCTTGCTTCCCTCTTTGGTTTTCTCTATGATGTAGTTGGTCACCACCTGGCGCAGGGTGAGCGTGTCGAATAGTTGACGGTCTTTGCCCTCGCGTAGTGTGCTCATGCCGTCGTTCCCCTCAGCCAAATAGTCGATGGTGGCTATGCGGTAGTTTTGCTCCTTTTCTATAGCCTTGCTGTTTACCGTAGCTCCCAGCAACTGGCCGTCCTTGCTTACGGTAAGCTGTGCTCCACTGATGCCCTGTCCGCCTACCGCAGCGAAGCGGCGGAAGAGGTCGAGAAGCTGCTCTCCCGTCAACGTCAGTGTGAACAGTTTGTTTTCGAAAGGGAATATCTTATATACATCACCCACTGTGATGTTGCCCTCGGGCAGTGTGTTGCGTAGTCCCCCCATGTTCATGATGCCTACATCGGCAGGTGTTCCGCCATATCTCATGGCAGCTTCGCGCAGAATGTCGGCCGTGAGGTTCGATAGCAAGCTCTCGGGGCGTCCTGCCTCCATATACTGCGTGCTTACTCCGAGCACGGGTGCCTGTATCTCATGTACATAGTTTTTATATATGGTGAGGTATTCTGTGGTCAAAGCATGCGGCAATGAGTCGAGCGAAGTGTTGATTCCGTGACGGGTGCCACTTACTTGAACTACCTCATAGCCAGTGTGGCAGGCTGTAAGGATGAATATACAAGCCAGTAGTATAGCCTGAATTTTTCTTCTCATACTTGTTTGGTTTTCTTTTATAGGGCAAAATTACAATAAAATTAGGTGAATAGGCAAAAAGGAACAGCATAATTTGGCTGTCTCATAATAAAATTATACCTTTGCACCCGCTTTCGCGCAATCGCTGTCATAGGAAGAGTAACTTGATATGTTGCGTTGGGACGATATAACAATTAATAATTAAAAGAAATGGATTTAATTAAAATTGCTGAAGAAGCATTTGCTACTGGTAAAGAGGGGCAGGTTCCTGCTTTCAAGGCTGGTGACACTGTAACCGTAGCGTATCGTATTGTCGAGGGTAACAAGGAGCGTGTACAGCTCTACCGCGGTGTAGTAATCAAGATCTCAGGTCACGGCTACAACAAGCGTTTTACTGTACGTAAGATGTCTGGTACTGTAGGTGTTGAGCGTATCTTCCCCATCAACTCACCGGCTATCGACAGCATCGTAGTGAACAAGGTTGGTAAGGTTCGTCGCGCTAAGTTGTACTACCTGCGTGCTCTTACCGGTAAGAAGGCTCGTATCAAAGAAAAACGAGTTGTCACCTCTAAGTAATCACTTACGTGTTACGAAATATAAAAAGCCTCCAAATTTGGAGGCTTTTTATATTTATCGGAAGCTCTTTGCAAAAATACTTTGGGGGCTGTACTCCTAGATGGCCCTTAAGCTGGCGATATCGTTAAATACGAACTCTTTGCGGCGCATCTCGATGAGTCCCTCCTCTTGCCATTTGTTGAGCACGTTGGACACGTTAAGGCGTGTGTCGTCGAGCAGGTTGGCTAGGTCTTCCATCTTTACTCTAAGAACCTTTGTTCCATGCATTGTCGTGCTGATGCTGCGAATGAAGTGGATAAGGCGTCCCTCAAGTTGTTGGGCGTTGATGCTCCATATGCGTTCATGGAGCTGATCTGCTCGATTGGTAAGCAGGTTAAAGAAGTTCATGCGGAAAACTTCGTATCTCTCCAGCACTCCGTAGAAATATTGTTTGTCAATAGTGAGTAGGGCCACCTCGCTTCGGGTTGTATAGGTTGCCTTAAAGCGGGGGCGGAGGCCAAATAGTGAATAGGCTTCAATAATAGAGGGCCCTTCGAAAACTTCCTCGAATGTGAAGGTGCCACATGGGGCTGCCGTCTCAGCTGACAACTTGCCACTGAGCAGAAAAACCAACTTGTCGCACGTCTCTTCTTGCTTGAAAACAACTTCCTTGTCGGCAAACTTCTGAAAATGAAACTTTGCCTTCTCTATTACTTCTGATAGGCCATCCTTGCTCATGCCTTGAAATAATGGCAATTGCAGTAAGGTGTCATACATCGTATATTCCATGATTGATAATCTATGCAGTTTGTTGCAAAGATAAATAATATGGGTCATTCCAAGGAATGGCGTAATGATATTTTGTTATTTTTAACGAGATTTTAAGAATTGAAAAACCCTTGTCCTATGATGCGTGCGGTAGGGCTTTAGCTTAATTATACCTTTGAGAGGTGATATAAAAAAGGCAATAATATAGATGTTGTCCAAAACGTCTCGTGTCATTTCGAGCAAAGCGAGAAATCTCGCAAACGCCGCCTGAGAGAAGAGACTCCTCAGGGAAACTAAAGTTTCCTTCGTCGCAAGCAACGCTATCATACCGCGTTGCCGTCGCAACCGACGCCAAACCGAGAGCCATCAAGCTTGCTTGAATGGCCGAGGTGCGAAGGAGGGAAACAGTAAGTTAACCGACGCTATCATACCGCGTCGGCCCTGCGCGGGATCCCTCGGCGCTTCGCTTTGTCGGGATGACACCAACGCTGAGATTTTAGTGTTAGTGGACAACTGCTATATTATCTCCATAAAAAAAGAAGGTCGTCATCCCGACGACCAATCTTCCAACTTTAAAAATCTAATACCATGAAAAACACGATGCAAAGGTACGACTTATTTTTTAACTGGCAAACAATTCGTGCAAAAAAAGTGTATAATTAACACTGTTTAATACTTTATTTGTGGAAATAGGGTAAAAAGCTACGGATTGAAAGCCGATCCATAGCTTTTTATTACAATTTATAACGTAGTGTAACGTACGTCTATTCTACATACAGCACCAGTCCCTTGAGGTACTCTCCTTCGGGATGGTATATGCTGATGGGGTGATCGGCTGGTTGGGTTAACTGGTGAAGAATGCGTACTCGTCGTCCGGACATGGCAGCTGCCGTAAATACCGCTGTACGGAAGTTGTCCTTTGTCACTACTTGTGAGCAGGAGAAGGTGAAGAGGATGCCGCCAGGGCGTATTTTTTCAAAAGCCTTGGCATTGAGTTTACGATAGCCCATGAGTGCGTTGCGCAGGGCATCTTTGTGCTTGGCAAATGCGGGTGGGTCAAGTATGATGAGGTCGTACTGGTCACCCATGCTGTCGAGATACTTGAATGCATCTTCAGCGAAAGCTTCGTGACGCGTGTCGCCTGGGAAGTTGAGCTCTACGTTAGCACGGGTAATGTCAATGGCACGCGAGGATGAGTCTACCGAATGTACCAGTTCGGCTCCACCGCGCATGGCGTAGAAGGAGAATCCTCCTGTATAGCAAAACATGTTGAGCACCTTGCGCCCATGAGAGTAGCGCTCCAGCAGGGCACGATTCTCACGCTGGTCTACGAAGAAGCCCGTTTTTTGTCCGCCTAGCCAATCGACATGAAAGCGCAGTCCGTTCTCTACGGCAATGTCGCAGGCTGTTGCCAGGCTGCCTTTGAGGAAACCATTGCCTCCATCCTCCGATGCCTTGTAGGCAAGCGTAGTTTCTGACTTGTAGTAGATATTGTCGATGATGCCATCCAGTACCTCGCTCAGTGCATCGGCAATCTCATGACGGCAAACATGCATGCCCACCGAATGGGCCTGCATCACAGCGGTGCGGTCATACACATCGACAACTAGTCCGGGGAGACCATCGCCCTCTCCATGTACGAGACGGAACGTGTTATTTGATGGATTGTTGGCCACTCCTATACTCTTGCGCACATCATAGGCTACGCTGAGGCGCTGAAACCAGAAACTGCGGTCGATGGCGATATCCTCAAATGAGAGCACGCGTACGGCAATGCTGCCTATCTGCACATGCCCTACGGCAAGAAAACGTCCGTCGGCACTGAGCACACGTACAACATCGCCCTCTTCGGGGCGTCCTTCGATATGATGGATAGCACCGGAGAATATCCATGGGTGGAAACGACCGAGAGATTCTTCTTTTCCTTTTTTTAAGTATACAGTTTTGTTCATGATTTTGAGTTATAGTTGCCATGCTGAGCGGTGTGAGGCCCTAGATGGCAGGATGGTCAAATAAATGTGTTGTAATCTGTTGCTTTCGTTGTGTCATACATCAACTTTTACGACACGTATCTGTTGCTTGTGTTTCAGCTCTTCTAGATACTTATATATGCGTATGCATGCCCATGCATCGGTAGCCGCATAGCCTTTCTGGCGATCGGTAAGCACATCGGCTTCCCAATTGGTGAGGCGTTGTGACTTTGAAATTTTCTTCTTGAAGAGCAGTGCATAGATTTTTTGCAGGCTCTGTGCTTCGATTCCCAACTCTTTAACGTAGTTCTGTAGGTCGAGGAAACCTTGCGGCTCGAAGCTATGCTTGCGGTGCAGACTATGGATATCGTCCTTCAGCGAGAGTCCCACTTTGAGTTGGTTGCTTTGCAGCAGTTCTATCAGTGCATCGGGCATGCCTATATAGTTGAGTCTGAAGAGAAAACAGGTGTCTTCAGTAGACACTTGCATGAGTGATACCTCATAGGTCTTCCCTTTGGCGAAGCTGGGGCGTGTCTCCGTGTCGATACCTAATATAGGGTAGTTCTTGAGATAACTCACCGCTTTTTCTACATCGGCAGCAGAGTGTATGACGATGATACGCCCGCCAAACAGGTCGGCCGGCAGTGAGGCAATATCTGCCTTGGCGATGTTACTGGCAATCTCAATCATCGTACTCTTCCTCTTCGTCCGTATGGTTATACTTCACCTCGTGTAGTGCCCGCATGGTGTTGACAAGCGTCTGTCCCCAGTAGCCGATAAAGTGCTCACGGCATTGGGCCAAGGCATCGTGCATCGTTTCGTTGAGCCCACTGCGGAACTGGCAGACAAAATCCTTCACGACTTGATAGATGTCTGAAAGGTCCTCGGCAATGCTCTTGCGGATGGGGGTGTCGCTGTACTTCATGTCCTCCACGAATACATCGAGATAGTCGTCGCGGTCGGCCAGCAGTTCCTGCAGGTTCAGACGTATCACCTCGTAGTCGTCTTCGGTGACAAAACTTTCCAGCCCGTCTTCACTCATCACCTCACATTCGGGAATCATTAATGCCTTGATGTACAGCAATGGCAATATCTTGAGTAGCGTATCAACAAACTCAGTACGCTTCTGTCCTTCGCTACGCTCGATGAAGGCACAATACTCGGCTGCTACGGTGACAAACTCCACTGCGTTGCGTTCAAATATCACTTGTGATGCTTTTTTCATAAACTTTTTCTATTCTCCCGACAAAGATACGAATAAACGAGCGAGAAATATCCAGCTTACTTGGATATTTTTCACAGCGAGTGAAAGTATATTCGAGGTTTGCCTCAAAGATACGAATAAACGAGCGAGAAATATCCAGCTTGCTTGGATATTTTTCACAGCGAGTGCAAGTATCTTCGTGGTTTACTACAAAGGTGCGAAAAAGCGAGTAGATAAGCGATGCCTATTTCCATCGGATAACGCTTTATGCCAGTTCTATCACTTCAAGGTCGCTGAACGTACCGTTGTCGATGGTGAAGCGTACAAGGGTGCGCACCTTGTGGAATCCGTGGATGCCGGCAGCGCCGGGGTTGATGTGTAGGGTGTTGATGGTGCGGTCGTGCATCACCTTGAGGATGTGTGAGTGTCCGCTGATGAAGAGCGTGGGCGGACGCATGAAGAGGATGCCGCGAATGGAGGGGTCGTAGTTGCCGGGGTAGCCGCCAATGTGCTTGATGAGCACGTCGGCTCCCTCGATGGTGAAGCGGTTGACCTGTGGGTAGCGCAGGCGGATGTCGCGTCCGTCGATATTGCCGTGTACGGCGCGGAAGGGTCGGAAGGCTTCGAACCGCTCGGCTACCTCGAGCGAACCGATGTCGCCGGCATGCCACACCTCATCGCACTCGGCAAAGTGCCGTGCGTAGCGTTCGTCCCAGTGGCCGTGGGTGTCAGAGAGTAGTCCGATGCGCTTCATGGAAATTGAAAATTAAAAGTTAAAAATTAGGACTGATGTCATCTTCTTTTGATGGATATATCAGCAGCCTATATTTTGTTTTAATGTTTCATTTTTAACTTTTAATTCTCTCGTCAATATACTCTATCAGCATCTGAGCCGTGGCTTCGTGGCCGAGGTGCGAGGTGTTGATGCAGAGGTCATAGCTCTCGGCTGCGCCCCAGGTCTTGCCGCTGTAGTAGTTGTAGTATGTAGCACGGCGGCGGTCGGTCTTCTCGATGAGCTCGGCAGCCTGCTCGGCGGTGATGCCCTTCTCCTCGACCATACGTCTCGTGCGGTCTTCGAGGTTGGCGGTGAAGAAGAGGTTGATGCAGTGGGGATTGTCGCGCAAGATATAGTCGGCGCAGCGGCCGATGAAGATGCACGACTCGTGCTCGGCCAGGTCGCGAATGATGTC
The DNA here is from genome assembly GCA_045544835.1 of Bacteroidaceae bacterium. GTDB lineage: Bacteria > Bacteroidota > Bacteroidia > Bacteroidales > Bacteroidaceae > UBA1189. Next base: position 3,098 of record JAZPZS010000107.1, on the reverse strand, counting down.
GCTCTGTACCTTGAACAGGGTGTCGTTGCTCAGGTATGAGTCGCTATGGGTAAGCGCGTTGGCAGCCGAGCGGTTTGAGAAGATGGAGTGGAAGAATCCGTGTGACTTCTTCTCGTCGGCATTCTCGAAAAACTCGGCACTGAGTCCGCTCTCCTTGGCTGCCAGCTCTATCAGCTTGCGGTCATAGGCTGTGATGTTGTAGTGCTTGGCCAGAAGGGCGGCAATGCTGCGTCCGCCGCTACCGAGTTGGCGCCCAATGTTGATGATAATCTTTTTCATAATCCCTAAATTATTTCTTATGTTTCTTGAAGAACATTCCCAGCATCACCGCTGCCGTGATAGACGACACGAGGTCCGATGCGGGAAGGCTTATCCACACACCATCGATGCCCCAGAAGTGGGGGAAGATGAGTATGAAGGGTACTAGGAACAGCAGCTGGCGGCTTAGCGAGAGGAAGATGGCCTTGCCGGGCTGAGCGATGCTCTGGAAGAAGTTGCCCGCTACCATCTGGAATCCCACGATGGGGAACAGGAGGCAGTTGTAGCGCATACCTGTCACGGCCATCTCAATCATCTTTTCGTCGGATGTGAAGATGAGGGCTACATATTCGGGGAAGAACTCGCCCACCACAAATGCCAGCGTAGTGACTATTGTGGCCAGCCCGATTGTAATTTTGAGCACCTTGGTCACTCGGTCGTAGGCCTTGGCGCCATAGTTGTATCCGGCAATGGGCTGCATGGCTTGGTTGAATCCCATGACAATCATCACGAAGATGAAGGTCATCTTGTGGACGATGCCGTAGGCTCCTACCGCATAGTCGCCTCCGTAGTTGGTGAGGCCGCGGTTGATGAAGATGACCACAAAGCACGAGGCAAGGTTCATCAGGCAGGGCGAGAGGCCGATGGTGAGTACCTCCTTTACGATATAGCTCTTGAGCTTGTAGATGCCGCGCTTGAAGTGGATGAACTCGCGCTTGTCGCTCAGCACACGCACCTGCCATGCCAGTGATATGCATTGTGCCAGGATGGTGGCTATGGCGGCACCCTTGATGCCCCAGCCGGCGCCGCTAAACTGGATGAAGCCGAGGTCTATTTCCTTGAAGATGAACAGGGGGTCGAGCACCGTATTGATAATCACCGTGGCTATGGTCGCCCGCATGGCCATCTTGGGATGTCCCATGGCACGCAGCAGGGCGTTGAAGCCAAAGTACAGGTGAGTAAACACATTGCCCAGCAGGATTATCTGCATGTACTCGCGGGCATAGCTGATGGTGGCGTCGCTGGCCCCGAAGAAGTAGAGGATGGGGTCGAGGAACAGCAGTGCGAAGATGCCGAAGATGACACCCATCACCACGTTCATCACCACGGCATTGCCCAATATCTGCTGCGCCGTGTCATAGTCTTTCTGACCCAATTTAACCGAGATGAGGGTCGACGAACCCATACCTACCATGGCACCGAATGCCGTGGATATGTTCATCAGCGGGAAGGTGACGGCCAGTCCCGACAGCGCCAGGGCATCTACGCCATGGCCAATGAACACGCTGTCGACAATGTTGTAGAGCGATGAGGCCAGCATGGCCACGATAGAGGGTACGGCATACTGTCGCAGCAGCTTGCCTACGGGCTGAGTGCCTAGTTCGCTCGGAATTTTCTTTTCTGTCATTATTGTCCTTTCTGAAAAATCATACAAAATTACGGATTTCTTGTTGGGTGCGAAAATTTGCGGGCAAAAAAACATCGGATAGCATCGCTTTGTTCCGAAAAAATACTAACTTCGCAGAACGATGGAGAAGAACAAGCGAGTACTGGTAGGTATGAGTGGTGGCATCGACAGCACGGCAGTGTGCTTGATGTTGCAGGAGCAGGGCTACGAAGTGGTGGGCGTGACGATGCGCGTGTTTGATAATGCTTCGCAACTGGCTTCTGATGGCCAACCCAAATTTGTGGATGAGGCACGTGAGGTGGCTGTACGATTAGGCATCGAGCACCATGTGGTTGATGAGCGTGAACCGTTCTGCAGCAGCATCGTGCAATACTTCATCGACGAGTATATGCAGGGCCGTACACCCAATCCCTGTGTGATGTGCAACCCGCTCTTCAAGTTCCGCATGCTCACCGAGTGGGCCGACCGCCTCGGCTGTGCCTACATAGCCACTGGGCATTATGTGCAGACCATATGTGAGCAGGGCCACTACTATATTGTCACGGGTGATGACGTACAGAAGGATCAGAGCTACTTCCTTTGGCGACTCAGCCAGGAGGTGCTCGCCCGCTGCCTCTTCCCGCTGGGAGGGTGGAAGAAACCCGATGTGCGGCAATACCTTGCCGACAGGAACTTTGCGCTCAAGGCACGCGAGGGCGAGAGCATGGAGGTGTGCTTCATCGAGGGCGACTACCGCGACTTCCTGCGCGAGCATTGCCCGCAGATTGACACGCTGGTGGGGCCTGGCAAGTTTGTCGATAGTGCAGGTCGCACTCTCGGCACCCATCAGGGCTATCCTTATTATACGATAGGGCAGCGCAAGGGACTCGGCATAGCCCTGGGCAAGCCTGCCTATGTGCTCAAGCTCAATCCCGACAAGAATACCGTGATGCTGGGCGATGCCGAGCAACTCGTAGCGCAGTATATGCTGGTGGAGCAGGTGCAGCTGGTCGATGCCGAGCGCTTCTTCGCTGAGCAGCAGCTTACGGTGCGCATCCGCTACCGCAGTCGTGCCGTGCCATGCGAGGTGGTGCGCGAGGTGGATGATGGCAAACTGCTCATCCGCTTCCATGAAGCGGTGTCGGCAGTCACTCCGGGCCAGTCGGCCGTGTTCTACGTGGGCAATCGCCTTGTGGGCGGTGCTTTCATTGCTTCGCAGCGCGGAATTGGGCAGTGGGTATAGCATGTCCCAGAAGAAGGGAAAACAAGAATAGGGTGCAGCATGCTGCACCCTATTCGCTTTATTATTTGATATTGGTGTCCGATAAAACTTTTTTTAGAGAATAAAAAATTAGGACTGGTTCCATTTGGAGGAATCAGTCCTTTTTGGTTATTTTGGTTTTACCACAAACTCTTATAACCATGGGCAAAAGTAGTCATTTTATCGGACAGC
>JAZPZS010000106.1:0-4111 GCA_045544835.1 Bacteroidaceae bacterium | reverse complement strand
ACACGCGGTTGTCCTCTGCTTTTGTCTTTTCTGTGCACGCCCCCAGCAGCACCGCCACGGTAAGGGCAAGGAATAGTTTGGTCTTCATTGTATTTTGGTTGTTTATGTCGTTACACGAATTTTATTTATGGCTAATTTATGTGCAATTTACGGGAATTCGTGTTGAAAAAAGGGAACACGAAACGAAGTTCGCCGCCCGCATGGGCTAAAGGCAATTGCCATGTAATTGGCTACAAATTTTCATGAATTATTGTTGCTCAGCCTCTAAGTATTCTCCCACGGTCTTTATCATATTCTCGCCACGGAGACCGCGTTCGAGGATAGTGCCGTCAGGGCCGAAGAGCATGATATGGGGGATACCGCCAACACCGTATAGTTGTGTCGCTGTTTTCTCGGAATCGAAGAGCTGGGGCCAAGTAATCTGTTCCTCCCTAAGGGCTGTTTTCATATTCTCAGCTGTATCCCACACATAAACGCCAAGGATGGTGAAGCCTTTACCGTTGTACTTCTTGTAGAGTTGCTTCAGGTAGGGAATCTCGCCACGGCAGGGACCGCACCATGATGCCCAAAAGTCAACCAACACGTAGTTGCCTTTGCCGACATAATCCGACAACTTTGACGGTCTGCCGTTAATGTCCTTTCCATTGAAATCGACAAACTGCTTCCCTGCTCCAGTCTTTTCAAACTGGATGCGCTCCTCCTTCTCACTGTTAAGTTTCTCCCACTCATTCTGTACGAAGGGTGAGCTCTTTACATGAGGATCCAAAGCATCGATAACGGCAAATTGCTCCTCCAGCTCCAGAGTCTGATAGAAGCGGGTTGAAAACAGTGTGTAGCTTATGGCATCGTCACGATGGGCGTCAAACAACTCCTTACTCTTCTCTTTGATTGTTTGCAGATAGGTCTGGTAATGGGGTTCTAATGCTTTGGAGAACTCCTCCGCATCGGGATAGAGAGCACGTAGGCTATCAATAATCCTTACATAATCTACCCTAAATTTCTTGTTCAATGTCATAATCTCAGCATAGGATTCATTGCCCTTGCTGCCTGTTGCAAAAGGTTGTTCCTGTCCTTTTCGGGTATGCACCATTGGCACATAGATGCGGCCATTCTCCAGAATCAGATTATTATAGAGGCTTTCGCTTACATCAATACGGCAAAATTCCGCTGTGTCTGCCACGCCTGTAAAGATGAATCGGTCGCCTTCAACCGTGGTCACTCCCAAAGACTTCCCGTCAGAGTAACGCTGCAAGTTAATTTGCTTCCCATGACAAGAAGAATCAGACAAAATGCCCTCTACAATAAATGAAGTGGGGACAGTATTTCTGTCACCACACGCCCCCAGCAGCATCACCACGGCAAGAGCGAAAGAAATTAACAACTTTGTTGTTGAGCTTCGGCTGCACTCGCTGCACAACCAGTAAGTAAACTTACGTTGCGCTCGTTTGCGCGAACCTTGAAAATTCAAAATTGAAAGTTTGGTTGGTTTCATTGTATTGGTTGTTTATGTTATTACACGAATTTTATTTATGGATAATTTGTGGGCAATTCACGGTAATTCGTGTCTAAAGAGAAAAGAAAACATGAATTGCCATGTAATTATCCACGAAACGAGTTCGCCGCCCGCAGGGGCTAAAGGCAATTTTTCACGAATTAAAATTTCTGTTCCCTATTCTCATACAACTCGCGCAGCTCATCGAAGGAGATCTTCAGTGAATCCATCTTGCGGAATAGCTCGGGCAGTTCCTCGGTGAGGAAGGTGCGCTTGCGCTCCTTGGTGATGCGGCGCACGGCACCCTTGGACACGAAGTATCCGAGGCCACGCTTGTTGTAGATGACTTCGAGCGACTGCAGGTGGTCGAAGGTGCGCACCACGGTGTTGGCGTTGACCTCCACGATGGCGGCATATTCGCGCACCGAGGGGATGCGGTCGTCCTCACGGTAGGTGCCCTGCAGTATCTCGTCGCAGATGCGCTCGGCTATCTGCAAGTATATTGGGTTATTGTCCTTGAAATTCATACGGCCTCCTTTCTGTTCTTAAAAAAGTTCACTCGATTCACAGGCACCACTTGCTTGCGTGCGAAGTAGCGATAACTGAGCCACCAGTTGAGAATGACCAAAGCAAGAGTAACGGCAAGTATCAACACTGGGGTACTTGCAATCAATCTCTCCCAAACATCAAGAAACTCGGTCTTAAACATCACAAATGTAAAAGCGATGGTCGGTGCCAGTGCCGCAAAGAAACCACGGAAGATACAGCCACCAAGCAGTACTAGTGAGTGAAAGAATACATAGAATGCCATAATAGCATAGTTGGCCACAAGCATAACGTCTGGGCGTACTTCCTGAACGAATAGCGCTGAAACAAAACTTAATGCGCGAGTCAGGGTAAACTCCTTGAACCCTGTAGGCAACTCAGCATAACGGGGAGCAATAGACACGACCATTATGCGAAGCGCATCGGCCAAGAACCAAGCAACTAAAGCCAAGGCTGTCACGCCAAATAGAGAGAGGAAAGTACGCGACACGAACTTTTCCAAACTCGTAGCAGGAACCATCAGATAGTTGATAGCCTTGCCCTTCTCCTTTATCGGATTGCCTATCATTGCAGTTACAGCTACAAGTACCATCACATATACCATCATAGAGTGGCTGAACGTCTCTAATCCAAATGAGGTGGCTGCATAATCGTGTCCCGAACGGTGAAACACCTCTACTGCATCACGCAATTCCACAAACTGCCAAACGGACATAAAGCCCAACAATATGAGGAACCAACTAATAATATATATTCTATCGGCCAATATGTCGAGCTTCATCACTTCCCATAGGCGACGAAGGCTGAATTTATTGTTTATTGTTTTCATTGTTTTTCTCTTTATTGTTTGTCATTCTGAACCGAAGGTGAAGAATCTCGAAGAATACGCCGAAAAACGTCCTAACTGTTCACGAGATCCTTCGTTTCACTCAGGATGACAAAAACACTACTTTTTTAACATACATATATGTCTACTCGGCATCACCACTTGCTTCCGTGCGAAGTTGCGATAGCCGACACGCCAGTTGAGCAAGGTGAGGGCAGACAGGAGCAGCAGCACGACGACGCTCCACGCCTCATGCTGCAGCAGACCGCCGTAGGCTGTGACCGCACCATCGCCTGCCGAGGCAACAGCATCGATTGCCCTGCCGCGCAGGATGAACAGGGTGCCACCTACGATGGTGAGTGCCATGGCGGTAAAGTTAGTCCAGCAACTACCTATCAGCAAGAAGAGGGAGTGGACGAACAGCAGCGACACGATACAGAGCAGCACCATCAGCACACCACGGAAGGTGCTGAAGCCGAAGCCAGCCATAGAGATATCGCCTGCGGCATTGACATACTCCGTACCACCATGCATAAACATATCCTGTATCGTCTGCCACCCTTTACCCAACAGAGCCGGCACGGTGAATCCCTTGAAGTCGGCCGAGAGCACGGCATAGTCGGGGTTTACGCCCATGCGATACTCTACAAGGCCTATGCGCAGGAGGTCGACAACGAGCATGGTCAGTATCACAAACACGATGGGCTCGACAAGGGCAATGAGCACACGCGACACGAACTTCTCCTTATTGGAAGCGGGCAGCGAGAGGTAATAGATGACGTCGTTCTTCTCTCCCATAGCCGACAGGGTGGAGATACTAAACAGCATCATGCCCACCAGAAAGGCGTAGAACATGGGAGCCAGTCCGTCAACATACATCGCGAACAGCTGAGATGCATCCACCACACCCATCTTATAGCTGGCGATGCAGTGACGCAGGTCGCCCGACTCGCTTGCCAAGAAGATAAACAGGATGCCAATGTACATCATCCGCGTGTTCGTATAGGCCCTAAGGTCGATGCGCAACACGTTCCACAGGCGGCGGAGGCTGAATGTATTGTTTATTGTATTCATTGTTTATTCTTTATTAGGAAAGACAATTTATTTTCTCACGCGAAATTAGGTCTCACACAGATCTCACAATGCTTGCGCTTGGCTCGTCCAAGAAATCTCACAGAAGGTTTCACTTTGTTTCTCACGCGAATCTCGCAAATCTCGCAAAAGCTGCATTGCTTCGCTCGCAGCTG
>JAZPZS010000105.1:0-4103 GCA_045544835.1 Bacteroidaceae bacterium | reverse complement strand
TTGCTCTACGGCACTATTGTCCGTACCCAATGCTTCTCCTAAGGCGTGCGACATGAGCATCATCCACTCGTCCTGCTCGTCGGTAATAAAAGAAGAGGTAAAGTCGAGCCTATACACCCTATCCGCATCCTTGAAGCAGCGGTTGTAGGTGAGGTCGTGGTTCACTTGCACCAAGATGATGTAGGCCGCCGCAAAGGCGATGCTCAGACCGAGGATGTTGAGCACGGACGACACTTTGTAGCGTCCGAGATTCTTGAAGAACTCTTTCATTGTCGTTATGTGTTTTTAGTTATACATTCCTAGTTCCATTATACCTTATTATGCAGAAAAGGGGGCGCACTCTCTTGCTGCATATAAATCTATAAGCAAAATTATTGAAACTGCCAAACGTCACCATGACTTTTTTGCAAAAAATGATTTTTTCGACGAAAAGTGTCAAATTTTTTGACACTTTTGCCGAGCAGGACAATTCTTTTTTTTCGTTTTCCCTACTTTTCCTTCCTATTTTTCGGTTCTTCCCTTCCATTTTTTCAGTTTGCTTACCAAAAAGTTTACGTATCCGTGGATATTTCATTAAATTTCCGCGGATATTTCATCACGTATCCATGGATATTTCATTACCTATCCACGGTTACGCGAGTTTTTTGCTTTGTTCTCGCGATTTATTGGCTGTACGCTTTCGTTTTTTCTCATATGGGTTGGCATAAATTCTTTTGTTCCGATTTGCTTAGCGAAGTTACTCACACGGGCAAGCACTATCGCAAGAAAAAATCGAAAAAACGCTTTTTTGAGCGAAAATTGTAAAGTTTCTTTACACTTTTCTCGGTACATCTTGGAAAAAACGCATAAAAGCGGCATTTTGTAACCTATGTGTTGTGATTGTATAGATGGAAAAGAGGCGCATCCTTTGTGGGTGCGCCTCTGCTATATCAATGTTAATAATAAGTCGAAGAAACGTGGTGTCTTGCTTTGCTGGCTACTCATCCTTGGCCGACTGAACTACCTTGCGGAAGGTGGCAGGCACGGGAGCCTCGAAGTGCATCAGTTCGCGTGTCACGGGATGCACGAGCGAGAGGCGGTGGTTGTGCAGCATGAGCCGGCCTATGGGATTGGTGTTGCCACCATACTTGCGGTCGCCGGCTACGGGGTGCCCTATGTCGGCAAGCTGTACGCGTATCTGGTTCTTGCGGCCGGTGAATATCTGCAGGTCGAGCAGCGAGTGATGCCCGTTGCTCTGCACCACACGGTAGCGTGTCACGGCCAAGCGGCCCTCGTCGGGCTTGCGGGCGATATATACCATCATATTGTTGTTGTTCTCCACGAGGTAGTGGCGTAGCTCCTGATGTTCCTCTTCGGGGCAGCCCTCCACGACGGCCGTGTAGCAACGCTCACGGATGTAGCTGTCCCATCCGAAGCGCAGTTCGCGCTGCGTGTCGGGGTCTTTGGCAAAGATGAGGATGCCCGAAGTGTATTGGTCGAGACGGTGACAGATGTAGGCCATGGCACGCGGGTCCTTCTGCTTCAGGTACTCGGTGAGCAATCCCTGTGCCGTCTTCTTGTTGGTGTCGCGCCCCATGGAGAGCAGTCCGGCAGCCTTCTCTACCACGATGAGGTACTTGTCCTCGTAGATAATCTGCAACTGGTTGGCACGCAGCACGGCAAAGGGGCGGGTGAAGTTCACCGACACCTTGTCGCGCGGAGTAAGCGGTGTGTCAAACTGTGTGGTGGGGCGACCATTCACGGCCACATGGTTGTGGGCCAGCATCGACTTGATGTCGCTCTTGCTCTTGGGAGCCAATATCATATAAAGGAAGGGCAGCAGCGTAGTGTCCTCTACGGCTGAGTAGTGGAATATTTGGCTGGGCCCTCGCTTGCCATATCGTTTGTTGTTCATCAATCAATCATCATTTGGTGTACATCGTCGTCTTTGCCTTTCGGCCTGCAGTGTCGGTAACGGTAAGCACCACCTTGCCGGGAGTCTGACCAGCACGGAGAATCACGAGTGCCGAGCCATTGTAGAGGCGGCGGGTGTTGCCTGTGTGAAGCTCATCGCTGAGGATATTGCCATTATCCACTGCAACGATGCGGGCATCGCCCTCCACAGAGAAGGTGAGCTGCTCCTGAGCTGCCCATACACGGCGGCCCTTGCGGTCCACGGCATGTACACGTACGTGCATGAGGTCGGTACCGTCGGCCTGCCACTCGATGGCATCGGGGATGAGCGCCAACTTCTTGGCCTCACCGGTGGTCTCGATACGGTGACGGGCTACTGCCTTGCCATTGCGGTAGGCCACAGCTTCGAGGTAGCCGGGAGCGTAGTCGATATTGTCGAACTTAATCTTGTTGCGCGAGCGGGGATTCATGGTGTTCTCCTTGGAGGCTACCACACGTCCATTGAGAACAAGGTCAACACGCTCACAGTTGGTATATACATTCATCGAAACCTTAGAACCCTCTTCACGGTTCCAGCTCTCGCCAGTGACGCCAGTACCTACCTGCACATCGTTCCACATCACCTCTTTGGCAGCCTTGTCAATGATGGCCATGCGCACTACAGGCTCGTCAACAAACATCGACTTGAGGAAATAGGCGGTGCCCTTAGGCTGCAGGGAGAGGTCGAACGAGCCGTTCACCCAACCCTTGGCGGGCCAACCATTTGACTCGCCCAGGTAGTCGATCTGTCCCCAGTAGGCAAGGCCAAGCACGCGATCGAGGTCCATCTCAAAATAGTTGGGACCCATCATGCTGGTGTTGGCTTCGCTCTGATAGAACATCAGGTTGGGGAAGCGGCGGCTATCGCCAGGGAAGTACATATAACGGTAGTTGTAGGAAGCGATGTCGGTCTCATGAACCAGCGGTGCGGGCAGAGAATCCGTGTCAAGATGACGTCCACGGGGATGCATAGCCACCGTGATGGGGCGTGTATCATCATAGCGCAGGAGCACAGGCTTCATCATACGATAGGTAGTAACACCCCAGTCATTGAAGGGGAGCGAGTTGTAGGTCTGAAGCTCATTACCCAGGCTCCACATCACCACACAGGGATGGTTACGGTCACGCTTCACCCATTCCGGGAGGTCACGGGGCCAAAGGCTCATCCAGTCGGCACGGCCACCGCAGAACGAAGTGAGCCACTTGTCGTAAAGTTCATCGACTACAAGGAAGCCATACTCATCGCACAGCTGCATGAACGACTTGCTGTAGGGGTTGTGCGAAGTGCGGATATGATTGAAACCATACTCCTTGAGCAACTGAAGGCGTTTCTCAATAGCACGCGGATAGGCTGCTGCACCGAGGGCGCCCAAAGTATGATGGTTGGCAATACCCTTAAGGATGACCTTCTCGCCATTGAGTTTCATTCCAAACTCGGGAGAGAACTCGATGGTGCGGATACCGAAGGTGTGGGCCACGCTGTCCATCACAGCACCCTCGGCATCAAGGATAGCTACCGAGGCGGTGTAGAGGTGAGGCGTCTCGCAACTCCACAGACGGGGATTCTCCACTACGAAAGAGTCGGTCTTGAGCTCCATGGTGCGCCATTTGCGGTTGATGGGCACGTTCTTGGTGCTTGTATATACGACTGTGCCATCGGCATCGCGAACAACGGTGCGCATGGGTACCTCATTGATGCGGGCACGAGTAGCGATCTCGGCCTGAATCTCCACGATGCGATTGTCGGTAGTAGTGATGTAGAGCGGATGGCGCTCAAACCATGTGGTAGGATTGGTAGCCACAAGAGTGACATCGCGGAAGAGTCCGCCACCAGTGTACCAACGGGAGTTGAGCGGCTCTGCTGTATGGGCACGCACTGCAATGATGTTGGGCGCATCGAAGCTGAGCTTCTTGGTGACATCAATCTCAAAGCCCACATAACCATAGTCGGTGCCGCCAATACGCTCGCCGTTGAGGTATACATCACCAACGTACATGATGCCCTCGAAGTCGAGCAAGAGGCGCTGTCCCTTGAGCGAAGCATCGGGAGTGTAGTTCTTGACATACCATCCGGCTCCCATTTCCTTGAATGCACGGGCCGAAAGACGGCTCTTGAAGTTGGCTGCTCCATCACCATTGTCGGGGCGCTCTTCGGGTGAAGGCTCTACCCA
>JAZPZS010000104.1:0-20381 GCA_045544835.1 Bacteroidaceae bacterium | reverse complement strand
AGATATCGACCAGGCATTGGTAAGCCTTTTCCTTGTATCCGACCAAGACGATGCATCACTGCGCAGCGAGGTCATCGATGAGTTCATCCTTTCCTTCCCCGACAGCCACGAAGGCTACCTCAGTCGCGCAGCACACCATATCGCCCTCAAGAGCGACAGTGCCTATGCACTGGCAGAGGCCGATCACGCCATGGCACTTGAACGTGCTGCAGACAAAGCCGACGAGGTACACTTCCAGATTGCCAAGCAAATGCTCTCAGTAGCCCTCGACACGCTGCAACAATACAAGGACTGGAACTGTGAGCGCGTACTTGCCGAAATCGACAAGGCCCGTGCCATCAATCCCATGCCCATCTACACCCAGCAGCAGGGCGATATCTACATCACGATGAAAGATTACACTTCCGCTTACGAGAAGTATATGGAGGTCAACCGTAGCGACATCGGCAGCCCCGACACTTGGCTACGCACTGCCTACATCATAGAGCAGCGTGCCGGTGAGGGAGACGTGGAACTTGCCATCGCACTCTTGGATAGCGCGGTAAACAAAGCTCAATTGACAATGGACAATTCACAATTGACAATTCAAAAGTCGGCTCCTTACGTATTAGAGCGTGCATTGCTCAAGGCACGCCACGGGCTACACCGCCCTGCCGTGGCCGACTACAACCTCTATGAAGAGCTAGTGGGCACCATCAATACCGACCGTTTCTATTACTTGCGCGAGCAGTCCGAGGCTGCCGGCCGCATGTTCCAACAGGCATTGGACGATATAGAGCGCGCCATCGCTCTTGCACCACGCCAGCCCGTGTATCTGCTCGAGAAGGCATCGCTCTTGGTGCGGGTGGCTCACTATGCTGAGGCGTTGCCCATTTTGGAGGTGCTTACTGAGGCTTTCCCCGATGATACGGATTGTAATAGGCTCTTGGGCTTCTGCTATATCCAACTGGGTGACAAGTCAAGGGGCATTCCCTACTTGGAAAAAGCCGCAACGCTAGGCGATGGCGGAGCCTCAGCTCTGCTTGAGCGGTACAAGTAAGCGTCGAGTCTCTCCGAACAAATTATAAGAGTGAGGGGCATGCCAGTGTTTTGACATGCCCCTAATTCCTATTTTGAAAACGACACTTAGTTGGCCATATCGCTAATAAACTTGATGCGCACCAATCGTATCTCTTCTTCGCTGTAGTCATCGCCCAGCTCGTCGATAGCATCTTCGATATCGTCGGTCTCTGACTCCTTGAAGTATTCGTAAATCTCATCGACCTTGTCGTCATCAAGCACTTCGTCGAGGAAGTAGTCGATGTTAAGCTTGGTGCCTGAATATACGATGCTCTCAACTTCATCGAGAAGCTCATCAAATTCAATGCCTTTAGCTACGGCGATATCGTCGAGTGCAACTTTGCGGTCGATGCTCTGTATGATGCTGACCTTCATTTGTGACTTCTTTGCTACGGTGCGTACACGGATGTCTTCAGGACGTTCTATCTCATTCTCCTCTACGTGTCGACGGATGAGGTCGATAAATTCTTCTCCATAACGTTTGGCCTTGCCGTCGCCTACACCTGGAATATTCTTCAGCTCCTCAAGGGTGATGGGGTATGTTGTGGCCATTGCCTCCAAAGAGGGGTCCTGGAAGATGACGTAGGGTGGGAGATTGTGCTTCTTGGACACCTTCTTGCGTAAATCCTTGAGCATGGAGAAGAGAGCCGGGTCGACAACCACGGTGCCTCCTCCTCTCATGGGAGCATCTTCATTCTCCTCCTCCTCGAAGTCGCGGTCCTCAACGATTTTGAACGATTGCGGATTTTTGAGGTATTTCTTTCCTGCAGCCGTCAATTTGATTAGGCCATAGTTCTCGACATCTTTCTCTATGTATCCTGAGATGAGTGCTTGGCGCACTACGGCGTTCCATGTCTTTTCCCCGTCTCCGGCTCCCGTGCCGAATGTTTCCAGTTCATCGTGCTGATGTGCCAATATCTCGGATGTTTCTTTTCCGAGAATGACATTGATCAGATAATCTGATTTGAAGTTCTCCTTAACGGCCATTACCGTTTCCAGGAGTGTACATAATAGTTCTTTAGCTTCCACTTGTTTCTTTGGGTTTAAACAGTTATCACAATTACCACAATTCTCCTCTTCGTACGTTTCACCAAAATAGTGGAGCAGCAGTTTGCGGCGACACACTGACGACTCGCAATAGGCGGTAGTCTCTTGCAACAGCTGCTTGCCAATGTCCTGTTCTGCTATAGGTTTTCCTTCGAGGAATTTCTCTAGTTTATGTAAATCTTTGCTATTATAGAATGCAATACAGCGCCCTTCGCCTCCATCTCGTCCGCCTCGTCCGGTCTCTTGGTAGTATCCTTCCAAACTCTTGGGGATATCATAGTGGATGACATAACGGACGTCGGGCTTGTCGATACCCATGCCAAAGGCGATCGTAGCAACAATGACGTCAATACGTTCCATGATGAAGTCGTCTTGAGTTTGCGAGCGCACAGCAGAATCCATTCCTGCATGGTATGCTGCAGCAGGAATGTCGTTGGCGCGAAGCACTTCGGCCAATTCCTCTACCGTCTTGCGGCTGAGGCAATAGATGATGCCCGACTTCCCAGGGTTTGCCTTGATGTAGCGTACAATCTCGTGGTCTACATTCTTTGTCTTGGGTCGTACCTCATAGTAGAGATTGGGCCGATTGAATGATGAGCAATACTCCGTAGCATGGAGAATGCCAAGGCTCTTCTTGATGTCATCCCTTACCTTATGCGTAGCAGTAGCAGTAAGGGCTATCACCGGAGCTTGGCATATCTCATTGATAATGGGGCGTATCTTTCGGTATTCAGGGCGGAAGTCGTGTCCCCACTCAGAGATACAGTGGGCCTCGTCAATGGCATAGAATGAAATCTTGATTGAGCGCAGGAACTCTACGTTCTCCTCTTTGGTCAACGATTCGGGGGCGACGTAGAGCAGCTTGGTCTTGCCTGATATGACATCGGCCTTGACCTGCTCGATGGCCGATTTGTTGAGCGAAGAGTTGAGGAAGTGTGCTACACCATCCTCTTCGCTATAGTTGCGGATAGCGTCGACCTGATTCTTCATCAGCGCAATCAGCGGGGACACGACAATGGCCGTGCCCTCCATGATGAGCGAGGGCAACTGATAGCAGAGCGACTTACCCCCACCGGTAGGCATCAGTACAAATGTGTCGTTTCCCGCAAGCAAGTTGCGGATAATGGCCTCTTGGTCACCTTTGAACTTGTCGAATCCAAAGTGCGTCTTAAGGACTTCCGAAAGGTCTATCTTTGTCGTATCCATAACTTTGGTTGCCTCTTATCGCTGCCTTTTGGTAAGCATTTCGATGAGGTGCAACACAAAGTTAGCAACAAGTTATTGAAATATGCAAACATTTGTGCAACTTTTTTGCCTGCGCAATGAAAAATATCGTACTTCTCTTTTCCTGCCTATTCGGCAAAGCGCTTGATGAGATTGTAAGCGCTGTAAAGGCCCAGTTCGCCAGCCTTGCTGAGGTCGGCAACGCCTCGGGCATTTTCGCCAAGAAAGATGTAGGTGAGCCCTCGATTATAATATGCCTCGGCAAGTGAAGGCTCCAATGCGATGGCCTCGTCGTAGCTGACGATGGCCGCCCGATAGTCCTTGAGCCACGACAACACATTGCCGCGGTTGTAGTAGGCATAGGCAAAGTCGGGAGCCAGGTCTATGGCCTTGTTGAGATCGGCGAGGATGAGCTGATAATCGGTAAGGCGTCCGTCGGACATGAAGTCGGTGGTCGAGGTCGCTGTCTGTGGGGTGTCGTCGTCGAGATCGGCACGCTCCGTCTCCATCTGTTTGTATCGTGCTACGGCTCGGCTGTAGTAGGCAAACCATAGCGAACCGTCGATGCCAATGGCCTGGGTGAAGTCGTCAATAGCAGCCGAGAGGTCTTGTATGAGGTAAAAGTCTGTGCCACGGGCAAAATAGTGGATAGCCTCGTCCTCCTCGCCGGAAAAACGTCTCGTCTGGCGGTCTATGTCGTCGAAGTGGTATGTTATCTGCTCCTCATTGAGGGCCTGCTCCGATGCGGTGACTAGTAGCGGGAGGGGGAGCTGCTGAGTACGGTTGATGCTCTCAAGGTGGCGATGATAGTGGATGATACGTCCCACCTCGCTCTCCTTATTATAATAGGTAAGGACGAAGAGTGGCTGCAGAGCTACGTAGACGTTTCGGTTCTGCACTTTCCCCCGATAGGCCGACGAGAACTCTGTGCCGCTGGTGGCATCGTCGGAAACTACCAGGTTTTTGTACTTGCGTATGTTCTTGTCTGACTCCTTGCGGGTGTTCTCCTCCTCTTCTTCCGTGTCCTCTTTGCCGCTTTGCCCTGCAAGTAGGCGATTCTGCTCTTCCATCTGAGCACGCAGCACGATGAGCTCGTCCTGCTCTGCATCCTTGAGACGTCCCTGTTTGCGGCGTACGTCGGCACGGCACTGGTAGCCATAGAGGAATTTGGGATATTCTTCGAGCACGCGGTTCAAATCGGTTTCAGCTGCTTCAAGGTCTCCGGTATACATTAGTAACAGGGCACGGTTGAATATAGCGAAGGTATTGTCAGGCTCATGCTCAATCACAAAGGTGAAGTCGTCTATGGCGCGGTTGTCGTCGCCTACTTGTGCACGGAGCAATCCTCGGTTGTAGTGGCCGAGCACATTGCTCGGGTCGAGTTCAAGAGCCAGGTCATAATCGGCCATAGCTCCCCGCAGTTCCTGCATATTGTACCGAGTGAGGGCGCGGTTGATGTAGTATCCACTCTTGGGGTCCAACAAGATAGCATAGGTAAGGTCTTCGTCGGCCTCTTCGTAGCGCTCTTGCTGCAGGTATACGAGCGCCCGTGTGGCATACACGTCAGGGTCGTACTTGTTGATCCGCATAGAGGCTTCCAAATCACTGAGTGCAGCCGCCGTATCGCTCCTCTGGATGTTCACTTGGGCACGCATGTTGAGCGCCTCGGCATAGCGTGGTGCCACCTGTATCAACGTGTCGAGTACGCCTATCGATTCTTCGTATTGCTTGAGATGTGCATAGCATAGAGCGAGGTTGTGCCATAGGCTCTCATGAGTTGGGGCATATCGCAGGGCAGTGCGATAGTCGCTGATTGCTTCGGCAAGCTTCCCTTGGTTGATGCGTGCCAACCCACGTATCTGGTAGCAGTCGACGACAAACGGGTTACGCTGAATCGCTTCAGAGCAGTCGGCCTCGGCACCGACGAAGTCATCAAGGTAGAATTTTGCCAATCCCCGAAAGAAGTAGGGCTCGTGCAGGTAGGGTTTGGCACTGATGACCTGGTTGAAGTACTGTATCGACAATACATAGTCGCTGTAGTACAGCGCATTCCTCCCGACACGCATCATGTGGTCGGTATTAACCTGGGCCTTTGCTGCAAGCAGGATGCAAAGGAACAGAAGGGTATGGAGCAGGCGCTTCAACGATATCCTAATCTTTAGTGTCTCTGTCTCCTGAACGATGTGAAGGAACCCTAGCCGAAATTCTTCCGGAGTGCACGTTTCTTCACGTTACTCAGAATAACATAGTATCTGTTGTCGTTTACTTCTTCGCAACCTTGACCTTGTAGTCGCAGCGAACCTTGCCGGAGAGCAGGGCATTGAACTTGCCCTTATTCATCTGTCGGCGAAGCGGGGAGATGCGGTCGGTGAAGACCTTTCCCTCCAGATGGTCGAACTCATGCTGGATGACACGAGCCAGATAGCCGTCAATCCACTCGTCATGCTCCACGAAGTTCTCGTCCATATATTCGATATGTACGCGCTCTGCGCGGGGCACGCGCTCATGGATGCCGGGCAAGCTGAGGCATCCCTCGTCCATAAGTATGGTTTCGCCTTCGGTCTCAATGATGTATCCGTTGATGTAGGCGCGACGGAAGTCGGCATACTCGGGAAAATCTTCGGCCAGTGGCGTAAGGTCAACGATGACCACACGGATGGGAAGACCAATCTGTGGGGCTGCCAAGCCAACGCCCTCGGCGCGGTCGTTGGTCTCAAACATGTTTTGTATCAGTTCTTTCAGCTCGGGGTAGTCGGGGGTGATATCCTCGGCTACCTTTCTCAATACGGGTTGTCCGTAGGTATAGATGGGTAATATCATAGTTGTTTACAATTTATCAAATGGTGTGTGGTACATTGCGAATGACTAATTTTCATTAAAGGCCTTTAGTCTTTCGACTGTCCATATAACTCTGCAATATGATTGTGGCGCTGATCTCGTCGACCAGTTCCTTGCGTTGGCGATCCTTTTTTTTCAATCCGCCATCAATCATCGCCTGATGGGCAAGCACGGAGGTGAAGCGTTCGTCGACATACTCGACCGGTATCTGAGGAAGCACCTTGCGCAACCGGTTGACGAAGGGGGTTATGCGGGCCATATTCTCCGATGGCTGGCCCGACATCTGCTTGGGGAGCCCCACTACGATGCGGTCCACAGGCTCGCGCCTCACATAATCGAGGATAAATTCCATCAGCGTGTGTGTAGGTACGGTAGTCAGTCCGTTAGGGATGATTTGCAGTACGTCCGTGACTGCCAGTCCCGTACGTTTCTTCCCATAATCAATAGCGAGGATGCGTCCCATATGATGCCTAGGATAGCGGTGATGCGTGATGATTCATAATAAAGGGCGACCGAAGAGGGTCACCCTTTACATATAATAGGTATAGGGATTACTTGTTCAGCAGGATCCACGCCCCCTGGAAGTCGGCACGATTAGGATACTTTGCCTTGAAGGCCTCGCGGGCTTGTGCGGCAGCTACTTTCGTGTCGTAAGAGCCGATGATGACGCGGAACATGTTCTTCTGCACGTTCTTCACGATGCCTGACGCATAGCCTTCGCCTTGCAGGAAGTCCTTCAGGTTTTGCGCATTGGTTTGCAGGGTAAAGCTTCCGCACACCACGCTGTAAGGCTTCAGCTCTCCGCTGACAGCTACAGCTGATACTTGCTCCTGACGTACAGGAGCTGCCTCATAATCGTCTGATTCTGTAGTGACAACAGGAGTTGGGGTAGCTACAGGAGTTACCTGCATGGGGGCATTTACCTGAATCTGAGTGTTCTCTTGCGCCTTGGCCTTCTCATATGCCTGCTTGTAGGCACTCTCCTTCGATTTGCAGGAAGCAAATACTATCAAAATACTCATCAAACCGAAAAATACGCTCTTTCTCATACTTGTATAACTTTTGGTTGGTAATCAAATTATTCTGCAAAAATAACATAAAGTTTCGATAAAACCGAAGATAATCCCTTTTTTTGTGCTATTTTTGCACCACAATATATAAATTAGGAAATATGGGAATTTTGTTCAGACATATCGCAGCCTTGGCTTTTCTTGTGCTACTCCCCCTGCATGCGACAGTGGCACAGGAAGACAAAACCTTTCTCCATACAGTGACTAAAGGACAAGGCTTATACTCCATTTCACGGATGTACGGGGTCACCGAGGCTGAGATTATCGCTCTCAATCCTGGTAGTGATGTGGTGATAAAGGTGGGGCAGCAACTGCTTATCCCCCAGAAAAAACGTGTGGAAGAGATATCTGCAGAAACGCCTGACGAGGGGGGCAAAAAGTTCCATACTATAAAAACAGGGGAAACACTTTACCGTCTGACCGTAATCTATGGGCTCAAGGCCAAAGAGATATGCGATGCGAACCCAGGGTTGAGTGCCGAGAACTTCAAAGTGGGACAAGTGATTGTTATCCCTGAAAAGAAGCTTGAACAGGAAACGGTACTGGAGACTGCCCCCAAAGTGACGGAACCGAATCCACTCATTGGCCAAGGCATAAAAGAGGTTGCGGCACCTGTAGTGGAAGAGGCCGTGATGGAGCAGCAACTCCAGTGCAAGACCGAGCATAAGGTAAAGCGCAAGGAGAATGTCTTCCGCATCAGCCGCATGTATGGCATCACCCAGCAGGAGCTCCTCGAAGCCAACCCTGAACTGAAAACCCGCAAGCTGAAGCGAGGCGAAGTCATCTGCATCCCCTATTCTCGTGAGGAGATTGCTGCAAGGGCTGCTTCACAACCGCAGCAGGAGCAGGTTCCTCCTACGCCGGCTGTCATACCCTCCGATGAAGAGCTATTCGCAGAATCCAAGGAGCTGGTTGCTGACATCGAGCAGATAAAGGCTGCACTGATACTCCCGTTCGCACTCGATACGGACAGCCTCAGTAGCGACCAACAAAAAATGGTGGAGTTCTACGAAGGTCTCTTGCTGGCACTCGATAGCCTGAAGAAAGAGGGAGTCTCCATCGACCTGCATGTCTACGACTCGGGCGACAAGTGGGCATCTATCCGTCCCATACTGTCACGTCCCGAGATGCGCGAGATGAACGTGATCATAGGTCCCGTGCACAGCAAGCACATCGCTGAGGCTGCCGCCTTTGCCGACACGACAGGCATAAGGCTCGTGATACCTTTCGACCGCAGCGTCGACGAGGTCTTCACCAATCCCTACATCTATCAGGTGAATACACCCCAGAGCTACTTCTACTCTGAGGTCTACGACCATTTCTTCCGTCAATTCCCTCATCCCAACGTAATCTTCTTCGAGTCACCCGATGAGACCGACGATGGCATCGTTGCCGGATTCAAGCAGGAGTTGGCTGGGCGTAACATGCCATACATCACGCTCGTCGCAGACACCGCCACAAACAAAGACACCATATTCTCACGCTTGGACCTGAAACGTCAGAACATCCTCATGATGACTTCCGAGAAGGCCGGTATCCTCAACAATATGATGCCCGTATTCCAGTTGCTGGTGCGCGATACCGCCACCACTAAGTACGACCTTCATCTCTTCGGTTATCCACAGTATCAGGTGTATACCAACAATCATCTGGCCTCGTTCTACGAGATTGACACCTATTTCTACTCATCGTTCTACACCAACAACCTGCTTCCTCAGGCTGTCGACTTCCATAAGAAATACCGCCGTACCTACAGCAAGGAGATCGTGAACCGATACCCCAAATATGCCATCCTCGGATTCGATATCGGATATTATTTCCTCAAGGCACTGCATCTCTACGGCACGGATATGGATAACCGTTTGAGCGAGATGAAATATGACCCCATACAGACCGGTTTCAAGTTTGAGCGAGTCAACAATTGGGGAGGATTCATCAATCGTAAGGCCTTCTTCGTACATTTTGGCAGAGATTATCAACTTCAAAAAATTGATTTCGACTGATGCGACGACTGCTACTACCTCTCCTATGCATGTTCCTTGCCACCAGTGCTTTTAGCCAGGTAGGCGAGTTGCGCAACAACCTCGCTGTTGGCTTCAACGGAGGCTACAACCTCAGCAGCGTCGACTTTAGTCCCACCATCAAGCAAGGGCTGCAGCCTGGATATACTGGTGGCTTCACCCTACGCTACACCACGGAGAAATATTTCGCGCTCATCTGTGCCGCCCAGCTCGAGGTAAACTTCGCCCAACGCGGTTGGAACGAGATGATTGATGATGGCAGCAACAACACCTACTGCCGCACTACGAACTACGTGGAAATACCCTTCTTTGCTCATCTCGGTTGGGGACAAGAGGAACGCGGTGTGCAGTTCTTCTTCAATGCAGGTCCTCAGATTGGCCTTTACCTCAGCGATGATGAGACGTATGGATACACTCAAGAGCATCCATGGAACCCCACTAACCGTCCCAACGGCATCACCGCACAATATGGCAAACAGATAGAGAACACCTTTGAATATGGTATTGCTGGCGGTGCGGGCATGGAGCTAAAGACCTCCATCGGCAACTTCACCCTTGAAGGGCGCTACTTCTTTGGCCTATCCGATATGTATGGCAACTCCAAGGCCGACCCCTTCGGCCGCTCAGCCAATACCACCATCACCATCAAGCTATCCTATTTGGTAGATCTGTTTAAGTAAAACTTACTTAACACTTCTCTCCGTTAAACTCAGAAGATGTACCTGTTTCCCTAACACAGAGTACATATGAGATATATTGTTTGATATCGTATTGGGAAGTTTATTGGTGAAGTTAGAGAGATTATCGATTATTCTTGAAAGATTCGAATATTCAATGATGAAAGGATTACGTAATCCTCTTTATATCTCTTGTAACTCTTGAACTATTAACATTAATCCTAAGTACCAACACTTTTCCCTATCCTATTAATTAAATCGCGAAGTTGTTTTATTGTATCTCCGCCTTTTATTCCATTATACTCTATGAAAGCGTAATAATCATCGATGAAATGGTTGTATATATTCCTGACATCTCTATATAAATTGCCTTCAGATAGCATGACGCATGCTGTCAACGATAACGATAACCAATATATAATATAATAGGAGTGCTATGAAAAAGTTTTTAGAAAAAGTAAGCGAGTGGCTGCGAAAAAGAGTAGCAGTGTTCAGGAGTGAAAAAAGGAAGAGTTATGAGTGAAAAGAAAGGTATTGCCGCCATCTACATATGGTAATGTGATGGCGGCAATTGTATAGGCAGTTCCACATGGGAACGGATAGTGGCTCTTAGAGAACCTTCTTGTAGAGGGCGATGATGTCTTCCTTCGTCACCTCACGTGGGTTGCCCGGTGTGCATACATCGGTGATAGCCTGCTCGGCCAAAGCGGGGATGTCCTCCTCCTTGATACCGATTTCGGTCAGGTGCTGTGGTATGCCAACTTCGATGGCCAGGTCGCGCACCGCCTTGCAAGCTGCCTCGGCGGCCTCTTCCTTGGTCATGCCTTCACGATATGCGTCCATGGCCTTGGCAATCTCTACGTACTTGTCGAGGCATACGGGGGCATTGAACTCCATGATGGTGGGGAGCAACAAGGCGTTGGCCACGCCGTGAGGAATATCGAAGAGCGAACCCATCGGATGAGCCATGCCGTGAACGACACCGAGACCTACGTTAGAGAATGCCATACCGGCAATATACTGAGCTACGGCCATACCGTTGCGTCCAACGGGGTTGGTGGGCTCGAATACGGCAGTGCGCAGGTATTTGTTGATCATGCGGATGGCCTCAATCTCGAACATGTCGGACATCTCCCAAGCTGCCTTGGTGATGTAACCTTCGATAGCATGAGTAAGGGCATCAAGACCCGTAGCTGCTGTGGTACCCTTGGGCAACGAGTACATGAGCTCGGCATCTACGATGGAGCAGCAGGGTATGTCATTGGGGTCAACACATACCATCTTCTTCTGCTTCTCCTCGTCGATGATGACGTAGTTGATGGTAGTCTCGGCAGCTGTGCCGGCTGTGGTGGGCAGTGCGATGATGGGCACACTCTTATGCTTGGTAGGTGCCACGCCTTCGAGTGATACCACGTCGGCAAACTCGGGGTTGGTGATGATGATACCGATACCCTTGGCTGTATCCATGGCCGAACCGCCACCGATAGCCACCAGACAGTCGGCACCAGACTTCTTGAAAGCCTCAACACCCATCTGTACGTTGGTCACGGTGGGATTGGGCTTTACCTCACTATAGATCTCGTAGGGGATGCCAGCTTCGTCGAGCACGTCGCTCACCATCTTGGCTACTCCATATTGGATGAGGCCCTTGTCGGTTACGATCATGGCCTTCTTGAAGCCTAAACGAGCGATTACACCAGGGAGCTCCTTGCGTGCTCCGGGACCGAAGTAGGACACTTCGTTGAGAATAAAACGATTTACCATCTTGTGTCTTTTCTTTTTAGTTAGTATTATGATTAACTGAGTTGTGATAGCAAAAGTAAAACTTCTTTATGAAAATTCAAAATAGAATTCAAGAATCTGTTTGAAAAAATGTCGCTATTATGTTTTGGTTGGCTCTTTGGTCGGCTTCCTGAAAACTCCCTTTGAAGACGTTAAAACAAAATTCAAACAAAGACTAAACGTGGAAGAAAATACCTGTTTGGTCAACTTTTTCCTACAAAATATGACAAAAGTTGCTGATTGTGGAATTTTTTTAGTGAGTTTTTTGAAAAAATATTTGTTTAAACTATCTATACCTATTATCTTTGTGGCTGAAAGAGTTGGCAAAAAAGTACAACCCTAAGGAAACACCGAGTTGTCGTGTGTTTTTTTGAGGGAGATTTTTTGTTTTCAGGAATCAAGCAGGAGCATCTAATGGCAGGATTATATATAGGAGCACAACCATTTATCAAGTGGCCGGGATCAAAAAGCCAGCACATACACATACTGGCTCAAGCCCTACCTGCTGACTTTGCCGACATGCCCGACGTAACCTATATAGAGCCATTCGTGGGAGGAGGTGCCTTGCTCTTTTATATGTTGCAGACCTACCCAAACATCAAGCGGGCGGTAATCAATGACAGCAACATGGACCTCATCCGGGCGTACAACATGGTGCGCGACAGAGCCAAAGAGTTGGTGACCGAACTCAAAAAAATCCAACGGGAATTCCTCCCGCTCGATGAGGATGAGCGACGGGAATATTTCAATACGTTGCGCGATGAATTCAACGCCCGGCTGTCTGATGGCTTGCGACATGCGGCACTCTTCATTTTCCTGAACAAGACATCGAACGCAAATTATAGGATTAATGTCAATGGACGCTTCAACGGCGCCTATAACCATTTGCTCAATCCTAATATCTGTGACGAGCGCACCATCTATGCGGATAGCAAGCTGCTGCAACGAGTAACGATCGTGTGTGGCGACTATGAGAAGACATACAATGAGGCGCATGGAAATACCTTCTTCTTCCTCGACCCTCCCTACAGACCAACGGGGAAGAAACACCAGCAGTCTAGCTTCGGTGATAAGGAGCAGATAAGGCTCAAGAAGTTCTGTGACTTGCTGAGCTACCGACGTTTTCAATGGATGCTGACCAATAGTGATGGCAAATCTCAAGATCCGGATGACACGTTTATGGAACAATTGTATAGTAACTATAACGTGGAGCGCATCTGGTCGAAGAATGCCATTGTAGCGAAACCTGAGAAGCGCGACAAGCTCTCGGAGCTCTTGGTTCGCAACTTCCAACGCGAGATATTGGCACTGCGCGATCTGCGCTATCAACAGTTATCCTTTGCTTTCTAATCTAAAGAAATTAGATTGCGCTTCGGAAAAACAATGTTTTCCACTCGACTTGTACTACCTTTAGTTTGTTGTACAATCAGAAAATAGGCGACACCTCGGAAAAAAACAAAACAAGTCTTGTTTTTTCGCTCGGCTTGCACTATTTTTGTTCTCGTAATTGTGTTTAAATATTGTTGAACTAAAAACGCAGCGTTATGAAGATTAACGAAATCATTCAGGACCTCGAACGCAAACATCCGAACGAACCTGAGTACATTCAAGCAGTTACCGAGGTGCTACACTCCGTAGAAGAGGTGTATTATCAGCATCCTGAGTTTGAAAAAGCAAAGATCATTGAGCGCATGGTAGAGCCCGACCGCATCCTTACCTTCCGCGTCACATGGGTGGACGACAAGGGTGAGGTGCAGACCAATCTCGGCTATCGTGTGCAATACAACAACGCTATAGGTCCCTATAAGGGAGGTCTCCGTTTCCACGCATCAGTAAACTTGAGCATCCTGAAGTTCCTCGGCTTCGAGCAGACCTTCAAGAATGCCCTCACCTCGCTCCCCATGGGTGGCGGTAAGGGAGGTTCGGACTTCTCGCCCCGTGGCAAGAGCCAGAATGAGATTATGCGCTTCTGCCAGGCTTACATGACAGAGTTGTGGCACAACCTTGGCCCCGACACCGACGTGCCTGCCGGAGACATCGGTGTAGGTGGACGTGAGGTGGGCTACCTCATGGGTATGTACAAGAAACTCACACGCGAGTGCACCGGTGTGATGACGGGTAAGGGCCTCGACTTCGGCGGCTCACTCATCCGTCCCGAGGCTACCGGCTATGGCGGTCTCTACTTCGTGAACCAGATGCTCGCTACCCGCGGCCTCGACCTCAGCGGCAAGACCGTGGCCATCAGCGGATTCGGTAACGTGGCATGGGGTGCTGCCCTCAAGGCTACCGAGCTGGGTGCCAAGGTGGTGACCATCAGTGGCCCCGACGGCTACGTGTATGACCCCGACGGCATCAGTGGCGAGAAAATTGACTACATGCTCGAACTACGTGATTCGGGCGACGACATCGTGGAACCCTATGCAGAGAAATATCCCTCGGCAACCTTCTACCCCGGTCGTCGTCCTTGGGAGCAGAAGGTAGACATCTGCCTCTGCTGCGCTACACAGAACGAACTCGATGGCGAGGATGCCCAGCGCATCATCGACAACGGTGTCATCTGCGTAGGCGAAATCTCCAACATGGGATGCACCCCCGAGGCCATCGAACTCTTCATCGAGCACAAGATGCTCTATGCACCTGGTAAGGCAGTAAATGCAGGTGGTGTAGCAACTAGCGGACTCGAGATGAGCCAGAACGCTTGCCACATCTCATGGAGTGCTGCCGAAGTGGACAAGAAGTTGCAGTACATCATGTACTCCATCCACGAGCAGTGCGTGAAGTATGGCAAACAGCCTGACGGGTATATCAACTACGTCAAGGGAGCCAACATCTCAGGCTTCATGAAGGTGGCCAACGCCATGCTGGCGCAGGGTATCTATTGATGCTCAGTTCTAGCTGTTGGTGAATAAATAATGAGGGTATGTCTTCGGACATGCCCTCTTGTCGTTTGTGGAAATAGGGGATTTCTTGAAATAATTGCAGAATTCTAATGTTTCTCTTAAAATATTCGTTATATTTGCGGATAATAAGGGTGCTGTTTTTCAGAAGCGTCCGATGTGATAGGCTATGCAAGCGAACCGGGCATTGATTACAGAGTACTACGGTGGTCATCGAGAACGATGGCTACGCTACTTTGTCTGCGCTGGTATTGATATGGATGATTCTCAGGATTTGGTGCAGGAGGTGTTTGTCCGCTTGTTGGAGTATGCTCATCCTATCTGTCCTGCTTCACTGGCAAATCTTGCTTATACGATAGCTATACGCTTGCGCTACGATTATTACCGTCGGCATGCGGTGCGTCACGATGCAGAAACGCAGCTGGCTGTGCTCTATGGATCACAACAGGCTGCCTCGGTGCTGCCTGATGAAGTGTTGGAGCGGCGCGAGGTGAGGCATCTGTATGTGTCCTCTGTGCGAGCATTGCCGGAAGCCCGTCGGCGTATATTCCTGATGACTGTGGAGGAGGAAATGGGCAATATGAAGGTGGCCGAGCGATTGGGGGTAAGCATAAAGACTGTGAACAACCAACTGTGGCAGGCACGGCAAACGTTGAGGCAATGTCTGGCTATTGCGTGCGGATAGAATGTGAATGGGTTAGCTATAGAATAAAAAACAATAATTATAATTTGTCAAAGATGAAAAGAAACAACATTTGGCTCATGGTGAGCCTATTGATGGGACTCGTTCCCTCTGCGATGAACTCCCAAGTAAGTGGGATGAATCAATTGGAAAATCTGGGGCGGGGACTGGTTGTTAGCCGTGCCTCGAAAGGTAACTTCATCAGTTGGCGTTTGTTGGCTACGGACGATGCCAGCACCACCTTTGATGTTTTGCGTGATAGTATATTGCTGAAGGGCAATATCAATAAATCGACCAATCATACCGATACGTACGGTACGGTGAACCACAAGTATCAAGTTGTGACCAAGGTGGATGGCGAACCTGTAGATACAACTGCAGCGGTCGCTCCATGGGGTAATGTGTACTATCAGCTGCATCTGGATATGCCTACCGCCAATGGATATACCTACTCGCCCAACGACTGCTCGGTAGGCGATGTCGATGGTGACGGAGAGTACGAACTCTTTGTAAAATGGGATCCCTCGAATTCGAAGGATAATTCACAGAGTGGCATTACTGGAAATGTTTACCTCGATTGTTATAAGGTTGACTGGTCGCAAGGAGGTATCGGTACTACGCCAACCAAGTTGTGGAGAGTAGATCTGGGCGTGAATATCCGCGCAGGAGCTCATTACACCCAGTTTATGGTATATGATTTCGATGGCGATGGACGTGCGGAGATGATGTGTAAAACCGCTCCAGGAAGTAAGGATGGATTGGGAGAATATGTAAGTGCTGCGAGCACGGACAACGTCATTATAGCTTGTGACAATAAAAAAAACTGGCGTGATAGTGCTGGAAAAATACAAGGTGGGTATGAGTTTCTTACTGTATTTGACGGTATTAGCGGAAAGGCTATACACACCGTATTCTACAAACCCAATCGGAATGCCGCCATTGGAGGATCCGAGGCGAAACCCACATTCAACTGGGACGACCGTAGCGGTAAGACCGATAATAGCTATGGCAACCGCGGTGAGCGTTACCTTGCAGCTGTAGCACACCTCGACGGTGCAGACAAGAACGCCAGTGCGGTATTCGTACGTGGCTATTACACCTACGCATACCTTTGGGCTGTGACATTTGATGGGAAACAAATCACCGACAAGTGGTACCATTCGTCGCACAGCAAGACCCAGTATAAGGTAACGGACGCAGACGGTAACACCCAGACCTATACTCCACCCGCCGCCACCAGTGGCAGCGGTAGCCGTACGATGTATGGCAACGGTAACCATAATCTCTCTGTGGCCGATGTTGATGGTGATGGGGCCGACGAGATAGTATGGGGCTCTGCGGCACTCGACCATAACGGAACCTTACTCTATGCAACGGGCTATGGACATGGTGATGCCATACACCTTGCCGACCACAATCCTGATAGGCCTGGCTTGGAGGTGTTTGAGATACATGAGGGCTCACCTTACGGATGGGACCTTCACGATGCTGCCACTGGCGAGATACTCTTTAAGGCTACAGGCTCGGCTGATAATGGACGTGGTATGGCTGGCCAATTCTCTGCCGATCATCGAGGCTCGTTCTTTAGCTCTGCAAACGACAGGCAGCAACGTAGTGCCGTGACTGGTGCGGTGATAAGCACAGGACAAACATCGACCAACTTCCGTATCTATTGGGATGGTGACCTGCAAGAGGAACTCTTCGATGGAGGTAAGATAGATAAGTGGACGGGCAGTGGCACCTCGCGCTTATATATTGATGGTAAGAACCCTTATGACTACAATGCTTCGAGCACGTGTAACGGCAGTAAGTCTACCCCTAACCTGCAAGCTGATATCTTGGGCGACTGGCGTGAAGAGCTGATTTTGTGGAGCAGCAACGACAACTCAACACTGAATGTCTTTACTACCAATACAAGCAGTAACTTTAGAGTTCCGACCCTTATGCACGATCATACGTACCGTATGGGTGTAGCTTGGCAGAATGTAGCGTATAATCAACCTCCGCATATTGGGTATTATCTGCCCGATTCTGTAGGAGGAAGAATCTTCTTGGATGCTGTTTCGGGTGAGGCTGAGCAAACCATTGAATTGGGCGACTCCATCACGCCTATCATCTTCCACTATAAGAATGCGACAGGTGTTTCAAAGAGTGGCACTTATGCTAGCTTGGGAATCACAGTCACCATTGACAAAGAAGCACAAACAGTAACGATACAGGGTACACCTACAAAGGTCGGAACAGCAAGATATACTTTGAAAACATCCGGTAACGATATGCAGGCTTCCGTAACTGGAAAGATTATTGTAAATGAGCCCTCTGGTATCAATAGTATAGATGATAGACCACAGCGTACCGTAGTGTATGACCTCTTTGGACGTGAGGTGGAGAATCCAACGAATGGTATTTATATCATCAATGGTCATAAAGTGTGGGTTGAATAATCATCGAGGATTTTTGCTGTATAGGAGTTTATGAGGAAGTCATATCTTATCGCCCTAATCACTGCAGTGGGCTTTTGTGCCTGTTGCCGTAGCGTTGACGAACCCTTGAAACTGTGGTACGATACCCCCGCCGAACAATGGGTGGAGGCATTGCCCATCGGAAACGGCCGCCTGGGAGCAATGGTGTACGGTGATCCTACACACGAGGAACTGCAACTCAATGAAGAAACTGTATGGGGTGGCTCACCGCACAACAATGTGAACCCACTCGCCAAGGATCACCTCGACGAGATACGTAGCCTCATCTTCGAGGGCAAGAACGCTCAAGCTCAGGAACTCTGTGGCAAGTATATCAGCGCACAGCAAGCCAACGGAATGCCCTATCAGACGGTAGGCTCGCTGAAGTTGCACTTCATCGGCATCGACAGCGTGAGTAACTATTATCGCGAACTTGACATTACCAATGCCATTGCCACCACTACTTTTACGGCCGATGGCACGGACTATCGGAGAGAGAGCTTCGCCTCACTTACCGACGATGTCATCATCGTGCGGCTCACAGCTTCGAAGAAGGGAGCTATATCGTTCGAAGCACGCTACGACACTCCTATGCCTCACGAGACTCCTACTGCAAATGCCGACAAGCAAACACTGACGTTACGTGGTCGTGGCACCAGTCACGAAGGAATCGAGGGCAAGATAAAATATACCAGCATCGCACGCTTTGAGCACAAGGGAGGTAGCCTGAGCTGTCAAACGGACGCGCTGAGTATTACCGATGCCGATGAAGTCATCATATATCTATCTATGGGTACCAACTTCGTCAACTACAAAGATGTCAGTGGCAATGCTGACCAGCGCGCAGAAGCTCCTCTTGCCAATATTGAAACCGATTATCACAAAGCCAAGGAGGGACACTCGGCACGCTACCGCAGTTATTTCGACCGCGTGAGCCTCGACCTCGGCACCACACCTGCTGCTCTGCTTCCGACAGACAAGCGCGTAGAACTGTTCAAGGAGGGCAACGACCCGCAACTCATCG
The DNA here is from genome assembly GCA_045544835.1 of Bacteroidaceae bacterium. Lineage (GTDB taxonomy): Bacteria > Bacteroidota > Bacteroidia > Bacteroidales > Bacteroidaceae > UBA1189. The sequence continues at coordinate 1,598 of JAZPZS010000104.1, read as the reverse complement.
AGTTGTACTTCCAGTTTGGCCGATACCTGCTCATCTGCTGCTCACAGCCCGGTGGCCAGGCTGCCAATCTGCAAGGAATATGGAACGACAAGCCCAAAGCTCCGTGGGACGGCAAATATACCGCCAATATCAACTTGGAAATGAACTACTGGCCAGCTGAGGTGACCAACCTCTCAGAGTTGCACGAACCTATGCTGCGCCTCGTACGCGAAGTGGCAGATAAAGGACGTGAGACGGCGGCCATGTATGGATGTCGCGGATGGACGATGCACCATAACACCGACATATGGCGCAGCACAGGAGCTGTCGATGGCCCCAGCTACGGAATATGGCCCACTTGCAACGCTTGGCTGTGCCAACACCTCTATGAGCACTATCTCTTCACGGGCGATGAGGCATTCTTGCGAGAGGTCTATCCCATCATGAAAAGTGCGTGTGAGTTCTACATCGATTTCCTCGTCCCCGAGCCTAAGAACGGTTGGTTGGTCGTATCACCCAGTTTCTCACCAGAGAACCGTCCAAATGTCAATGGCAAGCGTTCGTTCAGCGTAGTGGCAGGTGCCACGATGGACAATCAGATGGTACGCGACCTTCTACGTAACACCACAGAAGCCGCCACACTCTTAGGTGAAGATATCGCATTTGTCGACACTCTGTGCACGATAGAGGCACGCCTTGCACCTATGCAGATAGGTCGCTGGGGACAACTACAGGAGTGGATGGAGGATTGGGACAATCCGAAGGACCACCATCGCCACGTCTCGCACCTATGGGGACTCTATCCCGGCAATCAGATTACTGAAGAAACACCAGAACTCTTCGAGGCAGCCAAGCAAAGCCTCATCGCTCGTGGAGATCCCTCTACTGGTTGGTCTATGGGTTGGAAGGTCTGCCTGTGGGCCCGCTTGCTCGATGGCAACCATGCCATGAAACTCATTCGTGAACAGATAAAGCCCGCTGTAGGCGAGTCGGGACAGAATGGAGGCACTTACCCCAACCTCTTCGATGCTCATCCGCCTTTCCAGATTGACGGTAACTTTGGCTGCACGGCAGGTATTGCCGATATGTTAGTGCAGAGCCACGCGGGATACATACATCTGCTTCCTGCATTACCCGATGAATGGAGCCAAGGCACCGTCAAGGGCCTCTGCTGTCGCGGAGGATTTGAGCTCATTGAACTCACATGGGAGAATGGGACGGTCGTACGCGCCTCACTGCTGTCGCGCCTTGGAGGGAAACTGCGTATCAAAGTCAATGGAGAGATGAAAGAGATTGATACTCAAAAAGAAGAGACAATCCAACTAAACTGAAAATATTAATAAAAGATACGACTTATGAAGAAAACCGCATTGGCTATCACAGCCATTCTATGCACACTGGGCCTATATGCCAACAAGCCCGACTACGGTTACCTGTTCTCTTATGTCAACGGCCGAGGCATTGCCTTTGCCTACAGTTCTGACAGCCTCCACTGGACATCTATCGGTAATGGACGTACCTTCGTGGATAGCGACTTCGGCACCTGGGGTGCACAGAAGAAGATGTTCACCCCGCACCTCATGCGCGATAGCCAGGGCATGTGGCGCTGCGTATGGTCG
>JAZPZS010000103.1:0-9128 GCA_045544835.1 Bacteroidaceae bacterium | reverse complement strand
GGTAACAGAGGCCAAGGCACAGATGTTCTCCGACAAGGAGGCCAAGGAGCGTGGTGCTTCGGGTCACGTGCTCGCTATCAGCAACTACAAGCCCGAGACCGAGTACACCTACTACTGGGGCTCAGGCTGGAGCAAGTATGGTTTCGACTCCATGGAGGCATGGACCACCTACCTCGATCGCTACGCACAGAGCGTACGTAAGCCCTTGGTAGTATCCTATTGATTGCTTTCCCACAGAAAGAAGAAGCGGGTGTGTCACGTGACACACCCGCTCTTCTTTTATCATCTTGCCGTGGCCTTAGAAGACTCTCTTCTTGCCATTCACAATATAAATGCCCTTGGTGGGAGTTGCTACCTTGCGGCCCATGAGGTCGTAGATTACGGTTGAGGGTTGAGGATTGAGGGTTGAGGGCTCAATTCCCGTCTCCTCCTTCTTTCCGAATCGGATGCTCAGTGTAGCGTCTTCGGTAGCATCCTCAACCGGCACCTGCAGATAGGCGCTATGTCTGTATACCTTGAATGCAGCCTCCTGCTTGGCAAACAGGGCACTGTCGTTCTCCACTGCAAGCACGTAATTGAAGTGAGCAGAGCTGTCTGTGGAGAGCGCCACCTCCAGGTACTCCTCAGCGCCGGCATAGCCACAGAGCAAGTTGCCCTCGGTGTCGGTGCTGCCAGCCAAGGCTGCATAGGTGAAGCTATATTCGCCCTTGTCGGCGCACAGCACCACGCCTGTCTCGGCAGGGATAATGCCGTCCTTGATTTCGGTTAGGGTGATAATGCTTCTGCCTTCCTCCTGTTCAGGAGCATCGAGGGCCACATAGGCCTTTACGCCCTCGGCGATGTTCACCGCCTCATTGGCATAGAAGGTAGCGACCTTGGCGTCAGTGATGGTGACAGCAACAGCTGTCTCGGCTACCATGCTGCTCTCTGCGGTGAAGTCCACTACCACCACATCGTCCTTTGCGCAAGGGATAGTGGCGATGCCGTTCTCGGTGACGGTGATGCCTACCTCAATGCCGTTGACGGTAATCTTGGCCTTGGCAATGTCCATGGCGCCGCGTGCACAGCGTACGCGCAGCTTGGCACCGGCATGGCTGATGATGGTGGCCTTCTGTGCCTTACCATCTACCCAGTTGAAGTCTACGGTGAAGTTACCCATGGCCTTCATGCCGGTCACGGTACCCTTGTCTTCCCATACCTTGGGCAGTGCGGGGAGGATATTGATATAGCCGTGGGCGCTCTGCATCAGCATCTCGGCGATACCTGAGCATACACCGAAGTTGCCATCGATCTGGAACGGAGCGTGCGAGTCGAAGAGGTTGTAGTAGATACCTCCCGCCCCGGCATTGGTGTCGTACGAGGTTGAGTGCTTCAGCGCATTCTTGATGATGATGTGGGCGTGGTCGCCATCCTGAGCACGTGCCCAGAGGTTCACCTTCCAGCCCATTGACCATCCGGTAGCAGCGTCGCCACGGAGCTTGAGTGAGTTCACTGCAGGAGTGAAGTATTCGCTCTCGGGAGTGATCTGATCCATGGGGAAGAGCGCCATCATGTGCGACATGTGACGGTGTCCACGGTCGTTGGAGATATCGAACGGAGTGTACTTCCATTCACGGAGGAGCTTCTCGCCTTTCTTCACGCCGTTGTAGGTCTCACCCCAAGCGCCGGTGTAGGTCTCGGTGTGGAGGCCTTGATCGGTCTTGGCGAGGTAAAGGTCGAGTTTCTCGATGTCAGCAGCCGTAAGTCCTGTATTCTCCACGCCCAAGATGTCGATGGCCTCCTTGATGTTGGTGAAGAGGTAGTAGATCATCTGCTGGGCGTGGGCGGTACCGTCCTCCGTCTGGTTGTCGTGCTGCTCGGCGCTGAACTCATTGGGAGCTACGAAGGTGCCGTCGGGCTCATATTTATAGGGAGTATGGTAGTTGCGTACGCTCTCCTGCTCGTCCTTGGTATTGTCGAAGCCTCGATCCTCGATGAGGCGGTGGAACCAGAACTCTGCTGCGCCCCACATCACGGGGAAGGCCTTGGCCAGGAACTCCTTGTCCTGGGTGTAGCGCCAGTGCATCCAGAGGTGGCTGGTGTACCATACGTTGGCCACGAGGTAGTTGTCGCCCCAGGTACTCATACTATTATATAGTGAGGTCTCGGTGAGCACGCTCCACCCGTGTCCGTCGTTGTACTTCTCGCCTACCTTCTTCCATCCTGCGCTCTGTGCACCGCGGATGATGAAGTTCACATAAGGCTTGTGCAGGTCGCTCAGGTTGGTAATCTCGGTGGGCCAGTAGTTCATCTGGATGTTGATGTTGGTGTGGATGTCCGAGTTCCAGGGCGAGTCGGTGCCACGGTCGTTCCAGATGCCCTGCAGGTTGTTGGGTGCTGCGATGGGCTTGCGGTTCGAGCTGATAGCAAGGTAGCGTCCGTAGTGGAAGTAGAGCTGCTCGAGGAACAGGTGATCGTTCTGCTTGCTGCTGGCATTACCGTTGTTGGGATAGTAGTTGTCGATGAGGATCTTGGTGTCCACGGTCGGTGTGGTGAGGCCCAGGTCGAAGGTCATGCGCTTTGTGATGGCGGTGAAGTCGGCCACGTGGTCGGCCTCTACGGCATCGAATCCCTTGGCGATGGCCTTCTCAATGTCGCTCTTCGCGCGGTTGTTCACGTCGGCATCGGTCTCGTCGGTGAAGTAGTTGTCGAGGACGGTCATGTCACCGTTGAAGTTGGTAGCTCCCTTGAGGTAGAAGGTCACCTCTGTAGCTCCTGTCACGCGGATACCTCCCTCGGCGGCAGTTACGGTAGCGCCGTCGTCGGCCACCACATGCAGTCGGGCGGCATACTGTACCGATTCCATTTCACCGGTAAACCATATCATATTGTTGTCGCATTTCACGAAGTTGGCATCGATGTCTGCCTCCGACTCCAATTTGAAGAGGAGGTTCAGCTTGTCGTCACCCTCGCTCTTGTATTGTCCAGCAATCACCTGGTCAGGTGCCGAGCTGAGGTACTTGCGCGTCTGCTTGGTGCCGTTAGCGTTCTTGAACTCCACTCCTGCGATACCCTCCTCGATGTCGAGGTAGCGTACGTAGTCGGTGACGCCCTCCGAGAGGGTCTCATCTTCGTTCTTTATGAACAGTGAGCCGAAGTTCATGAAGGTACGGTTACCGCTTCCTGCACCTACCGTGTTGGCTGGGCCGCTCCAGAGGGTCTTCTCGTTGAACTGCAACTCCTCTTTCAGCACGCCACCGAACACCATGCATCCCAGTTCGCCATTGCCCAAGGGGAGTGCATACTCCATCCAGGGGTAGTCCACACCAGTAGCCTCGGCCGATGTCTTGTACCACAGCGTGTTGGGGTTCTTCGGAGTAAATGCTGCTATGCCCTTGATTTTCGATGCAGCAAGTTCCTCCTTCGTTTCAGGAATGACAACCGGTGCCACATCAGGATAGTCGGCATAGTCTACCGCCTTGATGAAGAACTGGCTACCCTGGTCGCCATTGGTTGCATTGGCACTGTTCCACAGGGCAAAGTAGCCGCCGCGGTTATTCCAATAGTTATTTCCTGTTCCCCTGAGCTTGATGTACGAAGGCTCTTTACTGCCCAGCTTGATGGTACCATCAAACTCGGTCACATACTTTGTCGACTCGGGGTCTACCATCCTTGCACGTGCACCATCCTCGCTTCCGGTGATACCCAACACCTTGGACAGACCGGTCGAGTAGTTGTACACCTTATACACTCCTTCGCTCTGCTCCACGAAGGCCCAGAGTCCCTTTTTATCCCTAGTTCTGGAGGTGTTTGACAGCAGCAGGTTCGAGCCACGCACGTAAGCCTCATTCAGGCTCACGTAGCCCCCCTTACCATTCTTGAGGGTATAGAACTGCATCGTCTCGTCCATATAGCTCAGGTATACGTTCACTTCGTCGATGCTCACCACGGCTACCTTGCCGGCGATGCTGACAGCCTGAAAATCTGCGGGGGTCAGCGTCGAATCCACCGTGAGGGTATCACCATGCTTATACTCTTTTCCGCCGAATGTGACAAGGGCGGCAGAGTCCTCGGTGCCCAATATCTTCACCGTATAGCTTTTCGGCCCTTCGGGTTCATCGCTCACTGCGGTGATTGCATAGCAGTTACCTTCGTCAGTGGTTGTCCAGTTGTTGACGATGATACCTTCTGCAGTCTGATTAGGAATCTGCGAGTTCAGTCCGTTTCCGCCAACGAGGAGTTTCCAGGGATATTCGCCGCCCACATTCTCGAGGGTCAGTGCATCGGTGGCCGTCGCCACGTAGGAACCGTCCTTAGCCACATATTTTCCGGCACCTATGCTGAAGAGGTAGTACTTGTCGTCCTTCTTCTCGATGCGGAACTGCTGGTTGGGGTCGTCCTCGTCCTGTGCGTCCACATCTACCGACTTTCCGGTGCTGGAGCACAGCTTGCCCGACACGGCCTCGCTGAAGAGGAGGAACGCGCGTTCGCTTTGCAGGGTATACACCTTGTCATTGCTCAATTGTGCGAGGTCGGTCACGATAGGTGAACTCATATCCACCTGCTTGGGTGTCACAGTGAGCGTCACCGAAGCGGTCTTGTCTGAGCCGTCCTTGGCTGTAGCTGTGATGGTCACGGTACCCTCCTTGACGGGCACTACGAGCCCACCCTGTACGGTAGCCACCGCGGGGTCGCTACTGGTCCATGCTAGGGTTGGGAAGGTAGCGTCAGCGTTCACGGCAGCCTTCACTACCAGTGTCTTGCCCATCATCACCTCGGTGGAATCGTTCTCGGTGGTGAGTGTGATGCTCTCCACCTTGTTGAGGGCAGCTGTAGCGTCGATGCCTTCGAAGCCGTAGATACTGCTTCCGGGGAGAGTGACGGTGATAGTCTCGTCGATACCGTATGCCTTACCCTCGGTGAGGCCTTCGAGTGCATTCTGGTCGCCGAATGCGCTGCGCAAGATGATGCTGCCGTTTACATTCTTCGGGATGTTGAGTGCGCTTCGCAAGGTGAAGGTGAAGGTCTGCTCGGCGTTAGCACCGTTGCGGAGTGCGAGTGACGACTTGATGCCGTTCCATGCAGCCCAGCCATATACCTCGGCTTGGGTGCCTGTCCAGGGGGTACCGCCTACCCAGTGAGCATCGGGAAGGACGTCGGCATTGCGTTTCTGCCAAGCGATACACTCGGCGAGGTCGGCCCAAAGGGCACCACCGTTGATGCTGTTCATCAGGTCGTAGTCGTTGTAGAGTTCTACCATACCTGAACCGCAGAGGAAGGCAGCGCGGAGCTCGTTACGTACGGGGAGGTAGTCGCGCTCATCGCTTGCGGGAGGACCAAACTTGGTGAGGATGAATCCGTGGGTCATCAAAGTGTTGATGGGGCAGATGGGTGAGTTCTTCACGTAGTTCTGATATACGAGGCGGTCGCGGTAGGTAATCCAATTCTCACGTTTGGTGCTGTTGTTACCTGCGCGGTCGTGGTCGTTTTCCTGACGCCATGTGGCATCGGTAATCTGGTACCAGAAGGGTGATGCCCAAGTACCTACGGAGGTGTTGAAGAAGATATCTTCGCGCAACTCCTCACGCACATACTGCTCGAGGCGGATGATACCCTCGGCATTCTCGTTACCGGTATCGCCGGCATCGGGGCCTACAGATGAGAACTGGCCTGAGATACCGTCGAACTTGAAGAAGGTGTAGTTGTCGCTACCCTGCTGATATCCTGTTGCGCCGTCCTGGTTGCATACGAGGTTAAATGCCGCATCCTTGAATGCCTTGTAGTAGCGGGGGTTAGAGAGCTGCATGCCACCCTTATCGCTCCAATAAGCACGACGATGATTACCGCTATTGCCATAGCCGCCTACCGGGCCGAGCCATGCTCCGATACCTGCCCCCATCTCCTTGGCTATCTTAGACATATCGCGCATCTCATTGGGGAAGCTTTCGTGGAAGGTCCACTCACCATACTTATCCCATCCATCATCGATGATGAAGATTTCGGGAGCCATGCCATAGCGGTCATAGAAATCGCCCTTCCAGTGTGCGAGTACATCAAGCACATCGTCTGCCTTTGTGTTGTCGAGGTGCTCGCGGCCAGGGTCAGCGTTGTTGCGGTTAATCTGCAACTCATACCATGTGAGGTACATGGGCATTGCACGCCAGGGCACTGCACGCTCGCGCTCTGAGTAGGCGAGGAACGAGCGGCGCTTCTGGGTAGAGTGAATATCGGCATTGGCCTGTGTGCCATCCTGTGCGATGAGACCTACTACGGCAGCCACCTTCCAGGTCTCGCCAGCGGCGAGCGTGGTGTTACGGCTCCAGCGGCCTTGGATACCTACGATATCGGTATTGACTAGCACGCCCTCCTTGGCGGTGTAGATCTTGGCAGTAAGTTCGCTCTTGGCATTGATCACCTCACTCTTGTTGTGAACGATTGCACGGATGGCATAGGTGCCTGTGTTGGGAACGATGAAGGTGTAGGTGTTCTTGTCGTGCGAACTGCCGGTATAGCCTACATGATAGTCCATAGCAGCGATGTCACCATTAGGAGCCAAGAGGTCTATACCACCGATATAGAGCTTATTGCTTCCCTGCTTGTATGTCAATGTCACTTCTACCTTTTGACCCGCCACTAACTCAACGCTCTCCTTCTTGAAAGCATAGAGGTTGGGGTATGTAGCACCCGTAGCCTCTTCTACACGCTTAGCCTGGTTTGCTTCAGCCTCAGTCATCTGCACCCAAGCGTCAGCTTCAACAGTCACAGCGTCAAGTGTAGTAGTAAGGTTCCACTTGTCCTCCTCACCCGTAGCACCGCCAACGGTGTTGTAAGCAGTAGGAGTCTCGAGACCAGCAAAGATCTTGTCGCTCATGAGCACGGCACCGCGGGTGTTGCCCACTACGGCGGGAGTAGAACCTGCGGCCTTGGTATCTACGTTGTAAATCATGGGGATGATGTTGAACATGTCCACATCGTTCATACCCTTGAGCTCCATCTCGGTGCGCAGGTAGTGCGATCCGTCGCGCAGCACGGCACGCCACACGATGGCTATGGTGCTGTCTTTATAGGTATATTCATAGTTGGCCACGAGTGCCTTACCGGCATAGTGCTCGGCACCACCTATGGCCTTGTCGTTGGCCGTGAGGTCCATGAGATCGAGGCTCTTGAGCGTCATGGCCGATGCAGGCACGTTGTCGCCCGCGCCGAAAGCCATGGTAAAGGGCTCGGTACCGGCCACGAGGTCCATAGCCTCAGATCCGGCAAAGTAGATGGCATCGCCCAAGCGCATGAACGAGGCTGCCAGCACATTGTTGCTCAGCGTGTACACGCCATCTTTCTCCTCGCTCTTGGCAGCGCCTACGGCAGTCTGCTGTGCAGGATAGAGCACTGCGTTGGTGTAGGCCACGGTAGCGGGCTGTGTGGGCAGTGTGGCAAAGTATACGTTGATGGTGCACGCCTCGTCATCGACGGCTACGGCTGCGAACTTGCCCGCAGGAGCCACCACGGTGATGTCGCCCTTGTTCACCGAGCCCTCGATGGTATACTTGTCGCCATTCTTGTAGGTGACGTCACCGATTGTGAGGGTCTGCCCGTCGGGGATGTTGATGGTATAGGTGCGCTCCACGATGATGACCTCGGTGAGCGTGTAGCGGCTACCGGCATCCGTCGATCCGTTCTGCTCCCACAAGCCCAACGTGTTGGTGCCGTCGAGCGGATTACCGTCCACTCCCTGAAACCAGTTGAGGTACTTGGCAGCGGGTCCCGATGTGTTGTAGGGCTGCACCGAGTAGTAATCGCCGCTGTAGTTGTCCACCTTGAAGTAGGCACCCTCGACCTTGGTGTCGGACAGCTTCACGAAGTTCTTACCGTTGCTGTAGCTGTCTGCCTTGGTATAGGAGAGCCACTTCTTCGCCGTATAGCTGTAGATGTAACAGGCACCCTCGACCTCCGCTTGATAGAAAGCAAAAAGGCCATAGTTCTCGGCTGTCTGCGTAGGAGCGGTCAGACCATTGGCATACACGTTGTTACCGTTCATCACGGTATACACATGTTCGGGCTTGCCTACATCAGGCATCGTCACCGAAGGTTGTACGTTACCTGCCTGTGCTTGCACCACAAACAGAGCGCAGAGGAACGCTACAATCATAAAAGAAACTTTTCTCATGGTTGTAAATGTTTTGAGAGATTGGTTATTGAATAATAGTTTACTTCCGTTCGCAGGAGGAATCACCTCCTTTGCCTGCAAGTCCCCCAAAACCGGCGCTAAACATGTGTTTGGTTCACGGATACAAGAAAAGCGTAAGGACTTGTCGTGCTCATTGTGTTATTGGTATCGCCAAACACCATCAAGGAAATGAACAGAAGAAACAAATACCTCACGCTGTCGCATATAGTAGAGAAACGTGTACAGCCGAAGCTGTACACCCTCTTGCTTATACGCAAAAGACAGAATGAACGTACTCTCATCTTCATCCCTCCTTTGAAAGTTGGCGATTCCATAACACGGGAATAAAGCAAGAAACGCATTCTTGACCCAAGGATTTCTCCCCTCGGATGCTGCAAAATTAGCAATTATTTTTTTAATGCAATGCAATTACACCAATATTTTACAATGCAGACTTAGACAAACTTCGGCTGTCAATACAAGAACCAAATAAATAAAGGCTATAGATGCGTTGCCCTTATGGCCATAAGCCAACCACTCCAAGTTCCACGACCACTGCCTTTGTGTATAATATAGGGTAATAATATAGTGTTTCCGTTCTTTATCAGCCTCCGTCCGCCAGCGCCACTTAATGCAATGTATTACTTGTATTTAATGGCGGACACTGGATACAATTATCCACGTAGGCCAATATCCGCTACACGCACAAGGAGATTAGCCAAGAAACAATGGACTAACCTGAACTTGAGAATATTACCAAAGCGTTTTCCCTGACAATTCCCTCAACTTTCAGCCGTCATCCATCAACCATCAAGAGCTCACCGATCAGCACGTCAACTCCCTCTACTGCCGCTTCTGCCTCGACACGGGGCGTCAGGCAAAGATCTCGGACTTCTACATCATCATCGAGAGCGACTTCTACCCCGAGTACCATCCCTTAAAGGAGTATCTGGAGAGCCTGCCCGCGTGGAACGGCATCGACTAC
>JAZPZS010000102.1:0-3159 GCA_045544835.1 Bacteroidaceae bacterium | reverse complement strand
TATCGGTAGAAAAAGCGTTGGTCACATACTCTGCGGCAGGATAGGGCTCGATGCCCATGGCACGCAATTCGTTCAGACTATTGCGTCTGATAATCTCTTGTTCACTAAGTTCCAATACGTTCATTTCTTTCAACGTTATGTATTTGAAAGTGCAAAATTAGTGCAAACTGAGAGAAAAAGCAAGTTTACTTGCATTTTTCCGAGGTGCAGCCTAATTTCAGTCTGCGAAAGCAAGCACTAATATTAGTGCAAACCGAGAGAAATGCTAAATTTATTTGAACATTTGCCTTTCTCTTCGTCCGGCAGGGTTAATACTCCCCTTGTGGTCAAATAAAAAACGATATTTGCTTTCATTATTCATGCATTTATTGCTAACTTTGCATTCATACTAACATTTTTGAAGTCATGAAAAGCAAATTTATCCTCAAGACATTCGCCCTATTGTTGGGCACATCTTCTCTCTGCGCCCAGCAAATCAATGACAACAACACTCCATTGCATCTGATGAAGCCAGCCTATAAGCTCGACTATGGTTTGCCTGCCGTGCAGGACGTGAAAGCCACGATGGACCGCGTACTCGGATACATTGACGAACAGACACCCGCCGTGCTCGTCGACAAGCAAACGGGCGAAGAGGTGAAGGACCTGACAAAAATCAATAAAGACACGCAGCTCAAGCAGGGTGGATTCCGCCTGACAAGCTATGAATGGGGAGTGACCTACTCGGCCGTGCTGGCCGCTTATGAGGCTACCGGCGACAATAGCTATCGCGACTATGTGCACAAGCGCCACCGCTTGCTGGCTGATGCCGTTCCCTACTTCAAGGAGGTGTATAGCAAGCACGGAAAGATTGACGGTAATGTGCGCCGCGTCATCGACCCTCATGCCCTCGACGATGCTGGCGCCGTATGCGCCTCAATGATAAAAGCGCTGCTCGGTGACAAGAAATTGCCACTGCGTCCACTTATCGACAACTATACCGACTATATCGTCAACAAGGAGTTCCGCCTCGAAGACGGAACGTTCGCACGCATCCGTCCGCAGAAGAATACGGTATGGCTCGATGACATGTTCATGGGAATACCCGCCGTGGCCTATATGGGCAAGCTCACCGGCGATACCAAATACTATGACGAGGCAGCACGCCAGGTACTGCTGTTTGCAGACAAGATGTTCGTACCCGAGAAGGGGCTCTTCCGTCACGGATGGGTCGAGGCCATGGACCCGCATCCTGCATTCTTCTGGGGCAGAGCCAACGGGTGGGCACTGCTGACCATGAGCGAGGTGCTCGACGCATTGCCCGAGAGCCACCCCCAGCGTGCCGAGATAATGGCATTGCTGAAGGCCCACATACAGGGACTTGCCGTACTGCAGCATCACGACGGATTCTGGCACCAACTGCTCGACCGCAACGACACCTATCTGGAGACCTCGGCAACAGCGATCTTCACCTATTGTATAGCACATGCCATTAACAAGGGTTGGGTCGATGCCAAGGCCTACGGCCCCATCGTGTTACAGGGATGGCATGCCGTAGAGTCTGCCGTGAACGAGCAAGGACAGGTCGAGGGAGTATGCGTAGGTACTGGCATGGGGTTCGACGCGGCCTTCTATGCCTACCGCCCCGTGCATGTGATGGCTGCCCATGGCTATGGTCCTGCAATATGGGCTGGAGCCGAGGTCATCAAGCTCTTGCAACAACAGCACCCCAAGCTCAACGATAGCGCCGTGCAGTTCTACGACGAAGAGGTGAAGACCAAAAGTCCCATCTTCAACTATGACGGTAGCATCAGATTCTAACCTTACAATCCATTAAAAGCCATGAGAAGAGCTACAAGAACCTTTGCATGCATCATCACATCCATGATGCTCGCATTGCCCGTTTCTGCACAGATTGGACGACGCTTCCCCTCTGAACGAAAAGTTATCAACGACCCCCAAACTGGAGTGGAACTCATATTCCTTACCAGCCAAAGCGGTATGGGCGACACTAAAATATACCAGACTCATAACCAATGGACCTCTGACGGGAAATGGGTGGTGTTCCGCTCAAACCGCGTACAGGGCGAGGCGATGGCAGTGAATGAAGAGACAGGCGACATCGTGCAAGTCACCGAAGGTGGCTACTCGGGAATGCTCTGCGTAGCCCGCAACTCGATGAACCTCTATTATATGCGACCCAAGCAGGCCGCAAAGCCGAAAGAGAAGCAGAAAGAACGCGACATGGAGGTGGTAGAGATAGACCTTGAACGCCTGTTTGCCGACTCCGAGGCCAACACCCTGAAGAAAAAGAAACACTACGAGCGCATCTGCGGCACCATCCCTGCCGAGATGGGCGCACGTGGCGACATGGCCCTGGATGGTAGCGAGACCTTCGCCTACTTCCGCTTGGGCAAGCAATATGCCGGACAATTCCCCATCAAGGAGGAGATATCAGGCACGTTCGGCCCCCGCAATATGGGAGCAGGCCCCTCGGGTATAGGCAAGATAGACCTCACTACGGGTAAGGTGGAGCATGTGGTAAGCGTGCACTTCCAAGTGGGACACATACAGGGCAATCCTTGGCATCCCGGCGAAGTGATATTCTGCTGGGAGACGGGTGGAAAGGCTCCTCAGCGCACATGGATGGTCAATGCCGACGGTAGCAACCTACGCCCTATCTACCGCGAGACAGAGTATGACTGGGTGACTCACGAAGCCGTCATCAGCGAAGACGAGCTGGCCTTTGCCGTCATCGGGCACCGTCCCATCAGTGAAGATGAGCAGCCTACCGATTTTACCAAAGACTGGGGTCCTGCAGGCACCAAGGCCTATGCCACCGGATTGGCTGTAGTGAATATGCGCACACGTGAATTCACACTCGAAGGGCAGGTCGATGGCGACAATTTCTGGCACGTAGCAGGCTCGCACGACGGACATTGGGTAGCAGGCGATACCTTCGCACGTGAGCTTTGGCTCATCGACCGCCACACCAAGGAGCGCATACTGCTCACGGCAGGGCACAAGACCACAGCCCGCGACCACGTGCATCCTACGTTCAAGCCCGACGGCACAGCCATAGAAATACAGTCCGCTATGCTATCGGAAGACGACCGCTCGATGAACATCTGCATCGTAAAACTCCCCAAACGCTTGCTTGAACGCTACAAATAAGACAAG
>JAZPZS010000101.1:0-6887 GCA_045544835.1 Bacteroidaceae bacterium | reverse complement strand
AGAGGCGCGATACTAAAGATTAGGCCTACAAAAACCGTGCCAAAACGTTAAAGTAAAGAAATACAGCGAAGTAACGATTTTGAGGTTTGGGGAAATATGTGCGAAATCGCACAAAAATGTGCGTTTTCGCACATACTGCGTATGGGAATAATGATTATCTTTGCGGCGGAGAATGAAAATACTCTGTACGAGAGAAATATATTCACTACATTGCGGTATATAAAAAGCTATGAAAAAGAAATCTCTAAATGATATCTCTTACAAAATTATTGGTTGCGCCATGGAGGTGTACAAGACACTTGGCCCTGGCCTACTTGAATCAGCCTACGAAAAAGCCCTTATACATGAACTTAACCTTGCAGGCATTCCCGTGCAGTCACAAGTCGAGGTGGAAATGAACTACAAAGGTGTGAATATCGGTGAGGGATTGCGTCTCGACCTTCTTGTCGACGACCAAATCATCGTAGAGCTCAAGTCGGTGGAGGAAGTAAAGCCTGTGCACCATAAGCAGTTGCTCACCTATCTCAGACTTATGAACAAACGCCTCGGACTGCTCATAAACTTCAACGTCACTGACATCATGCTGGGCATCAAACGCGTAGTGAACAATCTATAGATTGCGCTGAGAAGATTAGGTCTCACGCAGACTCCGCAGACCTACGCAGAATGAGCTGCCTTGCTTCGCTCGCAGCTGTCGGCTATGCCGAGTGTTTTCAGCCGGATGGTAGGCGAGGGCGATAGCGACTCGCAAAGGTCTGCGTAAATCTGCGGAGTCTGCGTGAGATAATATAAGGCTCAGCGAGAAAAGAGACTTAGAGGAGATAAATCATAAGAGCTGCCGTCGTAACCAACGCTATCATATCGCGTAGGTCCAAGAGCGGAACGATATCTCCCTTTAATTCCATATGATTACTTAAAAGATATACAGTATGCCACAAGGAACAATACTTATCGTTGATGATAATGAGGATATGCTCTTTGCACTGAACCTGCTGCTGAATCCGCACTTTGAGAAGGTGAAGGTGAGCACCACGCCCGAGCGCATAGCCCACTTTATGGCAACCGATGCGCCCGAGGTGATACTGCTCGACATGAACTTCAGCCGTGACGCGAGTAGTGGACAAGAGGGTATGGAGGTGTTGCACGACATACTCAAGCGCGATGCCGAAGCGGTGGTGGTGATGATGACGGCCTACTCGGATATGGACAAGGCCATAGCAGCCATCAAGGCAGGCGCCACAGACTTTGTGGCCAAGCCGTGGGAGAACGAGAAGCTGGTGGCCACGCTCACCGCAGCAGCCAAGCTGAGTAGGGCGCGGCGCGAGAAGGCCTCGCTGCAGGAGCAGATGCGCACGATGGCACAGAGCACTGTGCCACCCATCATAGGGCGGTCGGCCGCTATGGTGCAGCTGATGGATATGGTGGAGCGTCTGGCGCAGACCGATGCCAACATCCTCATCCTAGGCGAGAACGGTACGGGCAAGGACCTCGTGGCGCGTGCCCTGCACGGCTACTCGGCACGTGCGGCACATCCGCTGGTGACGATAGATCTGGGCAGCATACCCGAGTCGCTCTTCGAGGGCGAGCTTTTCGGCTACGAGAAGGGAGCCTTCACCGATGCCCGCACAGCCAAGGCGGGACGCATGGAGGTAGCCTCGGGCGGCACGCTCTTCCTTGATGAGATAGGCAACCTGTCGATGCCGCTGCAGGCCAAGCTGCTGAGTGCCATCGAGAAGGGGGTGTTCACACGCATTGGCTCCACCAAGGAGCAGCGCATCGATGTGCGCCTCATCTGTGCCACCAACAGTCCGCTGCACGAGCGTGTGGCCGAGGGCACCTTCCGTCAGGACCTGCTCTATCGCATCAACACCATTGAACTGCATATACCGCCGCTCAGGGAGCGAGGCAACGACGTGTTGCTGCTGGCCGACTATTTCGTGGACCTATATAAAAGGAAATACCGCAAGGAGGTGGACGGACTCAATGCCGAGGCTCGCGAGAAGCTGATGCGCTACACGTGGCCAGGCAATGTGCGCGAGCTGCAGCACGCCGTGGAGCGGGCCGTGATCCTGAGCGACCGCCGCACGCTGGGCGCACAGCTATTTGCCCTGCGCCCCACACCTGCTGCACGCAAGGTGCAGACGGCCACACTCAACTTGGAACAACTGGAGCGCACGGCCATAGCCGAGGCCCTACGCACAGCCGAAGGAAATATCAACCGCGCAGCCGAGTTGCTGGGCATCACGCGCTATGCGCTGTATCGTAAGATGGAGAAGTACGGAATTTAGTTTAAGGAGTGTAGGAGTTAGGAGTGCAGACAAATGTTCGACTAATGGCAATAAGAACAAGGCAATGAAAAAAGGAATGACACTGCTGGCCATCGCGCTTCTGATGGCATCGATGCTGCTGGGCGTATGGGCCTGGGGCAGGGAACTCTACGTGACGACAGTCTTCGGCGCACTGGGCGTGATGGCTGCCGTGAGCATACTATGGGCTGAGAGCCGCCGTGCCTACCGCATGATGCAGCTGTTGCTGGAGAGCCTCAGCACAAAGGACTACTCGATAGCCTTCAGCGAAGCCAGCAGGAGGTCGGCAGACATCGATGCTCTGGCACGCAGCATCAACGGCATCGTGGACAGCTACAAACAGCGCGAGATGGAGGTGCAGACCCAGCTGAGCTATCTGGAGGCCCTGTTGGGGAATATTGACACGGCACTCATCGTGACTACACCCGAGGGCAGTGTGGAGTGGGCCAACCGCGCCACTACCCAGCTGCTGCTCGACTATGTGCCACGCCACATCGATGAGCTGGCCGCACTGGACTCCACACTGCCCGACACGCTACGGCTGATGCGCCCGGGACACACTGCGCAGCTGCACTTGCGCAAGGGAACAGCAGACGAGGCACACCTCGTGGCCAGCGTGAGCATATACACCACGGGGCAGCGCACACTACATATATATAGTATACGCAACATACGCGAGGTGCTGGAGGAGAACGAGATGGAATCGTGGCAGAAGCTCATCCGTGTGCTGACGCACGAGATCATGAACTCGCTGACACCTATCATCTCATTGTCGGAGACGCTGGAGGAGTATTTGCCGGAGGAGTTGAGTTCGTCGGAGTTCTCCGAGAAAACCGAGAGCACTGAGTCCACCGCCCTTCTGCGCCAAGGCCTGCAGACCATCCATCGCCGCAGTGGCGGACTGCTGGAGTTCATGAAAAACTACCGCAAGGTGGCGCTCGTGCCGCAGCCCCTATGCAGCGATGTGAAAGCTGAGGTGCTGGTGATCGCACTGATGCCGCTCTTCATCTCCACGGAGCACATCACCTACCGCTTTGCGTTGCAACACCCCGACAGGCTGCTACATATAGACCGCACACAGATGGAGCAGGTGCTCATCAATCTGCTGAAGAACGCTACCGAAGCCTGCGCCCACACATCGGATGCCGTGGTGACACTCACCGATAGCATAGATGAAGCCACGGGGCGCTACTGCCTGCACGTGACAGACAATGGTCCCGGCATACTGCCCGAGGTGCAGGAGAAGATATTCATCCCCTTCTTCACCACCAAGCCACAGGGCTCGGGCATCGGCCTTGCTTTGTCACGCCAGATTGTGCGTCTGCACCGCGGCACGCTGAGCGTGGTGTCCGTAGAGGGATGCACACGGTTTACGGTGGAGGTACGCTAACGTTAGGCGTAGCAAAGATTAAAGACGAATAAGCAGGCGAAATACCAAGCAAGCTTGAATTTAGGCTGCGCTGAGAATGAAATTAGTCTACGCCTCGGAAAAATGCAAGTAAACTTGCTTTTTCGCTCGGCTTGCACTAATTTTGTTCCTTGATAACAAAAAAACTGAAAATTATGATTCCCGAAGAATTCAAGGACATGCGTCCGTTTGAACCCGAAGAGTTACCCGCAGCGTACGACAGTCTGCTGACCGACCCTATGTTCCGTGCTGTAGTAGGCATGGTGATGCCACAGATTCCCGCCGAGGCGTTAGGTCCGATGATGCACGGCTGCAAGACCTGTCAGGAGTTTCAGTACACCTTCATCCGTCCGTTGCTGGATGGGGTCATTAAAAAGTGCACCCAAGGTCTAACCAACGACTTCAGCCAGCTGGAGTTGTCCAAAGAGAAGGAAAACTATACCTATATATCCAACCACCGCGACATCGTGCTCGACTCGGGTTTGCTCGACATGATTCTCTTCGCGGAAAAGGGCTTTGACACGGTAGAGATTGCCATTGGCGACAACCTGCTCATCTACCCGTGGATAAAGACGCTGGTGCGCATCAACCGCAGCTTCATCGTCACCCGCAAGGGCGGCATACGCGAGATGTTGCAGTCGAGCATGCGACTATCGGCATACATGCACTACGTAATTGCAGAAAAGAAAGCTCCTATATGGATTGCGCAGCGCGAAGGCCGCTCGAAGGACTCTACCGACCATACTCAGGAAAGCATCCTGAAGATGTTTGCCATGGGTGGCGAGGGCACTCCTGCCGAGCGTCTCGTGGGGCTCAATATGGCTCCGCTGGCTATCTCCTATGAGTATGACCCGTGTGACTGGCTCAAGGCCATGGAATTCCAGCTCAAGCGCGACAATCCCGAGTACAAGAAATCGCAGGCCGATGACCTGATGAACATGAAGACGGGCATCTTCGGCTACAAAGGCCGCGTACACTACCAGGCTGCCGAGTGCATGAACAACTTCATCGCTGCCCTGCCTGCCGACATGCCGAAGAACGATTTCTATGCTGCCGTAGCGCAGGAGATTGACCGCCGCATCTACGCGAACTATCGCCTCTATCCGGGCAACTACGTGGCCATAGACTTGCTGCAAGGAGGCAACACCTATGCTGACCGCTACACGGCCGAGGAGCGCGCCACCTTCGAGCAATACCTTGTCGGACAGTTGCAGAAAATCGACATGCCGGGCAAGGACGAGGAGTTCTTGCGCAGCAAGCTGCTGGAGATGTATGCCAACCCAGCGTTGAACCAGTTAAGTGTGCAGTGTGAAGCGTAAGGCATTGAAAGCAATGCGGGCGACACTGCTGTTGCTCCCTGTCCTCACCCTGCTCAGCGGTTGTGAGGATGCGGCTGAGGATGATTACCGCTACCCCTCAGTGCGCACCGACTTTGCCTGCATTGCCACTGACGACAAGGGAAAGATTGAGCATCTTCTGCTTGATGACGGGAGCAGTTATCCCGTATACCTCACTCAGGATTTCCTTGAGGCCTATGATGACGAGCCCACCTACAAGCGCGACACGCTGTATCGGCTCCTCAGCGTATACGAACTGGTAAGCACAGCACAGAACGATACCGTAGCTGACCTCTATGCCTTGGGCAGCATCATCTCGCAGGTGCCGACACCGCTCCGCGAGGACGAAGAGCTGCATCAGGATCCCGTGTACCTGCAGAGCATATGGCTCTCGGGTGGTTATTTGAATTTCGTGCTCGAGGTGAAGGCACTCAATGGGAAGCACAGCATCGGCTTTATCGACACCACGCCCGAGGGAATGCAAGGCAAGGAGTTTACCTTTTATCATCGGGTAGTAGATGATGTGGAGTCGTATCGTCAGAAACTCTACGGTTCCATTCCTCTCGCTCCGTTCCACGACCACCTGCAGCAGGGCGACACGCTGCGCTTCGTGGTCAACACCTATGATGAAGGGAACAAGGTAGTGGAGTATCCCTTCTGATTGGCTTCCACGGCATCGCCCGGCCATTCATGACTGCGCTCCGTAAAGCCTATGCGGAAAATAAAAGAGTCCTCATCTCTGAGGACTCTTTCTTTATTATATACTTGTTGTCAACGATTACTTCGCAGCGATTACGCGAGCCATTTCGCAAACCTTGTTTGAGTAACCCCACTCGTTGTCGTACCAAGATACAACCTTAGCGAAGTTGCCATCGAGAGAGATACCAGCCTTAGCGTCGAAGATAGAGGTGTTAGAGCAGCCACGGAAGTCAGTAGAAACTACTGCATCTTCTGTGTAGCCGAGGATACCCTTCAACTCGCCCTCAGAAGCCTCCTTCATAGCAGCGCAGATGTCAGCCATTGTAGCTTCCTTCTCCAATACTACAGTAAGGTCAACAACAGAAACGTCAGATGTAGGAACGCGGAATGCCATACCGGTGAGCTTACCGTTGAGAACGGGAAGAACCTTACCTACAGCCTTAGCAGCACCTGTTGAAGAGGGGATGATGTTCTCGAGGATACCGCGACCACCGCGCCAGTCTTTCTTAGAAGGACCGTCAACAGTCTTCTGAGTAGCTGTAGCAGCGTGTACAGTTGTCATCAAGCCCTTAACGATACCGAACTTGTCGTTGAGCACCTTAGCGATAGGAGCCAAGCAGTTGGTTGTACAAGAAGCGTTAGAGATGATGTCCTGGCCAGCGTATGTCTCGTGGTTAACACCGTATACGAACATAGGAGTGCTGTCCTTAGAAGGAGCAGACATGATAACCTTCTTTGCACCAGCGGTGATGTGCTTGCGAGCTGTCTCGTCGGTGAGGAAGAAACCGGTAGACTCAACTACTACCTCAGCACCTACCTCGTCCCACTTCAAGTTAGCGGGGTCCATCTCAGCTGTGAGGCGAATCTTGTTGCCGTTTACTACCAAGTAGTTGCCCTCAACCTCGATTGTACCGTCGAACTGACCGTGTACTGAGTCGTAGCGCAACATGTATGCCAAGTAATCAGCATCGAGAAGGTCGTTGATACCTACTACCTGAATGTCCTCAGCAAAGTTCTTCACTGCTGCACGGAATACCATACGGCCGATACGACCGAAACCGTTAATACCAAGTTTAATCATTTTACTTTAATTTTTAATTAATAAACGTTTATAATAAAATAAAAATCACGTCATTG
>JAZPZS010000100.1:0-38069 GCA_045544835.1 Bacteroidaceae bacterium | reverse complement strand
GTGGCTGTTGATGCAGACGCGATTCAACTTCAGCGGCATCCCCTACGCAGCACTGATGGGCAAGGACGGCTCTATCGTGGAGGAAAACATCCATGTACATGAATCCCTCCTCGACAAACATCTGGCAGAATAGGGATGGGATAAGAATTTTGACTTCGTCGTGCTAAACCTTCCTTTAAATTCATGGCCAATTACATGACAATTCGTGTTCCCATCTTTTTCAACACGAATTCCCGTAAACCTTTAGGTCGCTGGCCAAAGGGGAAAGCAATTATCCACAAATTATCCATAAATAAAATCGTGTAACAACATAAACAACCAATACAATGAAACCAACCAAACTATTCCTTGCCCTTGCCGTGGCGGTGCTGCTGGGGGCGTGTAAACAAAAAGAATCCGTGGTAGCCAATATTGATGGCTGGGGTAATGACAGCATCATCGCACTGCATGTTGTGTATGGAGATAATGGATATGCTTCGGAGATAACCGACACCATCTTAGCGGTGAATGGCAAGTTCTCCTACACGTTTCCCGAGAACACGTACAACAACCTGCATCGAGGAGTATTCTTCCGGCTATGTGATGTACCTGTGAGAAGTGCCAAACGTATCGATGTAGACCTTGTTACTGGCGAAAAGGTTAAGATAAAAGGTAAAGCATACGAAGAGTATGTAGAATACGTGGTAAAGGGAAATACCGTGCTCAGCGGCTACAACAACCTGCATAATGAGTTGATAGAATACCTTATCGCCCGCGACAAGAACGAGGATGAACTGAAAGCGCATCTTGGTACGCCTAAAGTGGATAAATACTTTGCCAAACGTCGTGAACTGAATGTACCCATCAGAGACGTAAAACGACAACACCTATTGGACCATCCCGACAGCGAATCCTCGGTACTTCTCCTGAGCGATCTCCCGCTCGACTCTTTCTATCTCTACACCTATCTGACCGAGAGAGTACGCAATGGTGTGCTGAAAGTGTTCTTTGATGATAAGATGAAGCGCTATAATGAATATCAGGCTTATCTCGAGGCTGAGAAAAAGAATCTGGTGGACAAGCCCGCTCCCAACTTTACGCTAGCCGACGCGAAGGGTAATGAGTTTACACTATCGGAATACACGACCGACAAATACATCGTCCTCGACTTTTGGGGAACATGGTGTGGCCCTTGTACATTCGAGATTCCCGAACTGAAGGCCTACTATGCCAAGCATAAAGACAAAATAGAGATTATCAGCATCGCTTGTAATGAAAGGAATAGCGAGGATTGGAGCAACTACATCATTCAGAACGGTCTTCCATGGACGAACCTGCTGAACAATGAAAAGGACGTCGCCCAGAATGCCTCTGTAGCATATGCCGTAAATGCCTTCCCCACCAAATACATTCTCTCGCCCGACAAGGTCGTATTGGCCAAGTTTGTAGGTGTGGACAAGGAGCTGTATACTAAACTTGATGAGTTGATAAAGTGATATTGACGTACCCTATGAAACCGACCAAACTATTCCTTGCCCTTGCCGTGGAACAGCTGCTGAAGAATCATGCAGGGAAATGCGCGTAAAACAGCGGAATCGCTAAAAAAATATGGATTCCGCTTGTTTACGCACGAAATTTAGTATCTTCGCGGCATACAAATAGGCTTGATATGGGAACGAAAGAAGCCCCAACTGCTTATTGGAGAAGATTAAAACAGAGATTAAAAGCGGAAGGGAATGAAGCGGTGACAATATTGTCACCAGTTGAAACTTCGAGCAGCTAAGGGAAGGGGAATGCGAGTCAGTTGCAAATTGTAACCAACTGAAGAGGAATAGATATTTTCGACTGCTTGTAACTCTCGGGGCTCGCCAAGTGTACGTTTAGCAACTGAGCATGGCGTATGATGGTCGGGCACAGGCGTGCCTAGGCGGTGCATCGTACACCTTTTCTTGTGTGGGAAGAGATATTTCTACTGGTTTTCCTTTTTTACTCGGCAGAAAGGCGGTAATTTTGCAGCGCAAAACGCGCAGGCAAGCGCGCAGCATGTTTCCTAAGAGAAGAAATAGGTAAAAGAAATAGCATCATGGAATGGTTAGTAAATCTGTTCACCGGTAGTGGCGTGGCCCACTCGGTGTTTATCGTGGCCGTGGTCATCGCCATCGGCCTCGGACTGAATCGAATCAAGTTTGGCAGCGTGTCGCTGGGCGTGACGTGGATACTCTTCGTGGGTATCGTGGCAGGCCACTTCGGCTTCCTGCTCGACCCTACCACCTCGCACTTCGTCAAGGAGTTTGGTCTCATCCTCTTCATCTACTCCATCGGCTTGGAGGTAGGTCCGGGATTCTTCTCCTCGTTCCGCAAGGGAGGCGTCACACTCAACATGCTGGCTGCGGGCATCGTGCTGCTGGGCTGCTGCACGGCCTACGGCATACATCTTATCACGGGTACCGACCTCATCAGCATGATCGGTGTGCTCAG
Source organism: Bacteroidaceae bacterium (assembly GCA_045544835.1). Classification (GTDB taxonomy): domain Bacteria; phylum Bacteroidota; class Bacteroidia; order Bacteroidales; family Bacteroidaceae; genus UBA1189. The sequence continues at coordinate 35,612 of JAZPZS010000100.1, read as the reverse complement.
CGGTGCCGTGACCAACACGCCCGGTATGGGTGCTGCACAGCAGACCTTCTACGACATGACGGGGCAGACCAACACCACCATCGCGCAGGGCTATGCCGTGGCCTATCCCCTGGGTGTGGTAGGCATCATCCTGAGCATCATCGTGCTGAAGCGCATCTTCCGCGTCAACTTCGACAATGAGCGCCGCATCATGATGGAACGCAACAAGGAGAATGCCGAGCAGCTCGAAGCTGTCACCCTCGAGGTGCACAACGACTCCGTGTGCGGACATACCATCCGTGAGATACAGGAGGTCTTCGGACGCAAGTGTGTCATCACCCGCGTGCTGCACGAGCAGACCCACGACATCGAGTTGGCCGAGTCGAACACTACGCTGGGCATGGGCGACAAGATATTCCTCGTGGCCGCACCGCTCGAGATCGAGGCACTGACACTGCTCATCGGTCCGCGCATCGACATGAACATGGCCGAGTGGGATGCCATCGAGGCCAACAACCTCACTGCCGAGCGCTTCGTCATCACCAACCCCGCCATCAACGGCAAGCGCTTGGGCGACCTCAAGCTGCGCCAGACCTTCAACGTCACCATCTCGCGCATCAGCCGTGCCGGCGTAGACCTCATCGCCGAGCCACACCTGCTGCTCCAGCTGGGCGACCGCGTAGTCGTAGTGGGCAAGCCCAAGAGCATCGAGAAGATATCGCGCCTCATGGGCAACTCGGTGAAGCGTCTCGAAGAGCCCAACCTCGCTGCCATCTTCCTCGGCATTGCCCTCGGTGTGGTGCTGGGCTCGCTGCCCATCTTCATCCCCAACGTGCCCGTGCCCGTGAAGCTCGGTCTTGCCGGAGGGCCGCTCATCGTGTCTATCCTCATCAGCAAGTTTGGCCCGCAGCTGAAGCTGGTGACCTATACCACCTCGTCGGCCAACAAGATGATACGTCAGATAGGTATCACGCTGTTCCTCGCCTCGGTGGGCATCGGTGCTGGCGACGGCTTCATCGACACCATCATGAACGGTGGTTATTGGTGGATACTCTATGGCTTCCTCATCACCGTCATCCCCTGCCTCATCATCGGCGTTGTGGCCCGTATGAAGTGCAAGCTCAGCTACTTCACCATTGCCGGACTCATCTCCGGTGCCATGACCGACCCTCCAGCCCTCGCCTATAGCAACGAGATATGCGGCAACAACCAGGCCTCGGTAGCTTACTCTACCGTATATCCGCTCACGATGTTCCTGCGTGTGGTGACGGCACAGATACTGGTGCTGATGGCGCTGTAAAAGAATTGAAAATTGAGAATTAACTAAGCATGACATTCCTCACCTCAGGTAACATCCTCCTCATAGGCTCAGTGCTGCTCTTCGTGAGCATTGCCGTGAGCAAGACCAGTGCGCGATTCGGTGTGCCCACCCTGTTGCTCTTCCTCTTCGTGGGTATGCTCTTCGGCACCGACGGCTTCGGCATACAGTTCGACGACATGCGCGGTGCCCAGTTTGTGGGTATGATAGCCCTCTGTATCATCCTGTTCTCGGGTGGTATGGACACCAAGTTTGCCGAGATCAAGCCCGTGCTTGGCCCCGGACTGGTGCTCTCTACCGTAGGCGTGCTGCTCACGGCCCTCTTCACGGGTGTCTTCGTGTGGTGGCTCTCGGGCATGGAGTGGAGCTGTGTGAGCTTTGCCTTGCTCCCCTCGTTGCTCTTGGCCGCCACGATGTCGTCTACCGACTCGGCATCGGTGTTTGCCATCCTGCGCTCGCAGAACATCAACCTGAAGCACAACCTGCGCCCCATGCTTGAGCTGGAGAGCGGAAGTAACGACCCCATGGCCTATATGCTCACCATCGTGCTCATCCAGTTCATCGGGGGCGATGTGAGCGGTGCGGGCAGCATACTGCTCACCTTCGGACAGCAGTTCGTGTTTGGTGGTGCCATCGGCTACGGAGTGGGCAAGCTGGCCGTGTATATCATCAACAAGCTGAACCTCGACAACAAGTCGCTCTACTCCGTCTTCATGCTTGCGGTAGCCTTCTTCACCTTCGCGTTCACCGACCTCTTCAAGGGCAACGGCTACTTGGCGGTATACATCGGCGGCATGATCATCGGTAATTCCAAGATTGCCAACCGCAAGGAGGTGTCCACCTTCTTCGATGGGCTGACGTGGCTCTTCCAGATCGTGATGTTCATCCTCCTCGGTCTGCTCGTCAACCCCAAGGAGATGCTTGCTGTGGCTCCCGTGGCCTTGCTCATCGGTGCGTTCATGATCTTCGTGGGACGTCCGCTCAGCGTGTTCCTCAGCCTGCTCCCCTTCCGCGGCCTCACGGGACGCTCGCGTCTGTACATCTCGTGGGTAGGTCTGCGCGGTGCTGTGCCCATCATCTTCGCCACCTATCCCGTGGTGGCCGGCATCGAGGGGTCACATCAGATATTCAACATCGTATTCTTTATCACCCTCCTCTCGCTCATCCTGCAGGGCACCACGCTGCCCTTCTTTGCCCGCAAGCTAGGCCTCTCGGCTCCGATGGAGAAGACGGGCAATGACTTCGGCGTGGAGCTCCCCGACGAGATAGACACCGACCTTACCGACCTCACCATCACCGCCGAGATGATTGCCGATGGCGATACGCTGAAGGAGATGAACCTGCCCCAAGGCGCCTTGGTGATGATCGTGAAGCGCGGCACCGAGTTCCTCGTGCCCAACGGCTCGCTGCACCTGCAGGTGGGCGACAAGTTGCTGCTCATCTCGGAAGGGGAGAAGGGAAATTAAAACCGCACCGCTCATCCGTCCCCTGTTGCACTGTCCCGGCTGCGCTTTACCGTACAAAACCGATTGGAAACTCCGTTCGGCAAACTTGGAATAAAAGCAAGCCGGTTCTAAATATTTTTGCTAAAATTTTTGTTTTAGTGTTAGATTGCGTAATTTTGCAGTGATAGCTGCGTGCAGCAAGCGCATGAGCATATGAAGAAGCTGATAGGACTCATCTTTGCCTTACTGGTGTGTGGCTTGGTAGCCCCACATCAAGTGGCGGATGGCGGGGCAGAGTGCTCCGCGAGCGAGATGACATGTGCAGTGGCTGCGGCGGTCGACAGCTCTGCGGCTCACCATACCCTGGCAGCTGCCGAGGATGGCAGCCTGGCGCTGCAGCGCCTGCTCGATGGGGTGGCGGTCATCGTGCCCAGTGCCGATATGGCTGCTGGCAAGACCTCAGCGAAGAACGATTGCAGCAAGTGGTGCAGGGAATGTAATGGCAGGTTGCGCGGACATACGCAACGAGTCTCAGAGGAGGCTGCGCTGTGCCGTTCGGGCGTGGCGGCTTTTGCCAGAGCCATTGACCACTATGTGTATGCCTTCAGGCATATCATCATTTAGCATACGTATCGTAGTATCGTGAGTGCATGCACCCTTGGCGGATGTGCTCGTTTGTGGCGCTGAAGCACCTGTAGGTGGCTCGGGGCTGCGGTTTATCCATATATTTTCTTATTCATCGGATTCCTCTGCTGCGGCACAGGGACGCCGTATGCTAACATAAAAAAGTGGTATTAGATTCTTATGATACTGACAATGATAATCCTGTTTGCTCTGGGGTATATGTGCATTGCGCTGGAGCATAGAATAAAGATTGACAAGTCGGCCACGGCACTGGCCATGTTTGCCGTGATATGGTCGGTATATGCACTGGCATCGGGCGATGCCGACACGGGCAGCAAGCTGCTGGAGCACCTGGGCAGCACCTGCGAGACACTCGTATTCCTCATCGGTGCCATGACCATCGTGGACCTGATAGACCGGAATGGTGGATTTAGCATCATCACCGACCACATCACCTCGCGTAACAAGATTACGCTGCTATGGACGCTAGCCTTCATCACCTTCTTCATGTCGGCCGTGCTGGACAATATGACTACTACCATCATCATGATCATGATGTTGCGAAAGCTGGTGCCTACATTGCGCGACCGATGGATATATGCGGGCGTCATCATCATTGCAGCCAATACGGGTGGCGCGTGGTCGCCCATAGGCGATGTCACCACCATCATGCTGTGGATGCGCGGCAACGTGACAGCCGGCAGCCTCATCCTCTACCTCATGGTGCCGTGCCTGGTGTCGATGGTGATACCCGTGGTGATGGCCATGAGGAAATTGCGTGGGGGCACACTGATGCTGCCTCAGGTGGAGGCGGCCACGCCACTGCCCCGTGGCGTGGGGAAGCGGTTTAGCCGAGGCGTGCTGTGCCTGGGTGTGGCGGGACTGCTGTTCGTGCCCGTGTTCAAGAGCCTCACAGGACTGCCGCCCTATGTGGGCATGATGCTCTCGCTCGGCGTGGTATGGATAGTCACGGAGTGGATATATGGGCACAGGAAATTGAACATAAGTGAGGACTCGAAGCATCGTGTGTCGCAGATAGTGAAGAATATCGACATGCCCACCATCCTGTTCTTCCTCGGCATACTGATGTCGGTGGCTGGGCTGCAGACGGCCGGCATACTGAGCGATACGGCCAACTTTCTCGACAGGAGCATCCACGAGGTATTTACCATCACCTCAATCATCGGAGTGCTCTCCTCGGTCATCGACAATGTGCCGCTGGTGGCTGCCTGCATAGGCATGTACCCCATGCCCGACGTGGCGGCTATCGCTGCCAGTGCCGACCCTGCGTATGCGCAGCTGTTTGCACCCGACGGACTGTTCTGGCTGCTCCTCTCCTACTGTGCCGGTGTGGGTGGCAGCATCCTCATCATAGGCTCGGCAGCAGGCGTGGTGGCCATGGGACTCGAGCGGATAGATTTTGCATGGTATCTGAAGAATATCTCCCTGATGGCCTTCGTGGGCTACGTGGCTGGTATAGTGGTCATATTCTTGGAGTCGATACTGTTTATGTAAGGAATAGCATTTGAGAAATTGCACAAAGATTCGAATGTTTTGGTCTTTTGCAATCAGTGGATGCAAGTTAATTTTGCAGTGTAATTTGGGGCACTATGTGTTGTGCCCATAGAGTATGGTTGATGATTATGAAGAATATTCGAGTGGGACTGGATATAGGGTCCACGACGTTGAAGGCGATAGCCATTGATGATAGCGCGAAGCCGCTGTTTACCTACTATGAGCGTCATAATGCCGATGTGCTGGGGCGCATGGAACACTGCTTCGGGCAGCTGCGCCAGAAACTGGGTGAGGAGGTGCAGTACAGCATCTGCCTCACCGGCTCGGTGGCCATGGGCGTGGCCGAGCGACAAGGGCTGGACTTCGTGCAGGAAGTGGTGGCGGCAGCAGAGTATGTGAAGCACTGCCACCCCGAGGTGGCCACGATGATTGATATCGGCGGCGAGGATGCCAAAATTGTGCTCTTCGAGCAGGGCAGGGCGAAAGACCTGCGCATGAATGGCAACTGTGCCGGTGGCACGGGAGCCTTCATCGACCAGATGGCGGTGCTGCTCGATGTAGATGTGGCGGCGCTGGATGCGCTGGCACGTGAGGCCACGCAGACCTATGCCATCGCCTCGCGCTGTGGCGTATTCTGCAAGACAGACATACAGAACCTCATCGCCAAGAATGCGGCGAAGAGCGATATCGCTGCCTCCATCTTCCGTGCCGTGACAGTGCAGACGGTGTCGACCCTTGCCCACGGCTGCGAGCTGCGGGCGCCAATGATGCTGGTGGGCGGTCCGCTCACCTTCATACCCTCGCTGCGCAAGTCGTTCATCGACTTCCTCCACTTGAGCGAATCCGACATCATACTTCCCGAAGAGGGTGCCCTCATACCGGCTTGGGGTGCAGCACTGAGAGCGAAAGAGCAATTGACAATTGACAATTCACAATTGACAATTCACAATTCCGCAGCGCAGCGAGAGCAGAGTCAAGCTTGCTTGAACTATGCCGCCGACGCGAACGAGTGTCGGTTGCGACGAAGGAGGCTTCAGCCTCCCCGAGGAGTTGCAACTTGTTGCTCTTTTGCAAGGAATCTTAATGCGGAGCATTATAATTCACAATTGACAATTCACAATAGCCAATTGAGTACTTCACTCCAGCCAATCTTTACGTCCAAGTCCGACTACGATGCGTGGCGCACCAAGGCCGACAGCAGTGCCATGCGTGCTGCGGCGTGGAAGCACGATGACGAGCAGACTATATATATAGGTATAGACTCGGGCAGCACCACCACGAAGATTGTGGCGCTCACTCCCGAGCGTGAGTTGCTCTACACCTACTACCGCGTGAACCGTGGCAACCCCATCGCCACGGTGGTAGAGGGACTGCGCCGACTCGACGGAGAGGCACAGGCACGTGGCGTACGTCTACGTGTGGCAGGGTGCTGTACCACAGGCTATGGCGAGGACCTCATCAAGGCGGCCATGCGTGCCGAGCATGGCATCATAGAGACCATGGCGCACTATATGGCAGCGGCATATCTCACGCCCGACGTATCGTTCATCCTCGACATCGGCGGACAGGATATGAAGGCTATCTTCGTGGATCAGGGTATCATCAATCGCATCGAAATCAACGAGGCTTGCTCCTCGGGCTGCGGCTCCTTCATTGCAGCTTTTGCACAATCCTTAGGCTACACGCTCGAGCACTTTGCCCACGAGGCCTGCATCGCCGAGCACCCCTGCGACCTCGGCACGCGCTGTACCGTATTCATGAATTCGAAGGTGAAGCAGAAGCTCCGCGAGGGGGCTACCGTGGCCGACATCGCTGCGGGGCTCTCCTACTCGGTAGTGAAGAACTGCCTCTTCAAGGTGCTGCGCCTCACCGACACCGCCGTGCTGGGCGACCACATCGCGGTGCAGGGAGGTACGATGAAGAACGACTCGGTGGTGCGTGCCTTCGAACTCCTCACCGGCAAATCCGTGCTGCGCAGCAACACTCCCGAACTCATGGGTGCCGTAGGCTGTGCCCTTTACGCCATTGCCCATGCCTCGGGCACCACACAGTGGCTCGACGAACTCCTCGACACCTGTACCTATACTACCCGACAGGCGCAATGCCATGGCTGCGAAAACCAGTGCCTCATACAGCGCTACACCTTTGCCAACGGTGCTCGCTACGTATCGGGCAACCGCTGCGAGCGCATCTACACCAATGGTGCCACCGCCGTGGAAAAGGGACGCAATGCGTATGAAGAGAAGAGAAAATGCCTGTTTGGCGAGTTAGGAGTGAGGAGGGAGGAGTCAGGAGTTAATTGTCAATTGTCAAAGTTGCGTATAAGCGAGAGTAAAGGCTGCTTGCAGGCTCTACCGAGCGGAGCAACTTCAACGGAGTTAACTGTCAATTGTCAATTAAAAATCGGTCTTCCCCGCTGCCTCAACATTTTCGAGGAGTACCCCTTCTGGCATGCGCTATTCACGGCGTGTGGCATAGAGGTAGTGTTGTCATCGCCCTCCGACTATGGGCGCTACGAGCGTGTGGCACGGCAAATCATGTCCGACAACATCTGCTTCCCAGCCAAGCTGGCCCATGCACATGTGCAGGAACTGGTAGACAGGCGCGTCGACCGCGTGTTCATGCCCTTCGTGGTGTATGAGCGCTCGCAGGGTGAGCAGAACAGCTACAACTGCCCCGTGGTGACGGGCTACTCGCAGGTGGTCAAGAGCGTGCAGACCACCGATGTGCCCATCGATGCACCGGTGTTCTCCTTCAAGGATGAGAAGACACTCTACCGCCAGTGTCGCCGCTACCTGCTAGGGCTCGGAGTAGACGAGAGTTGCATACGCAGTGCCTTTGCTGAGGCCATCAAGGCACAGGAGGACTATGAGCACGAAGTGGTGGAGATAAACCGCCGCATCTATGCCGAGGCACTGGAACTGGGCCGCCCCGTCATCCTACTTGCCGGACGCCCTTACCATACCGACCCGCTCATACAGCACCAACTCTCCGACGTGGCTGCCTCATTAGGTGCCTATGTCATCACCGAAGATATAGCCCGCGAACTCGACGTGCCCATGGGCGAGACCCATATTCTGGCGCAGTGGTCGTTCCCGAACCGCATCGTGCGTGCCGCCAAGTGGGCGGTGGAGCAACCTGTGGACATACTCTTCATGCAGATTACCTCCTTCGGCTGCGGCCCCGACGCCTTCTTCCTCGACGAGATTGCCACCTTCCTTGCCCGTCACGGTAAGGCACTCACCCTCATCAAGGTAGACGACGTGAACAATGTGGGTTCGCTCAAGCTGCGTATACGCTCTGCGTTGCAGAGTAGGGAACAGGTGGCTTCCCTCCAGGACAAGCCTGTGAAGGTGGCTGCTCCCTTCACCACCACCCGTAGGTTTACCAAGGATGAGCGTCACCGCAAGGTGCTGGCACCCTTCTTCACCCCCTTCATCTCGCCCCTGCTACCCAAGCTGTTCGGGCTGGCGGGATACGATGTAGATATATTGCCCGTGAGCGACAAGGTGTCCGACGAGTGGGGACTGAAGTATGCCAACAACGAGGTGTGCTACCCTGCCACGCTCGTCATCGGCGACATCGTGAAGGCTTTCAAGGAGCATCGCTACGACCCCAAGAACACCGCTGTGGCCATGTCGCAAACGGGCGGACAGTGCCGCGCCAGCAACTACGTGCCCATGATCAAGAGTGCGCTCGTGCAGATGGGTCTCGAGGAGGTACCCGTAATCTCCTTTGCCATGACCGACAGCATACAGAACGACCAGCCCGGATTTACCATTCCCTGGGCCAAGGTCATCCGTGTGGCCATAGCGGCCGTGCTGTGCAGCGATGCCATTGCCAAGATGTACTATGCCGCCGTGGTGCGCGAGACCCGTCAGGGTGAGGCAGCACGCCTGCGCGACCACTATATTGCCCTGTTAGGCAGGGCTGTAGAGCACAACAACCCCGACCGCCTCTATGCTACGCTTGGTGAGGCGGCACGCGACTTCGATGCCATCTGTCAGGACAAGCACTGCCCTAAGGTTGGTGTGGTGGGCGAGATATTGCTCAAGTTTCACCCCTATGCCCAGCGCGGTGTCACCGACTGGCTCGTGGAGCGCGGCATTGAGGTATTGCCCCCGCTGATGACCGAGTTTTTCCTCGAGACCTTCGTCAACAAGGAGGCTCGCCGCGAGGCACTCATCGACACCTCCACCGTATCACCTATTATATATAAGTGGGCCTACAGCTACCTGCGCCGACAGATGCGCCGTGCCGACAAGCTCTGCGCTCCCTTCCGCTACTACCATCCCTTCCACGACATCTTCGACATCGCTCACGAGGCCAGCCATGTCATCAACCTCAACACCCAGTTTGGCGAAGGATGGCTGCTCCCCGCCGAGGTCATCGGTGCCGTGCGCAGTGGTGCCACCCATGTGGTGAGCTTGCAGCCCTTCGGCTGCATAGCCAACCATATCGTGTGCCGTGGTGTGGAGAACAAGCTCAAGCGCTACCTACCCGAGCTCAACTTGCTCTCGCTCGACTTTGACAGCAACGTGAGCGAGGTCAACGTGGTAAATCGCCTGCTGCTCTTCGTGGAAGACCTCAATTCGAAGCTTGAAAGGAATGCTTATGCGATATCTACAACCTAGTTGGTAACCTTTAGTTTGATGCAAGGAGACTAAATATTGCATCTTTGTACTGCTTGTAAGGCGCTGTCAAATAAACAGCTGGTGCGAAATATATCCAGATAACACGAATAATGGCTGATGTCGTACACTATACTTCGTGAGGCCGCGAAAAACAACTTTTATGCTCATAATATCTTTAAACTCATGTTGAAGACTAGTGTGTAGCTCTTCTGCACGAAAATGTTGTGGAGATCCTCTATCTCACTTTTGTCAATGCCGGTTCTACGGCATAGGCATCTCATGGAGATTACCTTTGTTTCCTTGCAGAGCGGTGACATTGACTTGCAGATGTAGAACCCTTCTCGTGTAAAGAATATGAACACATAGAACTGTATTATTTCTTATCAATTTTACAACTGACCGCCATATCCTTTAGGGGGATGAAAATGTGGAAGAAAATTTGCTTTTAAAAAAGGATTGTATTATCTTTGCCCATTATCATTGAAACATTTATTAACACAGACACAGGAGATTGCATGAAAAAAACATCCTTGATTTTTGCGTTTGCTGCGCTACTAATTGGCTGTAAAACAGTGCCAGAGAAGAGTGAAGTGCTCGGAATGATTGACTTAGTGAATAACTATTGGCAGGACAACAACAGGCCTGAAACACGCCCGTTTTGGGATAATGCCGCTTACCATACAGGTAATATGGAGGCTTATTTCCTTACCGGCAACGAGAAATGGCTGAACTATTCAAAGGCATGGGCCGAACACAACAACTATTGCGGGGCAACAAGCAATAACAAGGAAGAGTGGAAGTATACCTATGGAGAGCGGCAGAACTATGTGCTCTTTGGGGATTGGCAAATCTGCTTCCAGACCTATGCTGACCTCTATAACCTGGAGCCCGACACGATGAAGATTGCACGTGCACGCGAGGTGATGGAATATCAGATGAGCACTCCATATGAGGGCTACTGGTGGTGGGCCGACGGATTGTATATGGTAATGCCCGTGATGACCAAGATGTATAACATCACTGGGAACCAACTCTATCTGGATAAGTTGTACGAATACTTCATGTATGCCAAGCGCGTGATGTTTGACGAGGAGGAGAGCCTTTTCTATCGCGACGCGAAGTATCTGTTCCCTAACCATGCGACCAACGCTGGCTTGAAGGACTTCTGGGCACGTGGCGACGGATGGGTGCTCGCAGGACTTGCCAAGGTGCTGAAGGACCTGCCCGAAGATGATGCACATCGCGATGAGTATTTGACGGTGTATAAACGTATGGCTGAAGCGGTGAAGAACTGCCAACAGCCTGAAGGATACTGGACACGTAGTATGCTGGATAAGGACCATGCACCCGGGCCGGAGACGAGTGGTACGGCATTCTTTACCTATGCTATCCTGTGGGGTATCAACAATGACGTGCTTAGCGAGCGGGTGTACTGGCCTGTAGTGGAGAGAGCCTGGACATACCTTACCACGGTGGCTCTGCAGCCTACGGGACTTGTGGGCTATGTGCAGCCTATCGGTGAACGGGCTATTCCCGGACAGCACATCGAGGTGGAGTCGACAGCGAACTTCGCCGTAGGAGCATTCCTGCTGGCTGCATGCGAGATGGTGCGCTACATCGATGCTCAGTAGTCGATGAAGAGCTATAGACAAACAGAGCCGCAAGCAACGCTTGCGGCTCTGTTTGTTTCATGCCATCCATCTGGGAGAGTTACTTCTGGCGTATATAGATATTGATGGGAGTACCCGTGAAGTTCCAGCGCTCGCGTATCTTGTTTTCGAGGAAGCGCTTGTAGGGTTCCTTCACATACTGCGGCAGGTTGGCGAAGAACACGAATGAGGGCACTCGCGTGCCGGGCAGCTGCATGCAATACTTGATCTTGATATACTTACCCTTGTTTGATGGGGGCGGCGTGGCCTCGATGATGGGCAGCATCTCCTCGTTGAGGCGGGCTGTAGGCACCTTGGTGGTTCGGTTGAGGTAGGTCTGCTTGGCCAGCTCGAGCACCTTGAAGATGCGCTGCTTGGTGAGTGCCGAAGCAAACACGATGGGGAAATCGGTGAAGGGGGCAAAGCGCTCGCGGATGGTATCTTCGAAGTACTTCATTGCCTTGGTGCTCTTGTCCTCCACGAGGTCCCACTTGTTGATCACTACCACGAGTCCCTTCTGGTTGCGCTGCACCAGGGAGTAGATGTTGAGGTCCTGACTCTCGAGTCCGCGTGTGGCGTCGAGCATGAGGATACACACATCGGAGTTCTCGATGGAGCGGATAGAGCGCATCACGGAGTAGAACTCGAGGTCCTCGTTCACCTTACCCTTCTTGCGTATACCGGCAGTATCCACGAGGTAGAAGTCGAAGCCAAACTTGGTGTAGCGTGTATAGATGGAGTCGCGTGTGGTACCGGCAATGTCGGTCACGATGTTGCGGTCCTCGCCGATGAAGGCATTCACGATGGAGCTCTTGCCCACATTGGGACGTCCCACCACGGCAAAGCGCGGTATCTCCTCCTCCTCCACCTCGGGTGTAGGTGCAGGCAGCTTCTCCACCACCATATCGAGCAGGTCGCCTGTGCCGCTACCCGTGAGCGAAGAGATGCAGAAGGGGTCGCCCAGGCCGAGCGAATAGAACTCGGCAGCGCTGTACTGCAGGTCGTAGTTGTCGGTCTTGTTGGAGACGAGGATAACCGGTGTCTTGGCACGACGCAGGATAGCAGCCACCTGCTCATCGAGGTCGGTGACACCATTCTGCACATCTACCAGGAAGAGCACCACATCGGCCTCCTCCACGGCGATGAGCACCTGCTTGCGTATCTCCTCCTCGAACACGTCGTCGGAGTTGACTACCCATCCGCCGGTGTCTACGATTGAGAACTCGCGTCCCGTCCATTCACACTTGCCATACTGGCGGTCGCGGGTGGTACCGGCCTCATCGGCCACGATGGCGTGGCGCGTCTGCGTGAGGCGGTTAAAGAGTGTTGACTTACCCACATTGGGGCGTCCTACGATAGCTACTAAGTTTCCCATTTCTTGAGTTAAGAGTTAAGAGTGAAAAGTGAAGAGTGAAAAGTGAAGAGTGAAGAGTGAAGAGTTGAAGGGCGAGGCTATTGTTGCACTCTTCCCTATTCCCTATTCCCTATTCACTCTTCCCTCTTCCCTCATTCAAGGTTATATCCAAAGCTACGCAGCTCCTTGTCAGAGTTGCGCCAGTCCTTATCTACTTTCACAAAGGTCTCGAGGAAGATGCGCTTGCCGAAGAACTGCTCCAGCGTGCGGCGTGCCTCGATGCCCACTTTCTTCAGGGCCTTGCCCTGGTTGCCGATGATGATACCCTTCTGCGACTCGCGCTCCACATAGATGACGGCATTGATGTGGATGCTCTTCTCGGTCTCCTTGAACTGCTCCACGCTCACCTCGCAGGCGTAGGGTATCTCCTTGTCGTAGTAGAGGAGTATCTTCTCGCGTATGATCTCGGTGACGAAGAAGCGGGCGGGCTTGTCAGTGAGCTGGTCCTTGCCGAAGTAGGGCGGGCTATCGGGCAGCAGCTCCTTGATGCGGCGCAGCACCACGTCCACGTTGAAGTTGTTCGATGCCGATATGGGTATGATTTCTGCCTTGGGCAATGTCTCATGCCACTCCTCCACAAGTGTGGTGAGGTCGTTCTGGTTGCTCAGGTCTATCTTGTTGATGAGCAGCAAGATAGGCACGTCCATGCGCTGCACCTTCTGCAGGAACTCCTGATTCTTATCGGCCTTCTCCACCACATCGGTGACGTAGATGAGTACATCGGCATCCTGCAGTGCCGACTCTGAGAACTGCAGCATCGACTCCTGCAGCTTATAGTTGGGCTTGAGCACACCGGGTGTGTCAGAGAAGACAATCTGCATGTCCTCCGTGTTGAGTATGCCCATGATACGGTGGCGTGTGGTCTGCGCCTTGAAGGTAGCGATCGATATGCGCTCGCCCACGAGCTTGTTCATCAGCGTCGACTTGCCCACATTGGGGTTACCTACGATATTTACGAATCCTGCTTTGTGCATGTGTTTCTTTTAAGGAGATATAGGGAGTTAAAGGGAGATAAATGGAGTTAAATGCCAATAGTTAGGTACACCGCGCACAAGACATTTGGCCTTGGCGCTGAAGCGCACTCCTCTGAAGAACTAAAGTTCTCACCGTCGCAATGCTTGCGCTCGGCTTGTCCGAGAACCGACGCTTTCATACCGCGTCGGCCCAAGGAGCGAAAGCGACTATCTCCCTTTATCTTCTTTAACTCCTTTAATAATTTAGCAAAGAAACCGCATCGGTGTGATGCGGTTTCCTGTTCGATTGATTGAGCCGCAAGTTATACTGCAGCCTCTTTCTCGATAGCCAACTTTCCACGATAGTAGCCGCAAGCGCCGCATACAGTGTGGAATACATGCCACTCGCCGCAGTTGGGGCAGATGGCCAATGTAGGAGCTACTGCCTTGTCGTGAGTTCTTCTCTTGGCAGTTCTGGTCTTCGATTGTCTTCTTTTAGGATGTGCCATTTCTTTTAGTTTTAATTATTAATTATTTTCTTTAAACCTTCCCAGCGCGGATCCACAGGAGCCTCCGCTTCGTCTGCCTCGTCGCCGAACGTGATGGCCTCGCCCAGATCCTCATCATCCGAGGAGCGCAGCAAGTGCTTGCTCAGCTTGCCAGACATCTCTTTGTTGCATTTGCCCGGAGCATGTACATGCTTCATCGGGATAGCCAGTGCCACAAACTCGTAGATGTACCAGGCCACGTTGATGACTCCCTCAGCCTCGGGGATTATCACCACATCGCCCTGTTCACCGTAGTCGGCGCCCAGCTTTACCTGCAACTGACCCGTAGTGTGTATGTCAAGGTTCATCTCATCAAGACAGCGGTCACAGGTGACCACCACTACACCATCAAGTGTGAAACTCATCTCATATACATCGACCGTGCGGTGTACGTCGAGTGTCACTTGAACCTTGCCCTTCTGCACCTCGGGGCCGTCAATATGGGCGAAGAACTCGTTGTCGACACTCAGGTCGTAAGAGGCGTTCACCTCTTTCATCCCTCTCAGGTCTATCTTATAACTGTCAAACTTGCCCATTTTTCTTTCCTTTTTTGGCCGCGTCCGAATAGACATAGCCAATCGGGCGACAAAGATACAACATTTTATTCATTTTACATCACGATTTAGTGTAAAACTTTCCAATAGCCTGTCGTTTTTTCTTAAAATGAGGGTTAACGTGTGTTAGAAAGTCTTACTTTTCTCTCCTCATAATGCAAAATAGATAGGGCTTGTTCAATCGTATTGTATGTATTACCCTAGGAAGGGGCGCTACTTGGGCAATTCTATGCGGAAGGTGGTTCCCTTGTTTAGCTCAGAGTGCTTGACGTAGATGCGTCCTTTGTGGTAGCTCTCGATGATGCGCTTGGCAAGTGAGAGGCCGAGGCCCCAGCCTCGCTTCTTGGTGGTGAAGCCAGGTGAGAAAACGCTCTTGAAGAGGTTTTTCTGGATTCCCTTGCCGGTGTCGGTGATGTCGATGTAGGCGCGGGCATCGGTCTGTGCTATGTGTAGGGTAATGGTTCCCTCGCCATCCATCGCGTCGATGGCGTTCTTGCAGAGGTTCTCGATGACCCACTCGAAGAGGGGACTGCACATGCGTACGATGATGGGGCGCTCGGGGATGCGGCAGTTGATGGTGATGTGGTCCGACGAACGTCGGTCTATGTAATCGGCCACACGCTGTAGCGACTCACCTAGGTTTTCGGGAGTGGTTTCGGGGAGTGAGCCTATCTTCGAGAAACGCTCGGCGATGACTTCAAGACGGTGCACATCCTTACTCATCTCGGGGATGAGTTCATCGTTGGGATAGGTGGAATGCAGGATTTCTGTCCAAGCCATGAGCGAGGAGATAGGGGTGCCCAGCTGGTGGGCGGTCTCTTTGGACAGTCCCACCCATACGCGATTTTGCTCGGAACGTTTCATGCTGAGTAGCGCGAAGAGGGCTATCAGGAGGAAGATGACGAAGACGCCAAACTGTATGTAGGGGTAGGCGGCCAGACGCTTGAGCATGAGCGAATCGTCGTAGCATACGTCGTAGTAGCGACCGGGCTCGTTCATGTCCATACGGATGATGTGGTCGGCCTCGCGCATGGCGGCGGCCTTGCGCATCAGGTAGCCCAGCGTGTCGGTACCGTGGATGCGTACGTTGCTGTGTATTTCGATGGCTCCCTTGTCGTCGAGTACGATGACGGGGATGGTGTTATTGCCCTTGATGACGGTGAGCACGAGGCTGAGGTCAGTGCTTTCGTCGGCATTGTTGAAGGTGCGCATGGCTTCTGTCCATATTTCCATGCGTGTGGACTCCTCGCGCTCCAGGTCGCGCACCAGATGGTTAGAGAAAATGAGTGATGCCACGCCAAGTAATATGGCGATGATGATGAGCGTTATCTTGATGGCTCGTGTTCGGTTGATCCATTCCATATCTTATAGTAGTCTCTGTATGTGAGTTCTCTATAGATAACGGAGTAAAGACCAAATTAGTATGTGAGGGACGATATTGCCGGACACCGTTTAACGGTAGATGTCGGTGGGGTAGGTGACATCGACCAGGAACAGGGCGTTGCCGGGCACGGAGGTGCCGGCACTGCAGCGGTCTTTCTTCTCAATCACTTGGCAAAACTCCTCGACGGTCATCTTGCCGCGTCCCACCTCGAGCAGAGTGCCCACGACGGCTCGCACCATATTGCGGAGGAAGCGGTCGGCCTGGATCACAAAGCGCCACTCGTGCTCGCTCACCTGTTCCCATCGGGCCTGCATGATGCGGCAGTTGTTGGTGGCCACATCGGTATGGAGCTTGCTGAAGCTGGTGAAGTCGATATAGTCGAAGAGGCGGCGGGCAGCCTCGTTCATTCGCTCAAAGTCGGGGGCATGGAAGAGGCGCATGGCACGATGACGGCTGAAGGGGTCCTTGGCCGTAGACACATAGTAGTGGTAGGTGCGCGAGGTGGCGCTGAAGCGGGCATGCGCATCGGCACATACGGGTTGCACACGCTGCACGGCAATGTCGGGTGGAAGTATGCGGTTGAGCTTGTCAGCAAGGCGCTGGCAATCTACCTCCTGCTCGGTATCGAAGTGGGCAACCATCTTCAGGGCGTGCACGCCGGCATCGGTGCGACCGGCACCCGTGACAGGGGTATCCTCGCGCAGGAGCGTGGTGAGCGCCTCGGTCAAGGCCTCCTGCACGGAGATGCCGTTGGGCTGTATCTGCCAACCATGATAGTTGGTGCCGTCGTAGGATAGGGTGATGAAATGTCTCATTTAATTCTGAATTATGAATTATGAATTCTTAAACGATATCGCGGGGACCCAATTAACTTCGTTGATACTTGCAGAAGAGCGACAAGTCGCAACTCCTCGGGAGAACTGAAGTTCTCTCCGTCGTCAATGCGAAGCGCTCGACTCGTTCGAGAACCAACGCTCTTTCGCGTTGGCGCTGAAAGATTACAAGTAAACTTGCATCTTGCTCGTTTGTGCAAGTATTCAGAATTCAAAATTCAGAATTCTTTACGTTCATAACGTGCACCGCTACCAAGGCTGCTGTCTCGGTGCGCAGGCGCGACTTGCCCAGGGTGATAGGGCGGAAGTCGTGGTCAATAGCAGCCTGCACCTCCTCGGGGCTAAAGTCACCCTCGGGGCCGATGAGCACGAGGGCATCTTCGCCGGGCGTGAGAGCCTGTATGAGGGGTTCCTTGTCGCCTTCGTAGCAGTGGGCGATAAACTTCTGCCCAGTGAAGGGCTGGGCGATGAACTTCATGAACGGGGTCATGGGGTTAAGCTGCGGCAACGTGGGCTTGAGTGACTGCTTCATGGCCGACACGAGAATCTTCTCCACGCGCTCGGTCTTCACTACCTTGCGCTCAGAATAGCGGCAGTCGAGAAAGGTAATCTCATCGATACCTATCTCGGTAGCCTTCTCGGCAAACCACTCGATGCGATCCATATTCTTTGTCGGTGCCAGTGCCAGATGCAGATGTCCCTGCCACAGGGGCTCGGGTGTGGTGGTCTCCACGATGCGCACATAGCAGCGCTTGCCACTGATGATATCAATCTCGGCACGGTAAAACGAGCCTTTGCCGTCGGTGAGCATCACCTCGGCACCTTCGGTGAGGCGCAGCACACGAAGAGCGTGAGCTGCCTCCTCCTGAGGCAGCTCAAGCGTAGTAGCAATGTCGGGAGTGTAGAACAAAAACACGTTTTGGAATTATGAATTATGAGTTATGAATTATGAGTTGTCAATTGTCAATTGTGAATTGTGAATTGGAGTTCCGCGATGTCGTGCAAGAATTCATAATTCATAATTCAGAATTATCACCCTCTCTCGCGCGTATCACATCGCGCAGATGGGCGGCAAGCTCGTAGTCTTCGCGCTCAATGGCTGTCTTGAGCACTCCACGCAGCACCTCGGTATTCATCACGGTGATAGGCATGGAGTAGGCACCGCCCCCTTCATCGCGCATGCACTGGGTATTGAGCAGCTCCTCGTCGATATAGATGGGGCGGCCTTGGTGCAGGGCGATGGCGATGGCATCGGAGGTGCGGGCATCTACATTGACAGTCTGCCCGTACTGCTCGCATACGAGGTAGGAGTAGAACACGCCCCCCTTCACCTTATATATATATACCTCCTGGATGCGTATGGCAAAGGCGTCGGCCATGCCGGCAATGAGGTCGTGAAGCATAGGACGCTCGGTAGAGACATCGCGGAGGAACATGGCGATGGCCTGTGCCTCGAGCAAGCCCACCAGGATGGGCAGACTGCGATTGCCGTCACGCTCACGTAGCAGGGCGATGTAGAACTTGTCGTTCGCCGCCTTCTGCAACAGGTCCTGTACTTTGAGTTCGACTTTCATTTGGAATCTGCTTTATTTCTCCTTTACATGCTTATAACGGAAGATAAACGCAAATAGTATGGCTACCACGAGGGCATAGCCCGCAAAAATGTACCATACGGTCTCCCATCCGGCCATCTGTGCCATCGGGGTGTCCTTAGAGTATACCACCGCATTGACTACCGCCTGGGCGCTCAGCGTGCCCACTGTGGCACCGAAACCATTAGTCATCATGATGAAAAGGCCCTGGGCGCTGGAGCGGATGTTCATGTCGGTCTCCTTATCAACAAAGAGCGAACCCGAAATGTTGAAGAAGTCGAACGCCACGCCATACACAATCATCGAAAGTATAAATAGCCATACACCGTTACCGGGGTTACCCACGGCAAAGAAGCCGAAGCGGAGCACCCAAGCAAACATGGCGATGAGCATCACGTTCTTGATGCCGAAGCGCTTCAGGCAGAAGGGGATGAGCAGGATACACAGCGTCTCGGATATCTGTGAGAGCGATATCAGGATATTGGCATGGGCCACGGCAAACGAATCGGCATACTCGGCGATGCCGGCAAAGCTCGAGATGAAGGGGTTGGCATAGCCATTGGTAATCTGCAACGACACACCCAGCAGCATGGAGAAGATGAAGAAAATGGCCATCTTCTTCTCCTTGAACAGGGCGAAGGCACGCAGGCCGAGGGCATCAATCATCGAGCCCGACTTCTTGCCCTTGTTCACGGCACAGGGAGGCAGGGTGAAGGCATAGGCACCGAGCACCACGCTCCACAGGGCGCTCACGAAGAACTGCTCATAGCCATGCTGGAAGCCCATGAGGTCGACAATCCACATCGACACGATGAAGCCGATGGTGCCAAACACACGGATGGGCGGGAAAGCCTTCACGGTGTCGAGTCCCGCACGGTCGAGCGCCGAGTAGGACACCGAGTTGGACAGGCCCAGAGTGGGCATGAAGAACGCTACGCTGAGTGCGTAGAGGGGGAAGATTTGGCCGAACGTCACGCTATCGCCATGCGTCATGCCCATGTATCCGGCCAATGCCATGAAAGTACCTGCCAACAGATGGCTGATACCGAGCATTTTCTGCGCAGGAACAAAGCGGTCGGCCACGATACCGATGAGCGCTGGCATGAAGAGCGACACAAAGCCCTGCACGGAGTAGAACCAACCGATATTCTCGGCCAGGCCCACCTTGGCAAGGTAACCGCCCATAGAGGTGAGATAGGCACCCCACACGGCGAACTCAAGGAAGTTCATCACAATCAGTCTTACTTTTGTATTCATGCTTGATATTTTATAGTTTTAACAATCGAATGATTACTCTTGGTTCACGATAGGTCGCAAATCATCAATATTGCTCCTTCTCGTTAGGAAAGTCGCCGCTCTTGACATCTTCGACGTAGTGGCCAACAGCTTCGGTAACCACGGTGAAGAGATCGGCATAGCGCCGTAGGAAGCGGGGGCTGAAGTCGTTGGTCATGCCCAACATGTCGGAGACTACGAGTACTTGTCCGTCTACCCCTCCGCCTGCTCCGATGCCGATGACGGGGATGGTAAGCTCTGATGCCACGCGTTGGGCCAGCGCAGCGGGTATCTTCTCCAATACGATGGCAAAGCAACCTGCCTCCTCAAGCAAATGGGCGTCGCGGATGAGCTTCTCGGCCTCCTCATTACCTTTGGCACGTACGGCGTAGGTGCCGAATTTATTGATAGACTGTGGCATCAGTCCAAGATGACCCATCACGGGGATGCCTGCAGCCAATATGCGCTTCACCGAAGGTAGAATCTCCTCGCCGCCTTCGAGCTTGAGGGCGTCGGCATGGGTAATTTTCATCATCTGTATGGCGTTGTTCACCGCCTCAATGTCGCTTGCTTGGTAGGTGCCAAAGGGCATGTCGACCACGACTAAAGCACGCTGTACGGCCTTCACAACTGATTTGCCGTGGTAGATCATCTGATCCAAAGTGATGGGGAGTGTTGTCACGTTTCCGGCCATCACGTTGGAGGCGGAATCACCTACGAGGATGACATCGATGCCTGCACGGTCGACGAGTGAGGCCATCGTGTAGTCGTATGAGGTGAGCATTGAAATCTTTTCGCCACGGTTCTTCATCTCTGACAGGCGGTGGGTGGTCACCTTGCGTCTGTCGTCATTTATATATCCCATAATACTATCTTTTGTTTAGTTGGTTTTAGAACGCAAATTTAATATTTAATTAATAAACGGCATCGGCATACCGCGAATTATTTGCTTGGTGGAGCGGTTTTTTGTGTCTGACGGAAGACTTCATGGTGAAAGAGATTATGATACCTGAGTGCCCCAGTAGAGACACAGCATGCCGAGGATCACAAGGACTAGGTCTGCCGCTTTGCTCTTCAGGTTCTTCTCCCTAAAGAGGAGTGCGCCACAAAGGAACGACACGACTACGCTACTGCGGCGTACCATGGAAACTATCGCGATGAGTGAACCTTCCTGTGCTAGGGCGGTGAAGTAGGCAAAGTCGGCCAAGGAGAGGAATACCGATATCAGTGGAATGGCCCATGACCAACGGAAAGGGGTGGTGTGGTGGCGGTGGGGATACCACAATAGCAGCATCACGAAACCCATGATCAGCGATTGGTAGAGGGTAAACCACGCCTGTACCGTCATGCTGTCGAACCGTTGCATGAGGAACTTGTCGTATAGCGCGCTCACGGCACCCAGCAATGAGGAAAGGATGACGAAGTAGATCCATCGGTTGTGGCTGAAGCGGATTCCTTCGCGGCGGCCGCTACGACTCAGTAACATGAAGGAGACCATGGCGAGCAGTACGCCGCCCCATTGCCATGTGTTGAGACGCTCGCCGAAGAGGAGCAGGGCACCGAGCAACACCATCACAGGGCGTGTGGCGTTGATGGGACCAACGATAGTGATGGGCAAGTGCTTCATGCCGAAGTAACCGAAGATCCATGATCCGAGCACAATGAATGACTTGACGAGGATGTAGCGGTGGACCTCCCATCCACAAACGGGTACATATAGTAGGGTGCCGTCGAGTAGGGGAGTGGTAGCTGAAAGCACCACAAAGGGGAGGAAGATGAGCGATGAGAATATGGTGTTTAGGAAGAGTACGGGAATGACTGCATTGTCGCGCAAGGCTTGCTTCTTGCTTACGTCGTAGAGACCGAGTAGTGCGGCCGAAAGAAAAGCTAAGGCTAACCACATAAATCGTGAAGGTTGGGTGGTGATACATCAAAAACGGATGCAAAGGTATACTATTCTTTTTGATTGAGGGAGGAAAATTTGGAATATTTTAGTTCGCTGAGGCTCTGCTGTACGGTAAGAGCGGAGAGAAATAATTAAATAAATTTGGCTATTCTTCCGACTTGCACTATCTTTGCAGAAAAATCAGATACCTTGAAGTGTAATTAGCAAAGACACAATTAAAACAATCTATTCAATCACTCTAATAAATTTATTATGAAAGTTAAACACATTTTCTCTCTGGTGTTGGCAGTGCTTCTCGTTAGCTGCGGCCAGAAACAGCAAGTGTCTCCTTATGGTACAGCGTATCATTGGGACAATGGTACAATCGTAGTTGAAACTCCCGAGCGCCCTGCTGGTCAGGAGCACGTACTCGGCCTCACCGCTCCCAAGTTGGAGACTGTTCGTGTAGGTTTCGTAGGACTCGGCATGCGTGGCCCCGGTGCTGTGACACGTTTCGCTCACATCCCCGGCGTGGAGGTTGTTGCTCTCTGCGACTATGAGCAGAACCGCGCAGAAGCTTGCCAGAAGTCGCTCCGCGAACAAGGCTTGAAACCCGCCGACATCTATTTTGGCGAAAAGGGCTATGAAGAGCTCTGCAAGCGCGACGACATCGATCTCGTGTATATCGCTACAGACTGGAACCACCACTTCCCCGTGGCTAAGTTTGCCATGCAGAACGGTAAGCACGCTGCCATCGAGGTGCCCTCAGCCATGAACCTCCAGCAGTGCTGGGAGCTCATCAACCTCTCTGAGCAGACACGTCTCCACTGCTTCATCCTCGAGAACTGCTGCTATGACTACTATGAGATGAACGCCCTCGCTATGGCACAGGATGGAATCTTCGGTGAGATTATCCGTGCTGAAGGCGCTTATATCCACGGCCTCGAGTGGTTCTGGGACTATTACTGGCTTGATCCCAACGACAACGACGTAGACAAGCTCCACTGGCGCATGAATTACAACATGGAGAACCGTGGCGACGTATATGCTACTCACGGCCTTGGCCCCGTTGCACAGTGCATGAATATTCACCGTGGCGACCGTTTCACAACACTTACCGCTATGGATACCGAGAGCTTCGTAGGCAAGGAGTGGGTAGAGAACAAGACTGGCAAGGAATGCACAGAATTCCGCAATGGTGACCACACTACCACTCTTATGCGCACAGCTAAGGGAAAGGTGGTTGAAATCCAGCACAACGTAATGACTCCCCAGCCCTACAACCGCTTGTTCAAGCTCACCGGCACCAAGGGTTACGCTACCAAGTATCCTACACCTGAGTATGCGCTGTCAGGCGAGGTATTCAAGGGCACAGATGCTCCTCAGGTGGATAACCTCAACGCTCACGGCTTCATCAACGCCGAGCAGAAGGCTGCCCTCGAGAAGAAGTACTACCACCCCATCCTCACCAAGTATGGCGAAATGGGTCGTCACATGGGACATGGCGGTATGGACTACATCATGGACGCACGTCTCGTATACTGCCTGCAGAATGGACTTCCCCTCGACATGGACGTATATGACCTCGCTGAGTGGTGTTCACTTGCAGAACTTGGCACCATCTCTATGGACAACAACTGCGCAGCTGTGACCTTCCCCGACTTTACACGTGGCCACTGGAATGACGTACAGGGATACAAGCACGCTTATGCTCCCGCTGAGGAGGAGGCTGCCGCTGAAGCTGCTGCCGCTGCTTACACCGCTGCACAGAAGGAGGCTACTGCCGCTTGTAACCTCTGGGCTCTCTACGATGCCGTGAAGGCTGCTCCCGAGGCTGACAAGGCTGCTGCCACAGAAGCTTATAGCGCTGCTGTAGCACAGGCTGAGGCTATGATTGCCGAGAGCTTGAAAACAAAGAAATAAGCTCAAAGCAATGAATGGAATATGACAGAAGGCGACCTGCGGGTCGCCTTCTGTCATTCTTTCCAGTTGACAAGGTAGATTTGCTCGGTCGCCCGGGTAAAGGCGGTGTAGAGCCAGCGGTAATAGTCGACGACAGAGGTATCGGGCGGGAGGTAGCCTTGGTCGAGATAGATACAGCTCCACTGGCCACCCTGGGCTTTGTGGCAGGTAACGGCATAGGCGTACTTGACTTGCAGGGCGTTGTAGTGAGGGTCTTCGCGTAACTGTTTGTAACGTTCCTTCTTTTGGGTGATATGTGCATAGTCCTCCATGACGGCCTCGAACAGACGGTTGCTCTCTTCGCGTGTGAGGGATGGAGACTCCGAATGTAACGTGTCGAGTAAAATGGTGGTTTCCATCTCGTAGTCATCGTAATCGGGGAATGTAAGGAGTACGTCAGCATAGCGAAATCCGTAGAGCTCGCGAGTGCGGCGTACACGGCGCACCACGGCAATATCGCCATTGGCGATGAAGGAGAGGGGGAGGCTCCCTTTATCCCCTTTCTGGGGAGATGGGGTGGGGGCTAGACGTTCGACCCAATAGTAGTTGTTCTTTACAATCATCAGACGTTCGCCAGTGGTGAGCTCATCTTCATAATAGAGGATGCGGCTGCGTATGCCTTGGTTGTAGATGTTGGCTCGTTTGTTGGATCTGCAGATAATCATGCACTCATCGGCTCCCCAACGGGAGTAGGAGGTCTCGAGTGATTCGATGAGCTCATCACCAGTGATGCGGCATACGTCGGGAAAGTGAATTCCCTCTGACTCTTCTAGGGGAGAGAATCCCAACTTCGTGGAGCTAATCGCACTTCCATGCGGGAATGATGTGAGTTTTTCCCTAATTAGAGTAGCATTGTAGAGGATGCCAGACTTGGAAAGCTGACGCATGACCTGTGTGAGTGTTATCTCAAATACGTGTAGACCATATGCCTCGAGAAGGGTTGTAGTGAGAGCTGGACTCTCCTCTTCACCTACGGGAGGTAGCTGTGCCGTGTCGCCCATGAGCAGGAGGCGGCATCCCTCGCCTGAATAAACATATTGGATGAGGTCATCGAGCAGTCGGCCTGTACCGAAGACCGAGGAGGAAAAACCATCGTTGGAAATCATGGAGGCCTCGTCGACGATGAATAGGGTGTGTTTGGAAAGGTTGGTGTTGAGTGAGAAGGAGGTATCGTCGGTTATCGACTTTTGTCGGTAGATACGTTTGTGAATGGTGTAGGCGGAGTGTCCTGAATAGTTAGAGAATACTTTAGCGGCACGTCCGGTGGGAGCCATAAGCACAACGGACTGCTTGAGGGAGACGAGGGCTCTGACAAGTGCTCCCACTAGCGTTGTCTTGCCTGTGCCTGCATAGCCGCGTAGAAGCAGTACCTCCATTCCCCGACGCGACATGAGGAACTCGCCCATCATTTCTATGGCTTCGGATTGTTCGGTAGTAGGGTCAAAACCGAAATATTCGCGTATTTTTGTCGTCAGAAAACTATTTATCATCCTCAGGTGAAGAAAAAAAACGGTTATTTATAGTATTTTCAAACTATTTGTTTTACTTTTGCAGCACGAAATTAATCAAATAAATCATATAAACATGAAAAAATTAGTAAATATCGTTTTGTTGCTATGTGTATGCGGTCTTGGATACATATGCGTAGGTAGTATCATGGGATCGATCAACTTCGGTAAAGTGCGTGAAGCCAGAGAGAAGCAGATTATCGCTCGACTCATTGATATTCGTACTGCACAGGTGGCTTTCCGTGACCTCAATAAGGGCCAGTATACCGACAGCTTCGATGAACTGATTGCTTTTGTGAAGAATGACAGCCTCCCCTTTGTAAAGAAGGTAGGTGAACTGACCGACAAACAATTGGAAAATGGCTTGACCGAGGGCAAGGCCATGAAGATTATTGAGGATGCCCGTAAGGCTACTCGTCCTGCCGTTGCTAAGAGGAAATGGAAAGAGGCAGAGGATGCAGGGCTCGTGAAACTGAATAAAAAGGGTGAGGTAGAGGAGTATTACTTCAGCCGTGACACGATGTGGGTGCTTGCTCTTGATACACTCTACCCCAAAGGCTTCAACGCTGACTCTTTGCGCTATGTGCCTTTCGGTAATGGTGCAGAGTTTGAACTCCGTACAGGTTGCGACTCAAGCAGCAAATCGGGAAATAAACTTTACCTCTTTGAGGCTAAGACTCCTTATCGCACCTACCTTGAAGGCATTAATAAGGATGAGTTGAACAACCTCATAGACCTTCAGAATGAGCTTGGACGTTATGCCGGCTTGAAGGTGGGTGATGCTGAGGTTGGTAATAATAATGCCGGTAACTGGGAGTAATCGCTTAGTTAAAGCAAACTCGCTGATCCTGTGATTGACTTCAAGCACACTAAGCACTATACATTATCCATCCGTCTGAGTACGGATGGATTTTGTTTTACTGTACACAATCCTTTGGCTGATGAACAGTATGCTTATCTTCCCTACCGCATAGACCCCCTTAAATCGTTGACGGCAAACCTTAAAGCAGCTCTACAGGAGAACGATATGCTGAGGCATACTTATGCTATGGTCAATGTTGTTGTGGCTGAGGCCGCCTATACGATTGTTCCAAAGGAATATTATGACGAATCATATAAGGATGAACTGTACAGACAGAACTTTCCGCTGGTATCTGATAGTCTTGTTGTACTCCACAATTTGGTAGGCGATGAACAAGCGGTAGTGCTTTTTGGCATGGAACGTCAATTGTATCAACTGATCTCCGAACGTTTCCCCAAAGCAATGATTTATGCTTCGGTAAGTGCACTTATGGATTTTGCTGCAGAGAAGAGCTTTGCTCACAGAAGGAAATACTGTTTGGCACATCTCAACAAGCGAGGTGTCGATCTGCTCTGCTTTGCTAATGGCGTACCATTATTTGTAAATACCTTTGCTTGCCGTAATACGGACGATGCATTGTATCTTATGCTCAACAGTTGGCAGATGCTAGGCCTTTCTCAGCTTGATGATGCCTTGTATATGGTAGGTGATGTACGCAAAGTCAAGACTTTGAACAAAGAATTGGAAAAATTTATTAAGCATATTCATGTCATCCGTCCCGCAGATGAGTTCCATTCTACGGAATTGGCTCGTATAGGCGAGATGCCCTTTGACCTTCAGACCCTTGTGGCATGCGAGTAATCAGTGGAAAATATAAACGGCGCACCTTTGAGGTACCACGTACCTTCAAGGCACGTCCTACTACGGACTTTGCCAAGGAAAACCTCTTCAATGTACTCACGAACATTGTTGACTTTGAGGAGTGTGTCAATGTCCTTGATCTTTTTGCCGGCACGGGGAGTATTAGCCTGGAGTTGGTGTCGCGTGGATGTGGTCGTGTCATCTCAGTGGAGCGCGAGCCGTCGCACCATGCCTTTATATATAAGGTAAAGGAACAACTTAAGGAGGCTAATTGGTTGCCTTTGCGAACCGATGTGTTCCGTTATATCGAAAAATGCAGTGATACCTTTGATTTAATCTTCGCCGATCCTCCTTATGCTTTGCCTCGGTTGGCCGAACTGCCCGACTTGATTATTTATGGTGGCCTTCTGGCACCGAACGGTCTTCTTGTACTTGAACATGGGAAGGAACATAGCTTTGCCTCACACCCTAACTTCGTGCAGGAACGTGTCTATGGAAGCGTGCATTTCAGTTTCTTTGAGGAGGGTAAAAGGGATAATGAAGCGTGATTGGATGGATGGGACGAGTCGTAGCCATCCATTTTTTAGTTTTTTTAGGGGTAAACGTGCTTGTAGTATAGCAAATAATACTTATATTTGGTGCTGAATACGCGTTAAAAATTCAATATGATGAAAAACTATCCTAAAATCGGTATACGCCCGACTATCGACGGTCGTCAAGGTGGCGTACGCGAAAGCCTCGAAGAGAAGACCATGAATCTGGCCCATGCTGTGGCCGAGTTGATATCAACCAACCTGAAGAATCCCGATGGTTCGCCCGTCGAGTGCGTCATAGCTGACGGTACGATAGGTCGTGTGGCCGAGACTGCCGCTTGCCAGGCTAAGTTTGAGCGTGAAGGAGTAGGTGCTACTATCAGTGTTACCTCCTGCTGGTGCTACGGTTCAGAGACCATGGATATGCACCCTCACTGGCCTAAGGCAGTATGGGGCTTCAATGGGACCGAACGTCCCGGTGCGGTGTATCTGGCTGCTGTATTGGCTGGTCACGCACAGAAGGGACTTCCCGCCTTTGGTATTTATGGGCACGATGTGCAGGACCTTGACGACAACACTATCCCCGCCGATGTGGCGGAGAAGATACTCCGTTGGGCACGTGCAGCCCAGGCCGTAGCCCTCATGCGCGGCAAGAGCTACCTTTCGGTAGGTAGTCAGTGTATGGGTATTGCTGGCAGTATCGTTGATCAAAACTTCTTCCAGGAGTATCTTGGCATGCGCAATGAAAGCGTCGACGAGACCGAGATCCTGCGCCGTATGGACGAGGGTATCTACGACCACGAAGAATATGAGAAGGCAATGGCTTGGACCGAGAAATACTGTAAGGTCAACGAGGGTTGGGACAAGAACCGCCCCGAGAAGCAGAAAGACCGTGCCGGAAAGGATGCCGATTGGGAATTTGTAGTGAAGATGACGCTTATTGTGCGCGATCTCATGCTGGGCAATCCCCGCTTGCGTGAACTTGGCTTCAAAGAAGAGGCTATTGGGCATAATGCTATTGCTGCCGGCTTCCAGGGACAGCGCCAATGGACCGACTGGAAGCCCAATGGCGACTTCACCGAAGCCCTCCTCTGCAGCACCTTCGACTGGAACGGTATACGCGAAGCCTATATCCTCGCCACCGAGAACGATGCCTGCAATGGAGTGGCTATGCTCTTTGGCAAGCTCCTCACGGGTTGCGGACAGATGTTCTCTGACGTGCGCACCTACTGGAGTCCCGAGGCTGTAAAGCGTGTCACTGGCAAGGAACTCACGGGTCTCGCTGCTGGCGGCATGATACACCTCATCAATTCTGGTGCTACCACGCTCGACGCCACCGGTGCCAGCTGCAATGCGGCTGGAGAACCTTGCATGAAGCCCTCTTGGGCGATGACCGACGCCGATGTGGAGGCATGCCTCAAGGCTACCTGTTGGCCTCCTGCCGACCGTGACTATTTCCGTGGCGGCGGTTTCTCGAGCAACTTCCTCTCCAAGGGTGGTATGCCAGTCACCATGAGCCGTCTCAACCTCATCAAAGGTCTCGGCCCTGTGCTACAGATAGCCGAGGGCTGGACAGCCGATGTAGACCCTGCCATCCACGAGGTCCTCAATATGCGCACCGACCCCACTTGGCCTACTACATGGTTTGTGCCTCGCCTCGACGAGACGAAGGCTCCCTTCAAGGATGTCTACTCAGTGATGAACCACTGGGGTGCCAATCATGGTGCTATCAGCTACGGCCACATCGGTGCTGACCTTATCACATTGGCCTCTATGCTACGCATCCCCGTATGCATGCACAATATACCTGAGGAGCAAATCTTCCGTCCAGCCGCATGGAACGCCTTTGGCATGGATAAGGAGGGTGCTGACTACCGTGCTTGTAGTGTATATGGTCCTATCTATAAATAAGAGGCTAAATATATAATAAAAATGATGTGCCAAAATAGAAGGAAAAGCTCCTTGACTATTTAGTTGATATTTTTTTACTAATTAAAAGTCCCTTTCGCCAAAGGGACTTTTAATTGGGATATTTGAGGAAATAAACTTATCTTTTGAAGTTGTAGCCTAGGATTTTTTTGACATTCCCTTCTTTTATTCAACTGTAAGGTTGTCCCACGCATCACATAGAGCCTGCATGGAGGGGAGCAGGAGGTCGGCACCCTCATCGGTGAGGGCACTGTCGGGCAGAGGTCCCGTGTTGACAGCGATGGTGAAGATACCAGCTGCCTTGGCGGCACGCACACCGAGAGGGGCATTCTCTACCACGACACACTCCTCGGCACGGAGGCCACCCTTCTGCAAGCCCATAAGGTAGGGTTCAGGATCGGGTTTACCGCGCTGGACATCGAAGGCGGTGACCATCAGCTCGCGGCAGAAAACACCGGGGAAGTGGTGATTGAGGCGGTCGAGCAGAGAGGCCTGTCCCGAGCCGGTGACGATGAGTATCTTGAGGCCCTGCGCCTGAAGCTTGCGCAATAGCTCCAGCGCTCCAGGCATAGGCTCGGCAGGGGGATACTCATTGAAGAATTGTGACTTGACGCGGTAGATTTCCTGTATGCGCTCTTCGCTCTCCTCTACCCCCCGCTGCCGACGGCTGACAATATTGATGGTAGAGGCTCCCGTGCGCCCCTCGTGCATGTAGGCCTCCTGCTCGGGGAGGTCGTAGCCGAAGTGGGCCATGGCACGGTGCCAGGCCTTGGCATGCGAGGGCATGGAGTTGTAGAGCACGCCGTCCATGTCGAAAAGAACGGCACGAAGGCGCTGGGGGAACCCTTGCGCCTTCGTGGTATCTGTTACTGACTGTTGCATGTAGTCTAGATATTCTAGGAAATTCAGGAAAGTCCAGGTATTCTTGGATGTTACCCCAAGCGTGCCTGAATAGCCTTTGACTCCTCTTCGTAGCCGGGCTTGCCGAGGAGGGCAAACATGTTGCGCTTGTAGTCCTCTACACCGGGCTGGTTGAAGGGATTCACGCCAAGTACATAACCGCTGATGCCGCAACCCTTCTCGAAGAAGTAGAGCAGCTGACCGATGTAGTACTCGTCGAGCTTGGGCATCACGATGCGGAGGTTGGGCACACCACCATCAACGTGTGCGAGGAGTGTACCGAGCTCGGCCATCTTGTTCACCTCATCCACGTGCTTGCCTGCGAGGAAGTTGAGTCCGTCGAGATTCTTCTCATCAGTAGGCACGATAAGGCTGTGGTTGGTGTTCTCAACCGAGATGACGGTCTCGAAGATGGTGCGCTCGCCCTGCTGTATCCACTGACCCATAGAGTGGAGGTCGGTAGAGAAGTCAACCGATGCGGGGAAGATGCCCTTTCCATCCTTACCCTCAGACTCGCCGTAGAGCTGCTTCCACCACTCTGACACGTAGTGCAGCTTGGGCTGGTAGTTGACGAGAATCTCAATCTTCTTGCCATCGGCATAGAGGGCGTTGCGGGTAGCGGCATAGAGGGCAGCGATGTTCTCCTCGAAGGGTACCTCGGGAGCGGTAGCAGCCTCCATGTCGGCAGCACCCTTGACGAGTGCCTTGATGTCGTATCCGGCAATGGCGATAGGCAGCAGGCCTACGGGAGTGAGCACCGAGAAGCGGCCACCCACATTGTCGGGGATGATGAAGCTCTTGTAGCCTTCGTTGTCGGCAGTAGTGCGGGCAGCACCACGCTTGGCGTCGGTAACAGCTACGATGACCTTGCGGGCAACGTCGATGCCGCGCTGGTCTTCACACTGCTTCTTGAGCAGACGGAAGGCGAGGGCAGTTTCGGTAGTGGTACCTGACTTGGAGATGTTGATGACACCGAACTTCTTGTCTTTGAGGAACTCGGTGAGCTCGAAGAGGTAGTCCTCGCTGATGTTGTGGCCTGCGTAAATGATGGCAGGGTTATCGCTCTTGAGATAGCTGTGGAAGTTATTGCTGAGCGCCTCGATCACGGCACGTGCACCGAGGTAGCTACCACCGATACCGGCTACTACGACTACGTCGCACAACTCGCGCAAGGTGTCGGCAGTTGCCTGAATGTCGTTCAAGTGCTCCTCGGTGATGCTTGAGGGGAGGTGGAGCCAACCCAAAAAGTCGTTACCGAGACCTGTGCCCTTCTCGAGCATCTCCAATGCTTCCTGCACCTGGGGTGCGTATGCCTTTACGGCACCTTCAGCGATAAAACCTGCGGTCTTATCAATGTTCAATGCAATATTTTTCATCTTACTTATATTATTATATTATTATCTGATAGAATCCGTGAGCAACTTAATCTCAATCACGGGCGAGATGCGCTCGTAGAGGATGTTGTACACGGCATCGAGGATAGGCATGTTGACGTGGTACTTACGGTTGATTTCCTTGATACACTTGGTGCCGTAGTAGCCCTCGGCCACCATCTCCATCTCGAGCTGAGCGCTCTTCACAGAGTAGCCCTTGCCTATCATAGAACCAAACACGCGGTTGCGGCTAAAGTTCGAATAACCTGTCACCAGAAGGTCGCCCATATATACAGATTCACTCACAACACGTTTGAGCGGATGCACGAAGTCGATAAAACGCGACATCTCCACCAGGGCGTTGCTCATGAGCACAGCCTGGAAGTTGTCGCCATACTTCAAGCCGTTGCAAATACCTGCCGCGATGGCATACACATTCTTCAATACCGAACTGTACTCGATACCGGTGACATCGTCGCTCACGGTGGTCTTCACGTAGCTGCTGTTGAGCTTCTGTGCGAAACTGAGTGCATTGTTACGGTTGCTACAACCTACGGTGAGATACGACAGACGTTCAAGCGCTATTTCCTCGGCATGGCACGGGCCAGCGATTACCGCGATGTTATCGTAGGGCACGTGGTATTCCTTGTGAAAATAGTCTGATACAAGCATATTTTCTTCGGGCACGATACCCTTGATGGCTGTCACCACAAACTTGTCGTTCAGCTTGGTCTTCACCTTCTTGAGGTGCGACTTGAGGTAGGGCGACGGAGTGACGAACACCAGCACATCGCTCTCCTTGATGACCTGGTTGATGTCTGAGGAGAAGTTGATGCGGTTTACGTCAAAATGCACCGACGACAGGTATCCAGGGTTGTGACCCGTGCGCTTGAAGTCCGCAATGCGGTCGTCACGGCGCATGTACCAGTTGATGGAGTCCTCATTGTTGAGAATCATCTTGGCAATGGCAGTTGCCCAACTGCCACCACCCATAATTGCTACTTTACCTTGGGGAAAACTCATGTTTTTATTAGGAGTTAAAGGGAGATAAAAGGAGATATCGCTTCGCTCTTTAGGGAGATAAAGGCCAATAGCCTGATTCACTCTACGAACTGCTTGCTCATTACACCTCTGATGTAAGAATTCAGCAGTTTGCTTACCTCTTCTAATGTCCCTGTTAGCTCATTGTTTGTTTTTACACTTATATAAGATAAATCGCGTGAGAGTATAATGTAGTATCTGCACTCTTCCAGACTGCCTTGCGATATGTTCAGAAACCGCAACTTGTCGGCTTTACTTAATTTCTTGTAGCCTTCTGCTATGTTAGCAGGTATAGATACTGCAGCGCGTTGAAACTGAGAGCATAGTGCAAAACGCTCTTCCATCGGATAGTCTCTTGTCACCTTATAAACCTCTAGCACAAACTCATGAGCTTTCTGCCAAACTATAAGGTCAGTGAAACTTTTCGAAGGTTCAAACATTTGGCATTTATCTCCTTCTAACTCCATTTAACTCCCTTTATCTCCTCAACTTATTCTCTCAATCCAAGCCGCTACCTCATCCACGGTGGGGTTCTTGAGGTCGAGCTTATACTTCTTGTTCACGCCACAGATATCCATGTGCACCTTTTGGGGGTTGATGCCCTGCATGTCGGCCACAAGCTTATAGCCAGCCTTCTGAATCAGGGGCACCCACTCTTCGGGAACACCTATCTCCACGTACTTGGCTGCGGGATCCTTCGGGGACTTCTTCTCGGGACGCATCTGCGGGAAGAAGAGCACCTCCTGAATGGTCTGCTGACCTGTCATGAGCATCACGAGGCGGTCCATACCGATACCCATACCCGAGGTGGGAGGCATACCGTACTCGAGGGCACGCACGAAGTCGTTGTCGATGAACATGGCCTCATCGTCGCCCTTCTCGCTCAGGCGAAGTTGCTCCTGGAAGCGCTCGAGCTGGTCGATGGGGTCGTTGAGCTCGCTATAGGCGTTGCACAGCTCCTTACCGTTGACCATGAGCTCGAAACGCTCGGTGAGCTCGGGATTCTCGCGATGACGCTTGCAGAGGGGCGACATCTCGATGGGATAGTCGGTGATGAAGGTAGGCTGTATGTAGTTGCCCTCGCACTTCTCGCCAAAGATCTCGTCGATGAGCTTACCCTTGCCCATGGTCTCGTCGGTCTCTACACCCAACTCCTTGCATACAGCACGCAACTGAGCCTCATCCATGCCGGTGATGTCCACTCCGGTGAACTCCTTGATGGCCTCAGTCATAGTACGGCGTGCGAAAGGAGCCTTGAAGCTGATGACATTGTCGCCCACCTGCACCTCGGTAGTGCCGTTCACATCGAGACAGATCTTCTCGAGCATCTGCTCGGTGAATGCCATCATCCAGTTATAGTCCTTGTAAGAGACGTAGATCTCCATACAGGTAAACTCGGGGTTGTGGGTGCGGTCCATACCCTCGTTGCGGAAGTTCTTGGAGAACTCATACACACCCTCAAAGCCACCCACGATAAGGCGCTTCAGGTAGAGCTCATTGGCAATACGCAAGTACAAGGGGATGTCCAATGCGTTATGGTGGGTGATGAAGGGGCGTGCTGCCGCTCCACCGGGGATTGACTGCAATACGGGAGTCTCCACCTCCATATATCCGCGTGAGTTGAAGAACTCGCGCATAGAGGTGTACACCTTGTTACGCTTGATGAAGATATCCTTCACGCCATCGTTTACCACGAGGTCAACATAGCGCTGACGGTAACGGAGCTCGGGGTCATCAAACTTGTCGTAAGCTACGCCATCCTTGTACTTCACGATAGGAAGCGGACGGATGCTCTTGGACAACACGGTGAGCTTGTGGGCATGTACGCTGATCTCGCCCATCTGGGTGCGGAACACCACACCCTCGATGCCGATGAAGTCGCCAATATCGAGCAGGCGCTTGAACACGACGTTGTACATATCCTTGTTCTCCTCGGGACAGATGTCATCGCGGGTGATATATACCTGGATGCGGCCCTTGGAGTCCTGCAGCTCCACGAACGAAGCCTTACCCATCACGCGGCGGCTCATCAGACGGCCTGCGATAGATACCTTGCGAGGCTCGTCCTCGTCCTTGAACTCCTCTTTTATATCGGTAGAAAAAGCGTTGGTCACATACTCTGCGGCAGGATAGGGCTCGATGCCCATGGCACGCAATTCGTTCAGACTATTGCGTCTGATAATCTCTTGTTCACTAAGTTCCAATACGTTCATTTCTTTCAACGTTATGCAGTTTTGAGTGTGGCAAAGATACGGCAAAAAATTGACTTGGCGAAGACAAAGCCGATTTACTTGCTCCGTTGGTGCAATAAAGTATCACAAACCGAGCAAAATGCAAAGCCCAGCAAGCAACAGGCATCATCTTCACGGAGAAATTCCCTCTCCGGCGACAACACCTTTCCTGATGTTACGGTATCCTATTCCTTGTGTGAGATGAGCTCTCGAGCGGCCTCCTCATCTCCGGGAGCCACGAGAATACGTACATCACCGCCAAGACCCGAGTAAGCCGATGTCAAGGCCGACATGGTATGGTCTTCAAGAATGCAGGAAATGCCATTGGCTTCGAGCAAGCCCTTCACCACCTCTGCTTCAAATGCAGCGCCTGAGAATACCTCTACCCAAGCAGCGCCATTGTTGTTCGTCGTCATACTATGCTCCTCCATCATTTAGTTATGTATAAGAACTTCGTGTCATTCTGAGTGCAACGAAGAATCTCATATCGCATTTTAAGAGAGATGTTTCACTTCGTTCAACATGACAAACCGATGCAACTTATTATCCACATTTCACCAAGTGAATAAATCTCTCTGCAATATTAATCATTTAACGCGAAAAAAGCAAGAAACGTTCAAAGAAAATGAACAGAGGGGATGCAAAAAAACGCCTCCGCCCCACCCCACAAGAAAAGTGGGCATCCATTTGCAAGGATGCCCACTCATTATCAATATTGTCAGCGATTACTCGTTGAAGTACTTCTCGCAACCGCGGAGCACGTTGCGCACCTCGGAGAGGAGCTCGTGTGACTCCTGGATGAGGTTGAGGTACACGAACGCTACCTTGATGTTTTCGGCATCCTCCTGCAGGCGGTGTGTCTGCACGCGG
>JAZPZS010000099.1:0-2946 GCA_045544835.1 Bacteroidaceae bacterium | reverse complement strand
CCTCTGCGGCGGTATGACCTATACATTCTCAAAGGCTCACGGTGGCGAGATTGGCGACTCAATCGTTGAGATGGACAAGCTCGATGTTGCTCTGGGTGTTGAGGAGCTGGCCAAGAAGAACGGCGTAGAGCTGGTACTCGGTACTGACTGCACCGCTACCAACGGCCTCGACTTCGGCACTATGAGCGTAAAGGAGGGTGCTGAGATCATCACTTGTCTTTCAAACGCAGTTCCCGCTGGTTTCGAAGGCGTTGACGCTGGTGTTGAGAGCCAGAAGGCATTTGCTGCAGCTATCGAGGGTGCCAAGACCATCCTGTGGAACGGTCCTGCCGGTGTGTTCGAGTGCGACGCCTTCACTGCAGGTTCACGCGCTATCGGCGAGGCTATCGCCAAGGCTACAGCTGAGGGTGCCTTCTCACTCATCGGTGGTGGTGACTCAGTAGCTTGCGTAAACAAGTTCGGATTGGCCGACCAGGTATCATACATCTCTACTGGTGGTGGTGCTCTGCTCGAGGCTATCGAAGGCAAGGTATTGCCGGGCGTAGCTGCTATCCAGGGCTAATAGACAAACTATAATAACAGTGATGGTTGGAAGTCTCTGATGGGGACTTCCAACTTTCTTTTACCATAGAAGGTCCAGTTTTACAGTAGGAAGACAAAAATCCGCAGCTGAGTGAACGGAGTTACCGAGAATTACGTTAACTTTGCATTTCGTGCGCAGAAGAGCAGCACTCAGAAACAAAGAGAATAATATATGAAAATAGACAGATTGGCGGGCTATCAGATGAGGTACTTCAGGGAAGGACAGTTCTACCATTTCCTGGAGCAGCTGACAGCGGTAGTAAGGGAGCAGGAGCTCTCGGAACTGGAATATGAGCTGAGCGGTATCATCACTACGTATGATGCATTGATTGACTATTTCAATCAGGGGGCTGACGACCCTGAGCGCGACCGCGTATATCAACAGCTCGTGGGCCATGCCCTACAGATTGCCGACCGCTGCACCATAGCCACCTATGGAGCCAAGGAACTACCCTACTACACCGCTCAAAGCAAGACAACACGAAGAGAGTCGCCACACACCTATCTATTACAGATGGAAGCCTTTGCCGAGGGCATACGTAGCCAACACGACATCGAGGAATTGAGACAACTGGCTACGACTCATGACAAACAGCTCGCAAATCTCTTCACCGACCTCTGGACACAGGGAACATGGAATGCCACCACGGCATCGGAAGCCGACAAGCTGCTGCTGTCGCCCACCATCACCGATGCCGACCAATGCACCATCGTGAGTGCCGTAACACTAAGCACACTACGTATGTTTGACCCACTGAAACTACTCTTCCTCTGCGATGCCTACTATCACCCGAAGAGCACCGTGAGCATGAGAGCTCTGGTAGGTATCGTCATCGTATGCTACTGTTGGAGCGAACGCATAGGCTACTATGGCGAGGCCAAGGCACGCCTTGAGCTACTGACCGATGACCCTATATTCAACGGCCAAGTATGCGACGTCATACTGCAGTTTACCCGCAGTGCCGACACCGAGGAGATAGACCGTAAGATGCGCGAGGAGATCATCCCCGAACTGATGAAGAACCCCAAGCTGCGCCGTATGCCCAACATCAAAAAGGAGGACCTTGGCGCTGACGACATCAATCCTGACTGGGAGCAGTGGATGCACGAGAGCGGACTGGAGGAGAGCATGCGCGAAATCACCGAATGGCAGATGGAGGGAGCCGACGTAAACATGAGCACCTTCTCGCAACTGAAGCGGTATCCCTTCTTCTACAACATCAGCAACTGGTTCCGCCCCTTCGATGCGTGGCAAGCCGATGTATTAGGCATCATAGGCAATCCAAATGAAAGCAGCAACCCGCTGGGAAAGACGATACTGCAGTCGAACTATATGTGCGACTCAGACAAGTACTCCTTCTGCTATGCTATACGCGAGATACCACAGATGCAACGTGAGGCTATGATGGCACAGCTCGAGGAGCAAAACAATGCGTTGAAAGAGAGTGCCGACATACCCGATCTGAAGCGGCTGAGCAAGCAGACGACACAGAGCATCATGCGCCAGTATGTGCAGAACCTGTATCGATTCTTCAAACTCTTCCCCAACGCGAAGGAGTTTGACAACCCGTTTGAGCACCTTTCCCTATGCCCTCGGCGCATCAATCCGCTCTACAACAGCATCGTGGAAGCCGACAGCCTGCTTAAGATCATAAGCCTCAACATCAAACAGAAGAATTACCTGCGAGCCATCGAGTTCTTCATCCGCCTCGAAGAATACCACCCCGACCGCATGGAGGCAACACAGCTACAACAGTTAGGCTTGTGTTACCAGAAGAAAAAGATGTACGATGCAGCCATAGAAGCCTACACCAAGGCCGACCTCATACAGCCCGACAGCTATTGGACCATATATCACCTGGCACAGTGCTACCGTGCCGTCAACCGGTATGACAGGGCATTGGAATACTATGAGACAGCCGAGAGCATGAAGCCCGACAACCTCGGCCTCACCTTCCACGTGGCCGAAATGCAGTATGAGGAGGGCGAATATGAGGAGGCATTGCCCCGACTACACAAGATTGACTATCACCACCCTGAGGCGCTGAAGTCGGTACGCCTGCTGGCCGAATGTAACTTCCTTATAGGCAAGCCCGAACAGGCCGCACGATACTATGAGCGCATGATGACAGAGCATGCCGACGAACTGACGGCCACCGACTGGCGTCACGCCGCCTACAATTATTGGCTATGGGGTAAGCGTGATGACTGCTTCAGATGCATGAGCCGGGCCGAGGAGCTACAACCGATGGAGCCTTACGATGATGAGATGTATGCCTCAGCACCCAAGTTTGCCGATGTGATATACGCCGATGGCCGTATGCTCCACGCGCTGGGCGCCCGCAAGGAGGATCTCCCCTACCT
>JAZPZS010000098.1:0-6246 GCA_045544835.1 Bacteroidaceae bacterium | reverse complement strand
CCATAGAATAGAGGCAAATGCTCTGTAAATCATCACCGAAGGCACTATACAACTGTAAATAGAGGACGATAAAAAACTGCCACCCGGCAAAAATGTAATTGCATAGGGTGGCAGTAGGGGATACAATAATCCTATTTATGGTTAATTTGTGGGCAATTTATGGGAATTCGTGCCTAAGAAAATAAAAAACACGAATTGCCATGTAATTAGCCAAAAATTTTCATGAATTACAATTTCTCCTGCAATATCCGCTCCACCTCTTCGGCTGTGGGGTGAATGGCAAGGATGGTGCCGTCGCGGTCTACAAGCACGGTGATGCCACCGGCTCGGCTAACGCCATATCCCTCCCAAATCTTATGTTCATCTTGCAGTTCGAGCAGGTTGAGCCAAGGGTATCCGTCCTGTGCAAGGGCACGCTCCATATCCTCACGCTTGCTTTCGCGAGCCACGCCTACGACCGTGAAGCCACGCTCCTTGTATTTCTCGTAGAGGGGAATCATGCTCTTCGATGTGCGTCGGCAAGAACCACACCACGAAGCCCACAGGTCGATGAGGGCTATCTTTCCGCCAATTTCCTTGCTCAGCGTATGCAGCGTGCCGTCGAGGGCAGGAGCAGTGAAGTCGATGTAGCGATTACCTACCCTAATGCCAAGACTCTCTATCCACTCCTCTATCTGCTTGCTCAGCGGATGGTTAGGGAAGAGGGGTTGGTATATTTCATTGTACAATGAGATATAAAGAGACTCATCCGCTTCCGAACGGCTTATCCACAATGCTTGGCGCATCAGCAAATACAGACCTACGATAGAACGATCGTTGCGTATGTATTCTTCGGAACATTTGTTCATCGTAGCACGGAACATCGTGTTCAGCTCCTCCATACGTGGAGAATCCCATTGCTCAATGTTGATCAGGGAGTCGATTTCTTGCAGCAATGGAGCAAGCCTACGGTTCAGCTCTGCGTCATATTCTCTGAATTTCATATTGATAGGACCGTCACACTTCACGGTAGGCGGCTTAGCATCTCTTTCATAATGGTAGAAGGTGGCATTTATCGTTCCCTCCTCTGCAAAGAACTCGCAAGGAAACATACTGCCAAGATTGTGCTCTTCCATTGAAACGAGTTGATAGGGCATTACCTCATCCACATAAAGGTCAAAAGCAAACTTACCGTCTATCACAAGGATGCTGTCTGCATCCACTACACGGAAGTCACTGCCCGATGGGGCAAGGAGCATCATCGTATAGGTAGAGTCGGGCACTGTGCCCTCAATATGGCAATGTATTTTCCTTGTCTTTTCTGCACACGCCCCCAGCAGCACCGCCACGGCAAGGAAGAGGAATGGTTTGGTCGGTTTCATTGTATTGGTTGTTTATGTTGTTACACAGTTTTTATTTATGGATAATTTATGGGCAATTTACGGGAATTTATGTTGAAAAAAGGGAACACGAAACGAAGTTCGCCGCCCGCAGGGGCTAAAGGCAATGCTCATGAATTAATCACGAATTAGCCACGAAAATCTTTGCTGCTACTTCTCCAGCTCCTCCTTCAGTGTACTCACCATCTTGCTGTGGTCGCGCAGGTCGTTGCGCAAGGCGTAGTTGCCCTCCTTGTCGACAAGTACGTAGGAGGGGATTCCCGTGATGCCAAACATCTTCTTGGTGAGGTATCTCCATTGGTCATCATTCACGCGATAATGGATACCCTTAATGTAGGGAATGGTCTCGGCGTATACATTCGAGGGTGAGGTTTCGTTGGCAATATACACCCATACGAGGTCTTCGTTGGCGAGTTCGCCTGTCTTGTAAGGCTCGTTCTCCTTGATAGCACTTCGGCAAGGTCCACACCAAGTATTCCAGAAGTCTACCAACACCACCTTGCCCTTGTGTGGAGCGATGATGTGCTCGAACAGCACTTGGGGAGCTATGCCCTCAACGTCCTTAATACTATTGTCGAGTTTGGCCAATGCTTCCGTGGTCTCTCGCTGCACATCTGCTACCACTTCGGCATAGAATCCAGAATTGGTCAATCCCCTACGCAATGCCTCAATGTCTACATTCTTCAAACGATATCCACGTGCTGCAGATACGGCATTGTGCGTGACGTAGAGCTCAAACAGTTCGGGGATCTTCCCATAGTCCAACTTCTGTGTGCATTTGGCTATCCGGTAAGGCTCCTTGGTGAGCAAGAGGTGTGGGCTATTCACATCGACAAGGCCATAAATCCGTTCATAATGCTTGGACTCGAGAGGTTGAAGAGATGCCCTTTCCTCCTCGGGCAGCACATAGCGTCTGAGGTCGTTCTCGAGAATGTCTAGGCAATCAACGAAAGTACCCCTCTTGGCTATCTCCTTCTGCCATGCGTGGCAGGAGTAGTTGTCTACAAAGTTGCACAAGGCTTGATAGTTCTCTACCAAACGGTC
Source organism: Bacteroidaceae bacterium (assembly GCA_045544835.1). Taxonomy (GTDB): domain Bacteria; phylum Bacteroidota; class Bacteroidia; order Bacteroidales; family Bacteroidaceae; genus UBA1189. Next base: position 3,823 of record JAZPZS010000098.1, on the reverse strand, counting down.
GACATATTCGTCAGCTGTGATGTTCTCGAACAGGTTCCTTGATATGCCAAGCGAGTCGGGAACGTCCCATTCTACCGAAGGCAGATTGTTCAGATCATCGTAGCGGCTACCCTTGGTCCAACAGCCCTTTATTGAGGGTACTTCTACAGGCTCATCATAGTTATACATTAAGTCCTTGTTGATATGGGCAAGGTTTACATAGAGGTCTATGCTGTCGCCCGGAGCAAAGAAGAAGTGCTCGTGCCCTTTACCGTTAATGACGATGTATGAACTTCCCGTACCGTACTGGCGGAAGGAGACCGTGCCCTCTCCTGTCTTGGGGTCGAGATACACATCTATGCTGCGTTGCCCCTCGAAAGTGGTATTCACAGGCAGTGTCATATACCTCACCAATCCCTCACGATAGCCTAGCAGGTGTACATTGATGGTGACATCGCCTATCTCGTAGGCATACTGAGGCATCTCACCCACTGCCTTGGGCATACGCTGCAACTCTTCGGGCAAGTCTGCCGGCTTGTTGGCATCGCGCTTTCCTGTCAGGTCGATATCGAAAATACGCCAATCGTTCTTAGCATCGCTCTCGATATAGTCGAATGATGTGGCGCTCTTAGGAAGTGGCTCGAACAGTAGCGTGAAGCATGAGTCACCATCCTCGGGCATATAGAGTAACTCATCTATCTCCACATCCTTGCTCCCGGGCAGCTTGTACTCTATCCCTTGAGCAACAAGGTGAGTGTATGAGGGTACTCTAATCCAATCGTTCGGGCGGCTGAATCCACGCACGGTGAGCACCGTGGCCGTATCGGTGAGTTCCACCCTCTCAAAGACGATACTGGTAGTATTGGACGCGCCTACCAACGGGAAGTCAATCACTTTGTTATCTTTCGTACACGCCCCCAGCAGCATTGCCAAGGCAAGGGTAAGGAATAGTTTTACGGTTTTCATCGTATTTTATGTTATATGTAATTCTATCTATAAGACGGAGAAAAGCCTCGAAAGTTACAGAGGATGAAAGTTATTTATGGTTGCTTGCGGGCTAAAGGCAGCTATCACAAATCAATTCTTCTTTTTACCCAAATCCTCTATCGCCTTAATGGAGAACAGGTAGTCGCGCTCCACATCGCTGATGGTGCGTTGCTTGTATTTTCGGTATTCCGTGGTAGCGTGCTCCATAGCCTCTTCGTGTGATACGCTGCCATTGTCTTGCAGCAGTTGCTCACCAGTCATTGTCAGAATCCTGTCCAGATAGGCAGCCCAGTCGTTCATCGTCATTGCCTGTTCACGCTCGGCTTGACGTTCCGCAAAGTCCAAGTATCCCGATACGAGCTGCCCCATTGCACGGAGTTCCTTTTCGTCCAGGTAGTTCTTTGCGGTCTTGGCTTCAATCAGTGTAGGATGATTTCCCTTAAAGGTCAGCAGTCCCATAAAGTCCTTTTCGGCATCGGCACGTTCCACAATCAGTTCCGCAGCTGTATGGCCGTGGATGGCATAGTGTATCTTGTTCTGCACCTTCTTGAAAAACTCCTGCGACACTTGTGCCCGTGGGTCGTAGTCTATACTCGTTGCGTATATCTCTAGTATCTGGCGATAGAGCACCTTTTCTGTGGTGCGGATATCCCTGATGCGCTCCAGCAGTTCTTTCCAATAGCCGCCACCGCCTAATTTCTTCAGTCGTTCGTCATCGAGGGTGAAGCCCTTCACGATATACTCTTTCAGTCGCTCAGTTGCCCATTGACGAAATCTTGTGGCGATGAGTGAACGCACACGATACCCGAGGGCTATAATCATATCCAAATTGTAGTGAGATACCATATACTCTTTACCATCTGCTGCAGTTGTTCGGAAATTCCGAACAACTGAATCCTTATCGAGTTCTCCCTCCTCAAAGATGTGCTTGATATGTTCACTGACATTCGACTTACTCGTCTGGTACAGTTCACACATCTGAGCTTGTGTGAGCCACAAGGTCTCTTCCTCCAGCTTTACATCAATCTTTGTCGTACCATCATTAGCGGTGTATATGATTACTTTATTCTCGGTCATTCTGTCTGTTATATAAGAACGTATGCAAATGTAATGATAAATCCTCGAACAATCACGCTCTGTTGGAGGAAAAGGCAAAAAAAGCTATTTGTTTACTGCGAAGAGACTAAACTTTGTGCGTAAATAAGCAACTCTCAAGTTGTATCGCCACGGCAAGAGTGAAAGAAATTAATGGCTGTACAGCCGTAGGGGCTGAAGTCAATAGCCATATAATTAAATTGTATTTCTTATCAGTATATGACTACAAGCATGCTTTTATATATTTCGCTCGTTTGTTGTATATTTGCAGATGGTATGGTGGATGCTGTGATAATTCCACTGAATATTAACTTTTTTATCTTTGTCGATTATGGAAGAAATGCAAACACAGAGTAGGACAGCAGGACATGAAGAGGTGTCGGCACCGCAACCACGCAAAAAGTTTCATGGCTTTTCGATTGGTTTCCTCTTGATCCTGCTTGCTGTAATATTAGGTTTGTATATGCTGTGTACCTTCATCGCTGCCGACAGCTCGGAGAAGATGGCCGCTGCTCAAACTTATTTGGAAATGCCACAGCAGAGAGGCTGTGCTTAGTTTTATAATAGATTATTTTGTTGTATCCCAATGAAAACACTTGCTGCTGTTCGTCGCACGCTCGCCATTCTCTTTGCCGGCCTACTCACGCTGATGTTGCTCGACTTCACGGACACGCTTCACGCTTGGTTGGGCTGGATGGCTAAGGTGCAGTTTCTGCCCGCCGTACTGGCACTCAATGTGGGTGTCATCGTCTTTCTCGTCTTGCTAACCCTCATCTTCGGACGCGTATACTGTTCGGTGATATGCCCACTGGGCGTATTCCAAGACCTTGTATCGTGGCTGGCCGGTAAGAGAAAGAAGAATCGTTTCCGCCACTCCAAGGCTATCAACTGGCTCCGTTATGGCATGTTGGCATTGTTTGTCGTGGCCATCGTGGCTGGTATCAATAGTTTCGTGGTGCTCTTCGCCCCCTATAGCGCCTATGGCCGTATGGTATCGGCATTGCTGCAGCCTATATATATAGGTATAAATAACCTGCTGGCCCAGCTGGCCGAACGCATGGACAGCTATGCCTTCTACACCTTCGATGTATGGATGAAGAGTATGCCCGTGCTCATCGTGGCCATTGTGACCTTCCTTGTGGTGGCCGTGCTTGCTTGGCGTGGCGGACGCACCTATTGCAACACCATCTGCCCCGTGGGCACCGTGCTAGGCTTCCTCTCGCGCTTCTCATGGCTCAAGCCCGTCATTGACACGGATAAGTGCAACGGCTGCGGACTCTGCGAGCGCAACTGCAAGGCCTCGTGCATCAACAGCAGGGAACACGCCATCGACTATAGCCGCTGCGTAGCTTGTATGGACTGTATCGATAAGTGCAAGCGAGGAGCTATCAAGTATGCGAGGAGAGCCGAATCCCCCTCTAAGCCAATGGCTGCCCCAAGCGCATCTGACGTCCACCCATCGGACAACTCACGCCGAGCCTTCCTCGCCACCGCAGCTGCCGTGACTGCTACTGCTGCCCTCAAGGCCGAGGAGAAGAAGGTCGATGGCGGATTGGCCGAGATACTTGACAAGAAGGTGCCCGAGCGCCAGACACCCATCTTGCCTCCCGGTGCACTCACTGCCAAGCACTTTGCCCAGCACTGCACGGCCTGCCAACTGTGTGTGTCGGCTTGCCCCAATGGCGTGCTTCGTCCTGCCACCAGTCTCGACCGCTTCATGCAGCCCGAGCTCTCCTATGAGCGTGGCTACTGCCGCCCCGAG
>JAZPZS010000097.1:0-18480 GCA_045544835.1 Bacteroidaceae bacterium | reverse complement strand
AGCAGATTTGCACTGTTTGGTCGCAGCAAATAGTGGTCTATTTGCAAGAACAAAGAGTGTAAAGATGGTAAAAAGAGCCTCAAATAAACTGAAAAGTATAACATAAAACTTATTAGCGGTAAAATCCAAACAGATTCTTATTCATCTGTCGTTGCCTGTGCTTTGTCCAGCCATTGCGATGGCTTCGTAAAGCTCGGCAGGAATCTTCTTACGGATGCGTTCCTTACGTTTGCGTATGGTGGCTGTAGTAGTGTGCCCGAGGTGGGCAAGGATGACATTGGAGTAGCCAAGGTAGATGCCCAATGCGCAGATGAGTTCCTGGTCGTTGAGGCCACCACTTGCGAGCAGGGTGCGGCACGCCTCACTGAATGTGTCGAGCAGGGTGCGTTCCATCTCACGGGTCGTCTCGTAGGAGAGGTTGGGGAGTTCTCTTTCGTTGATTTGCATGGTGGCGATGTCATTGTACATGGATGTCTGCATGAAGGCTTTGCGGCCTTGGACAAGCATGTCGCCCAACCGTTCTGTCTTTGTGGACATGGGCGTCTTCGCGGAGGTAGGGAGCGCAGGTTCGGTATGGCGACGGCACCGAATGGTGCGATATGCCACATACAGCCCCACGACAAGGACTATAGCAATGCCCACGGCGGGGATGATCGGGTTGCGCCTGCTCGTCGGGGCGATGACGTCTGCTTGCAGCTGGCTCTTGAGCTGCTCCATGCTCATCGGCTCAAACACGCGGCTCTCTCGTATCTTCATGTGCCGTGCTTTGTGATGGTTGGCCGAGTCGGGCATCGCACGGCTGTCGTAGATATTCCATAGGATATGGTGACAGATGTACTCGATGGCATCGTTCGGTGTGTGTGGCGCTTCCAATGCGCGATAGGCATAGTACAACGCCGAGTCCTGGGCACCGAAGTGCCAGAGGTCATCGGCCTTATAGGCTAAGCAGGCGGGGTAGCTCTCGTGATCGGGCCCCACCAGCTCGAAATATTGGTTGAGGTATTGCAGGGCCTGCTCATAGTCGTGCTTCACGTATGCCTCTATCCACCGTAGGGTGAATAGGGCATCGGCACGCAGGGTGTCGTTGGCATCGTCGCGCACCACGATATTGGCAAAGTGGTAGATAGCTTTGTCGAACAGCATCATGCGCTGTTCATTGTCATCGGTGCCTAGCTTGTTGGCTTTCGCAAGGAACTCGTGCGCCACGTGCTGCTCCTCGTATGGAGAAAATCTCTTTCTTTTAGATGGTTCCCCACACGCCACGAACAGGGCGAGGAAGATAGCAAGTAATAAGTATGTCATTGTCTTCATAGCATAGCAACGGATGTTTACACTGCAAATATAGACAATTCTCCATTACCAGCCGAGAATACGTATGTGAAAAAAGTGTGACAAATATGTGACAGGCATAGCTGAAATCTAAAAAATCTTCAGTGTCTGTTCCCCCACTTTGTCCGATGCCTTTTAATGGCTTTTATAATCAGCGATATAGTGATTTCTAAAAGTTATCCACAGGCGGTGGAAAACTTGTGGAAAAATAATTTGTGGTTTATGGTGGGGAATTATGGGGAATTGTGTAACTTTGAAGCGAAATTGTAAAATGGGAGAAAAAGATGGCACGTTTTATCGGTAACATAGAGGCAAGGACTGACGAGAAGGGACGCGTATTCCTTCCGGCTACTTTCCGTCGTGTGTTGCAGAAGGCTGGCGACGAGAAGCTGATGCTCCGCAAGGATATCCATCAGCGTTGCCTGGTGCTGTATCCCGAGAGCACGTGGAACGAGCAGCTTGATGCGCTGCGTGCACGGCTCAACCGCTGGAACCGTCAGGAGCAGATGTGGTTTCGCCAGTTTGTGGCTGGCGTGGATGAACTGACCATCGACGGCAACGGGCGTATTTTGATTCCGAAACGCTACCACGAAGCCATCGACCTGAAGGCAGAGGTGCGTTTTATCGGTATGGACGATACCATAGAACTATGGGCTAAGGAGGTGGCAGACAGCGCGTTTGCTGATGAGTCGACATTCGGTGCGGAACTTGAAGCGCTGATGAATGATAGAAACTGAGTCGGAGAAGCCTCTATAATGGAGTAGACGGTATCGTCCACGGAAATGCTGAACAACTCCAACGGCTGAAGGAACCCGTAAAATTAGATTAAGATGAATATTCCCTATCACATTCCCGTTATGTTGCATGAGACGGTAGATGGCATGAATATCGTCCCCGGAGGCATATATGCCGATATGACCTTTGGTGGCGGTGGACATTCACGCGAGATACTGCGCAGGATGGATGATGCAGCACGTCTGTATAGCTTCGACCAAGATGCCGATGCGGAACGCAACATTGTGGATGATGCACGCTTCACCTTCGTGCGAAGCAACTTCCGCTACCTGTGGAACTGGATGCGCTATCACGGAGTGGAGCAGCTCGATGGCGTGCTGGCCGACCTCGGTGTCTCGAGCCATCAGTTCGATGAGGGTGAGCTGGGCTTCTCGTTCCGCTTCGATGCCAAGCTGGATATGCGCATGAACCGTCGCGAGGGGCGCACGGCCGCCGATATTGTCAACACCTACGACGAGGAGCGTCTGGCCGAGATATTCTACCTCTATGGCGAGTTGCTCAATAGCCGTAAGCTGGCGTCGGTAATCGTGAAGGCTCGTGCGCTGGCACCTATTGAGACTACGGGGCAGCTCTACGAGACGGTGAAGCGCCTCTTTGGGCGCGACCGCGAGAAGAAGGAGATGGCCAAGCTGTTCCAAGCCCTGCGCATCGAGGTTAATGAGGAGATGGAGGCCTTGAAGGAGATGTTGCAGTCGGCCACCGAACTGCTTCGCCCCGGAGGGCGTCTGGTGGTACTTACCTATCACTCGCTCGAAGACCGTCTGGTGAAGAACCTGATGAAGACAGGAAACGTGGAGGGAAAAGTGGAGCAGGATATCTATGGCACGAAGCCGTCGCCCTACCGCTTGGTGGGTAAGGTGGCCGTGGCAAGCCAGGAGGAGCAGGAGGCTAATCCGCGTTCAAGAAGTGCAAAGTTGAGAATAGGAGAAAAAAGATAGCAAGATGACCGCAGAGCAGAAGAAGAAAAAAAAGAAGTCGCTGAAGTCATGGATTGATGGCGATATGCTGACGAGCCCCTTCCTGTCGCGCCAGATAGGGCTTATCGCCCTTGTGGCTGCATTGGTAATCGTGTATGTGAGCAACCGCTACGCCTTCCAGCATGAGCAGGTGGAGATACAGGAGCTGCGTTCAAAGCTTAATGATGTGAAGTACGAAGCACTGGCACGCTCGAGCGAACTGATGGAGAAGAGCCGCGAGTCGAACATACAGAAGTATATCGTGGAGCAGGGGAGTGAGTTGAAGGCTTCGACCAAACCACCTGTGGTGATAAGGAAATGATGATGAATATGCAAGCCAAGTGCTTCGCTATTGGCATTTGACTCCAATTATCTCCATTTAACTCCATTTATCTACATATATAAACTAAATAGAGATGCAGAACCCTAAAGATAAGAAAATCGTTTCACGCTACTTCACCATCATCATATTGATGGCGATGGTGGGCATTATTATATTGCTCAAGGCTATGTCGGTGATGATTTTCGAGCGTAACTACTGGAAGGAGGTGACCGAGCGTAGTGTGGTCGACAGTGTGGCCATAGCTCCCAAGCGCGGCAACATACTCAGCGACGATGGACAGCTGATGGCCAGTAGCGTGCCGCAGTATACGCTCTTCATGGACTTCAGGGTGTCGGACAGCGATGAGAGTCGCCGCATCAAGGCACAGCATCGTCGCGACTCCCTTCTCGAAGCGCATGAGACAGAGATCTGTGAGGGGCTGCACCGTATACTCCCCGACAAGAGCGTGGAGGAATTCCGTCAGACCTTCCGCAAGGGACGTGCGCAGAAGAGCCGTTATTGGAAGCTCTATCCTCGCCGTGTGTCGTATGCCCAATACAAGGAGATAAAGAAACTGCCGGTGCTGTGCGAGAGCTCCAACAGCGGAGGCTTCTTCACCGAGAGCAATATTGAGCGCAAGAAGATTTTCGGTTCGCTGGCTCGCCGTACCCTGGGTGATGTATACGCCAAGGTGGATTCGGCCAAGAACGGTATCGAGCTGGCTTACGATGACTATCTGCGTGGTGAACCCGGATGGGGACACAAGAAAAGAGCCGGTAAGCAGGATGTCACCATTGTGGACAAGCCTGCTGTCGATGGCTACGATGTAAAGACTACCCTTAACGTGGAGATTCAGGATATTGCCGAAAAGGCATTGCTCGATGTGCTACATAAGCAGAATGAGCAGTATAAGGGCGATGCGCGAACAGGCGTGGTAATCGTGATGGAGGTGGCTACAGGCGATATCAAGGCGATGGTCAATATGAATCGCTTGGAGAGTGGTGCCTACTATGAGACCAAGAACAATGCCCTTACCGATATCTTGGAGCCTGGATCAACCTTCAAGACTGCTTCACTGCTGGTGGCACTTGATGACAAGAAAATCAGCATCAATGACTCGGTAGATGCCAATCGCGGATTGTATAAGTTTGGTTCGGCCACGATGCGCGACCACAACTGGAATAAGGCAAGTGCCTATGGTGTGCTCAGTGTGCCGCAGGTGCTGATGTACTCCTCCAACGTAGGTACGGCCCGCCTTATCGATGAGAACTATAGTAAGGAGCCGGAGAAGTTTGTCGAGGGATTGCACCGTATGGGTTTGGCTACACACTTCCCGCTGCTTCCGGGTACAGGAAAACCTGTCATTCGCAAGCCCAATGCGAAAAGGACCAACTGGTCGCGCACTGCATTGCCTTGGATGTCTATCGGTTACGAGACACAGATTGCTCCTATCAATATCGTTTCCTTCTACAATGCCATTGCCAATAACGGTAAGTTCATGAAGCCGCGTCTCGTGACTGCCATCCTTGAAGATGGTAGGGTAGTGGAGGAGTTCGAGCCCGAGGTGGTAATAGATAAGATTGCCTCACAGCAAGCCCTTGATGACATCACCAAGATGCTTACTATGGTGGTCAACGAGCCTACAGGACTTGGCCGTCAGGCTAAATCAGAAAACTTCCTCGTGGCGGGTAAGACCGGTACGGCACAGATTGCCTCCGGTGGTCAGCTCAAGGGTGGAGGTCATCAGCTCAGTTTCTGCGGATTCTTCCCTGCCGATGCCCCCAAGTACACCTGTATTGTATCTATCCAGACACGTGGCGGCTTGATTTCGGGTGGTGGCGTGGCCGGTGTAGTATTTGGCGAGATTGCCAAGCGGGTGATGGCACGCGACGGCAAGCGTGAGATAGGCGAATTGGTGGACTCGACGGCCATCTTCATCCCCAAGGTAGCCAAGGGCAACATTGCTGATGCCCGCTACGTGCTTGACGAACTCGACATTCGCCACGAGTGGGATGCCGATGTGCCCTATCGGGAAGGCAAGCCCGTATGGGGCAATGCCGAGAGCCGTGCTTCCGACGTGTTGCTCAGCGACATACCGTTTGATCCCTCAGAAGGCAAGGTCCCCAATGTAAAGGGACTCGGAGCCAAAGACGCCCTGTATCTGCTTGAGGCATGTGGACTCAAGGTGAACATCTCGGGCAAGGGCAAGGTGTATTCGCAGAGCATACCTCATGGCAATGCGGTCCGGAAAGGACAGACAATATATTTGAAGTTGAAGTAAGATGCTAAATGTTTTAGGAGATAGAAGGAGATAGAAGGAGATAAATGGAGATAAAGGCTAAATGTCCTTACGTGCGAAAAAGCTAATGGCCTTTATCTCCCAAGGAGCGGAGCGACTAACTCCCTTTAACTCCTTATAACTACACAAAACACATAACTCCCTTTAATAACTAAAAAAAGGAAATAATATGTTACTCTCAGACATCATCAAAGGATTACGTGTAGAAGAGGTCATTGGCAATGCGCAGTGCGACATTGCCGATGTGCATATCGACTCGCGCCGTATCGCAGCCGGCCATCTGTTTGTGGCTATGCGTGGTACACAGGTCGACGGACATAAATATATACAAGGCGCCATTGACAAGGGCGCTGTGGCCATCGTGTGTGAGCAGTTGCCCGAGTCGTTGACCGAAGGCATCACCTACGTCCGTGTGGCCGACAGCGAAGAAGCCGTAGGCCCTATCGCTACGGCCTTCCATGATCATCCTACGGAGAAAGTGAGGCTGATAGGTGTCACCGGCACCAATGGCAAGACCACCATTGCGACACTCCTATATAATATGTTCCGCGCGATGGGCTATAAGGTCGGACTCATCTCTACCGTATGCAACTATATTGATGATGAGGCCATCCCTACCGAGCATACCACGCCTGATGCCATCACCCTCAACGCCTTGTTGGGACGTATGGCTGATGAGGGCTGCAAGTATGTGTTCATGGAGGTGAGCTCACACTCTGTGGCACAGCGCCGTATCGGTGGACTTAAGTTTGCAGGAGGCATCTTCACCAACCTCACGCGCGACCATATGGACTATCACAAGACCGTGGACAACTACCTGCGTGCCAAGAAGGCCTTCTTCGATGCCCTGCCCAAGGATGCTTTCGTGGTGACCAACCTCGACGACAAGAACGGACTGGTGATGACGCAGAACACGCGTGCCAAGGTGTATACCTACTCGCTCCGTAGCCTGGCCGACTTCAAGGGCCGTATCCTTGAGCACTACTTTGACGGCATGATGCTCGACATCAACGGCGTGGAGGTGTTCGTGCAGTTCATCGGTAAGTTCAACGCCAGCAACCTCCTTGCCGTATATGGCACAGCCTGCCTCTTGGGCAAGCGTCCCGAGGAGGTGCTCACCGTGCTCAGCACGTTGCGCCCCGTGAGTGGCCGCTTCGACGCAGTACACTCACCGCAGGGCTTCACCGCCATTGTCGACTATGCCCACACGCCCGATGCCATAGCCAATGTGCTGAGTGCCATTCACGAGGTGCAAGGGGGCAAGGGTAAGGTCATCACCGTGGTAGGTGCCGGTGGCAACCGCGACAAGGGCAAGCGCCCCATCATGGCTCAGGAGGCCGTGAAGGGCAGCGACAAGGTCATCATCACCAGCGATAACCCCCGTTTCGAGGAGCCGCAAGACATCATCAATGACATGCTTGCCGGGCTCACCCCTGCGCAGAAGTCCTGCGTGATTTCCATCGTTGACCGTCGTGAGGCCATCCGCACGGCCTGCATGCTTGCCGAGAAGGGCGATGTCATCCTCGTTGCCGGCAAGGGCCACGAGAACTATCAGGACGTAAAGGGTGTGAAGCACCACTTCGATGACAAGGAGATATTGAATGAAGTGCTTGGAAACTAAAATAAAGATTCTCAGCTATGTTATACTACCTCTTTGACTACTTGAACGAGCTGAACGTGCCTGGTGCGGGTATGTTTACCTATATCTCGTTCCGTTCACTGCTGGCCATCATCATTGCGTTGCTGGTGTCTACCATCTACGGTAAGCACTTTATCAATATGCTCAAGCGGCAGCAGATTACCGAGACGCAGCGCGATGCGAGCATCGACCCCTTCGGTGTGCAGAAGATAGGCACTCCCACGATGGGTGGTGTCATCATCCTGGCAGCGATACTCATCCCATGCTTGCTGCTCGGCCGTCTCGACAATGTATATATGATTCTCATGCTTGTCACCACGGTATGGCTGGGCGCCTTGGGCTTTGCCGACGACTATATCAAGGTGTTCAAGCGCGATAAGGAGGGCCTGCACGGCAAGTTCAAGATCATCGGTCAGGTAGGTCTCGGCATCATCGTGGGCCTTACGCTCTACCTGAGCGACGATGCAGTCATCCGCGAAAATATCGAGGTGCAGCGTGGAGCCAATTCAGCAACCGAGATTGTTCACAAGAGCGAGGCGACAAAGTCTACCAAGACCACCATCCCCTTCTTCAAGAACAACAACCTCGACTATGCCAATGCCTTCAACTGGCTGGGCGAGTATAAGCAGTTGGGAGGTTGGATTCTGTTTGTCTTCATGACCATCCTCGTGGTGACGGCAGTCTCCAACAGTGCCAACCTCAACGACGGTATGGACGGTATGGCAGCGGGCAACTCGGCCATCATCGGCGTCGTCTTGGGCATACTGGCCTACGTGTCCAGTCACATCTCCATGGCTGGCTATCTGAATATCATGTATATCCCAGGCTCCGAGGAGTTGGTGGTATACCTGTGTGCCTTTGTTGGTGCACTCATCGGTTTCCTTTGGTACAACGCCTTCCCCGCTCAGGTGTTCATGGGCGATACGGGCAGCCTCACCATCGGTGGCATCATTGCCGTGAGTGCCATCATCATCCGCAAGGAACTGCTCATCCCCATCCTTTGTGGTGTGTTCTTCGTGGAGAGCCTCTCGGTCATCATCCAACGATTCTATTATAAGGCAGGCAAGAGGAAAGGGGTCAAGCAACGCTTCTTCAAGCGTACCCCCATCCATGACCATTTCCGCACCTCGGTGGCACAGGTGCAAAAGATGGATCCGGGCTGTAGCATCAAGGTGACCCACCCCGACACCCTTTTCCACGAAGCGAAGATCACCGTGCGCTTCTGGATCGTGACTATCATACTGGCTGCGGTGACCATTATTACATTGAAGATAAGATAACAATGAAACGAATCGTAATATTAGGCGGTGGAGAGAGTGGCGTAGGTGCTGCTGTCCTGGCACAGAAGAAGGGTTTCGACGTATTCCTCTCCGATATGTCGAAGATCAAGGAGCATTACAAGCAGATGCTCGACGAGTATCATATCGCATGGGAGGACGGACAGCATACCGAGGCGCTCATCCTGAATGCCGACGAGGTGATCAAGAGCCCTGGCATACCGGGCGATGCACCCATGATGCTCAAGATACAGGAGCGGGGCATACCGGTCATCTCGGAGATTGAGTTTGCCGGACGCTACACCGATGCCAAGATGGTGTGTATCACGGGTAGTAATGGTAAGACTACCACCACATCGCTCATCTACCATATCTTCAAGAGTGCAGGCTACAACGTGGGGCTTGCGGGAAACATCGGGCAGAGCCTGGCCTATCAGGTGGCTACGTGTGACTATGACTGGTATATCATCGAGCTGAGCAGCTTCCAGCTCGACAATATGTATGAGTTCCGTGCCAACATCGCCATCCTGCTCAACATCACCCCCGACCATCTCGACCGCTATAACCACAATATGCAGGAGTATGTGGATGCCAAGTTCCGCATCGTGCAGAACCAGACCGATGATGATGCCTTCATCTTCTGGAACGATGACCCCATCATCCAGCGCGAGCTCTCCAAGCATGGCATACATGCCAGGCTGTACCCCTTTGCCGAGGACAAGCGCGAGGGTGTCACGGCCTACACCGATGCTGATGAACTCTACTTCACCGCTCCCTATGCCTTCAATATGGAGCAGGAGGAGCTGGCCCTCACCGGCAAGCACAACCTGTACAACTCGATGGCGGCGGGTATCTCGGCGGGTATCTCGGGTATCCGCAAGGAGGTGATACGCGAGGCGCTGGCCACCTTCAAGGGTGTGGAGCATCGCTTGGAATATGTGACGCGGGTGCGTGGTGTCGACTATATCAACGATTCCAAGGCCACGAATGTCAACAGTTGCTGGTATGCCCTGCAGAGCATGACGCAGAAGACCATCCTTATCCTTGGCGGCAAGGACAAGGGCAACGACTACAGTGAGATTGCCGACCTCGTGCGTGAGAAGTGTGTGGGACTCATCTATATGGGCTTGCACAATGAAAAGTTGCACGAGTTCTTCGACCCCTTCGGATTGCCCGTGGCCGATGTGCAGAGCATGAAGGATGCCGTCGATGCGGCTTACCGTATGGCACAGAAGGGCGAGGCCGTGCTGCTCAGTCCCTGCTGCGCCAGCTTCGACCTCTTCAAGAGCTACGAAGACCGCGGCGAGCAGTTCAAGGAGTGGGTGAGGCGACTTTGATTATGTAGATTAAGGAGTTAAATGGAGATTAAGTAGATAAATGCCAAATGTCTTGTCATTCTGAACAAAGTGAAGAATCTCTACAAATGTTCGAGTTTCTTCCTATAGCTGGATGGCACATACGAATAAGACATCCATTTTACTACATCTAACTACAAAATAATAAAAACAATGGATTTCCTGAATCGAGTATTTCGTGGCGACAAGGTCGTATGGGTAGTGTTTATGCTGCTCCTGCTCATCTCGGTAGTTGAGGTGTTCAGCGCGGCCAGTATGCTTACTTATAAGAGTGGGGGTAACTACTGGTGGCCTATCCGTGAGCACAGTACCAACCTGCTGCTGGGATGTGTGGTGGTGTATGCTGCGCACCTCATCCCTTATCGCTTCTATAAAGCCATACCGCTGGTGTTGGTGCCGGTGTCGGTATGTCTGCTGGTGTATGTGTTGTTTAAGGGCTCCGATGTCAATGATGCTGCCCGCTGGATGAGGATTGCGGGCTTTTCCATCCAACCCTCTGAGTTTGCTAAGGTGGGCGTGATCATGGGTACGGCGCTCATCCTCTCGCGTATGCAGACGGAGGACGGGGCCACGCCCAATGCCATGAAGTGGATACTGTGGATGACGGGTATCGTGTGCGGACTCATTGCGCCGGAGAACCTCTCTACTGCCGTGCTGCTCTTTGGCGTAGTGTTCCTGATGATGTATGTGGGACGCATCCCGCTGCGGCAGCTGGGCAAGCTGATGCTGGTGTTGGGGGCAGCTGTTGCGCTCTTCCTCTCCGTGCTGCTCTTCGTGCCCAGCAAGACGTTGGGCAATATCCCCAGCCTCAATCGTCTGACCACTTGGCAGGCCCGTATACAACGTTTTGGCGATTCTGAGGCGGTGCCTGCTGCGCAGTTCAAGATTACCGATGAGAACTTCCAGGAGACTCATGCCACTATAGCCATTGCATCGAGCAATATCATTGGTCGCGGTCCGGGCAACTCCGTGGAGCGTGACTATCTGCCTCAGGCATATTCCGACTTCATCTTTGCTATCATCATCGAGGAGTTGGGACTCGTGGGGGGTGCCTTTGTGGTACTTCTCTATATCATCTTGCTCATACGAGCGGCCAAGATAGCACAGAAGTGCCGGAGCTACTTCCCTGCCTTCCTGGTGATGGGCTGTGCGCTGATGCTGGTAGCGCAGGCCACCATCAATATGATGGTAGCCGTAGGCCTCTTCCCCGTGACAGGACAGCCCCTGCCCCTGATAAGTCGTGGTGGTACCTCTACCATCATCAACTGCGGCTACATAGGGATGATACTCAGCGTGAGCTACTATACGGAGAAAATGAACCGCGAAGCACAAACTGCTGAGGCTGTGCATACTGAAGAGGATATACCAGAGATATTAAGAGAAGAATGAATATGAACAATATCCGATTAATCGTCAGTGGTGGTGGTACAGGCGGGCATATCTTTCCTGCCCTGTCAATAGCGGGTGCCGTGAAGGCCAAGTGTCCCGATGCCGAGATACTCTTCGTGGGTGCCGAGAATCGTATGGAGATGCAGCGTGTGCCTGCTGCGGGATACCGTATCATCGGTTTGCCGGTGAGCGGCTTCGACCGCAAGCACCTGCTCAAGAATATTGCCGTGCTGTGGCGTCTGATGAAGAGCCGCCGCAAGGCACGCCGTATCATCCGTGACTTCCGTCCTCATGTGGCTGTGGGCGTGGGTGGTTATGCGAGCGGTCCTACACTCAAGGAGGCCGGTGCGATGGGCATCCCTACGCTGCTGCAGGAGCAGAACTCCTACGCCGGCGTCACCAACAAGCTGTTGGCCAAGCAGGCCGACTGCATCTGCGTGGCCTACGAGGGCATGGAGCGTTTCTTCCCGAAGGAGAAGATCAAGCTTACGGGTAATCCCGTGCGGCAGAACCTTTTGGAGGCCTCCATCACGCACGACGATGCTGTGCGCACCTTCGGTCTCGACCCCACGAAGAAGACCATCCTCATCGTGGGTGGTAGCCTCGGTGCCCGTACGCTCAATGAGAGTATGATGCAGGCGTGGGACACCCTTGGGAAGTCCGACGTGCAGTTTATCTGGCAGACGGGCAAGTACTACCACGAGCAGATTACCGCTCAGCTGCGTGGCCGTGAGTTGCCGAACGTGCATGTGTGCGACTTCATCAGCAGCATGGATGCTGCATACGCGGCTGCCGACCTGGTCATCTCCCGTGCCGGCGCAGGCTCCATCTCCGAGTTCTGCCTGCTGGGCAAGGCGGTGATACTGGTGCCCTCGCCCAATGTAGCCGAGGACCATCAGACCAAGAATGCCCTTGCCCTGGTGAATAAGGAGGCGGCTCTCTACGTCAAGGATGCCGATGCTACGGCCAAGCTGGTGGCTCTCGCTCTCGACACGGTAGAGGACGAAGGCAAGTTGGCACAGCTGCGCACAAACATACTCACCTTAGCTTTCCATCATTCAGCCGAGGTCATTGCCGACGAGGTGATAGCATTGGCTACAAAGTATAAGACCGAACATGGAGATTGATGCAATAAAATCAGTATATTTCATCGGTGCCGGTGGCATCGGTATGAGTGCCCTGGTACGTTACTTCTTGTCGTTGGGCAAGGTGGTGGCAGGGTATGACCGCACGTCGAGTGAGCTCACCGAACGCCTCAATGCAGAGGGTGCGGCTATCCACTATGAGGACGACTGTGCCTTGATTCCCGATGAGTGCCGTGACAAGGCGCATACGCTGGTGGTGTACACACCGGCTGTGCCGCAGGACCATAGCGAGCTCAGCTGGTTCCGTGAGCAGGGTTTCGAGATTCAGAAGCGTGCCCAGCTGCTGGGTACCATCACCCGCAGCCGCCGAGGCCTGTGTGTGGCGGGTACGCACGGCAAGACCACCACGTCGACCATGGCGGCCCATCTCATCTATGGCTCGCATGTGGGGACGACGGCCTTCCTTGGAGGCATCTCGCAGAACTATGGCACCAATCTGCTGCTCTCGGACAAGAGCGACTATGTAGTGATTGAGGCTGATGAGTTTGACCGCTCGTTCCATCAGCTGCGCCCCTACATGTCGGTAATCACCTCCACTGACCCCGACCACCTGGACATCTATGGTACTCCCGAAGCCTATTGGGAGAGCTTCGAGAAGTACACCTCGCTCATCCGCCCCGACGGTGTGCTCATCATCCACGAAGGGCTGGAGATAAAGCCTCAGGTGCAGCCAGGAGTGCGTGTGTATACCTATTCGCGCGACAAGGGTGATTTCCATGCCGAGAATATACGCATTGGTGGAGGCGAGATAGTGATTGACTTCGTGCACCCTGAGGGAGTGGTCAAGGATATTCGCCTCGGTGTACCCTTGAGTGTCAATATCGACAATGGCGTGGCCGCCATGGCGATGGCCCGTCTGGCAGGAGTCACCGACGAGGAGCTGCGTGCAGGCATGGAGAGCTTCCGAGGTGTGGAGCGCCGCTTCGACTTCAAGCTGAAGAACGATGCCAAGGTCTACCTCAGCGACTATGCCCATCATCCGGCCGAGATACGCCAGAGTGCTCTCTCCATACGCGAGCTGTATGCAGGGCGTAAGGTGACAGCCATCTTCCAACCTCACCTCTACTCGCGCACACAGGACTTCTACCGCGAGTTTGCCGAGAGCCTCTCGCTCTTCGATGAGGTCATCCTCACCGACATATATCCCGCCCGTGAACTGCCTATCCCTGGGGTAACTAGCCAACTCATCTACGACAACCTCGCTGCTCATGTGCAGAAGCAGATGATATGTAAGAGCGATGTGCTCGCTACCGTAGAGGCCAAGAGAGACGAACTGGAGGTGCTCGTCTCGTTAGGTGCGGGAGACATAGAGAATTATGCAACTGAGATAACGAAGATTCTGAAGAAATGAAAAAGCTACTTTCCACCATCGTCCTCATTCTCTTGGCAGGCTACATTGTGTTTGCCACGATTGCTTTCTGCAACAAACCGGCCGATCAGGTATGCAAGGGCATTCGTCTGGAGATGCGCGACAGCCTGAAGACCGGCTATATGACCACAGCCGATGTGGTGTCTCTGCTCAAGCAGAAGGATTTGGACCCTACGGGCAGGCTCCTCGATGAGGTGAGCTGCCGCGCCATAGAGAAGGTGCTCGACGAGGTGCCTCTCATTGCCCAGAGCGAGTGTTACAAGACGATAGCGGGCTATGTGGTGGTAGAGGTGGAGTGTCGCCGTCCTATCCTGCGCGTCATTGCCAACTCGGGCGACAATTTCTACATCGATGAGCAGGGTGAGGTGATAGAGCACATCGCCCGACCAACCTATATCCCTGTTGCCACAGGACATGTCAGTCGCGATTTTGCTCAGAAGGAGCTGCTCACCCTGGCGCAGTTTCTCCGTGCCGACGACCTGTGGAATGCCCAGATAGAGCAGATCTATGTCACCTCCAATGAGGAGATTGAGCTGATACCTCGTGTGGGCGACCACACCATCGTGCTGGGACGTCCCGGTAACTATGCCTACAAGTTCAGCAAGCTGCGTACTTTCTATGAGAAGGGCCTCAGTGAAGTGGGGTGGGACAGATACTCGCGCATCAACATTGACTATAACAACCAGGTGGTAGGTACGAAGAGGTAGTCGGGGCTATGCTTGATAAGTAAACAACTATTGTCTTCGCTAAATCGAAAAAATATAGTAACTTTACACCCTCTTTTCGGATAGGTGTATATAACGATAAAGAAACAGCATTAGATATGGCAACAAATGACTTAATCGTAGCAATTGAACTTGGCTCGTCGAAGATAGCTGGGGCTGTGGGACGCAAGCGCCCCGACGGTAGTCTGCAAGTGGTGGCCTACGCCAGTGAGCCCGCCTCGGGCTTCGTGCGCCGTGGTGTGGTATACAACATCGACAAGACAGCACAGTGCCTGACCGACCTCGTCAACCGGTTGGAACCTGAGCTGAACAATGCTACAATAGAGCAAGCATACGTGGGTGTGGGCGGATACACCCTACATTCTGAACTGAATACCGTGGCACGCTCCTTTGAGGAGGAGACCCGCGTGTCGGATAACATCGTCACCGGCATGGAGGAGGAGAATGCGGCCAAGGAATATCCGGGTCATAACATCCTGGTGATGGTGTCGCAGGAGTACAAGATTGGTAACAACTTGCTCAACGACCCTGTGGGGGTGAACTGCACGCGTATCGAAGGTAACTACCTCAATATCTTGGCCCGCACATCGGTGATGGACAACACGGGTAAGAGCTTCGAGCTGGCCAAGGTGAATATTGCCAATGACTCTATCGCCCCATTGGTGGCTGCCGATGTGCTGCTCACCGACAATGAACGTCGCCAAGGATGTGTACTGGTAGACTTCGGTGCCGACACCACTACCGTATCGGTGTATAAGGGGGGCTATCTGCGCTTCCTCACCGTCATTCCTATGGGCGGACAGAATATTACCCGCGACCTGTGCTCCTTGCAGCTCGATGAGCAGGAGGCCGAGCGCATCAAACGCAACTATGGCTTGGTGTTCCCTGCATCGGCCGATGAGACCGTGCAGGTCGATGCCAGCCGCTTCATTGAGGTGCGCAAGGTGCATGATGTCATCGAGGCTCGCTTCGAGGAGATTATGCTCAATGTGTGTCATCAGATAGAGGCCTCAGGCTATGAACTCAAAAACCTCCTTGCCGGCGTAGTCTTCTGTGGCGGTGGCATCAACCTCAAGGGCATTGAGGGTGTACTGACGCAGAAGTTCCAATCAACCAAAATCCGTCTTGCACATGACACAGCCGTGCAGGTCGACTGGGATACCGCTACGCATCCCGAGAATGGTACGCAGGGTGTACTCGTAGGTCTGCTGATGGCAGGCGAGGAGACCTGCTTCCAGGAGGTGCAGATGGAGATTCAGCCCGAGGATTACAAGGATGCCGTGACGGGTAACCTCTTCAATGACGAGGGCGAAAGTGCTCAGGAAGAGCGTGACCGCAAACGCATGGAGGAGCTTCAGCGCAAGCGCGAGGAGGCTGCCAAGCGTGCGCAGGAGAGAAAAGAGAAGCAGAAGGGCTTCCTCTCGGGCATTATGAAGAAGATTAAGTCCGTAGGTGAGAAGTTCGAAGAGGGTATCGACGTATTCCTCTCCGATGAAGATAAAGACGATAACAACAAATAAACGATAGCACTATGAACGATAACGATATTATGCCATTTGACCTGCCTACCGAGGCTCCGAAGATCATCAAGGTGATAGGTGTCGGAGGTGGTGGCGGTAATGCCGTGAAAAACATGTACCGCACAGGCATTCAGGATGTGTCATTCGTCTTGTGCAATACCGACAATCAGGCATTGGCCAAGTCGGAGATTCCCGTCAAACTGCAGATTGGTCGCAACACGACCAAGGGTCTCGGTGCAGGCAATGACCCCGATGTGGCTCGCCAAGCTGCAGAGGAGAATATCGAGGACATACGCAAGCAGTTCCAGGACGGTACGGAGATGGTATTCATCACCGCCGGTATGGGTGGTGGTACGGGTACCGGTGCCGCTCCCGTCGTGGCTCGTGTAGCCAAGGAGTCGGGGGTGCTCACCGTGGGTGTGGTCACCATTCCCTTCAAGTTCGAGTTGCGCCCCAAGATTGTGCAGGCACTCAAGGGTGTCGATGCCATCTCCAAGCATGTCGATGCACTGCTTGTCATCAACAACGAGCGTCTCTTCGAGATATACCCCAACCTCAAGGTGAGCGAGGGCTTCCGCCGTGTCGACGACACGCTGACCATCGCCGTGAAGAGTATCTCCGAAATCATCACCACGGAGGGAACCATCAACCTCGACTTCCGCGATGTGAGCAAGGTGCTGCGCAATGGTGGTGTGGCCATCATGAGCTATGGTACCGGTAAGGGCGAGAAGCGCCTGGCCGAGGCCATCGAGAATGCCTTGCACTCACCGTTGCTCAATGACAACGACATCTACAACTCCAAGAAGATACTCTTCAATATCTACGACAGCCCCAAACACCCGCTGGTGGTGGAGGAGATGGAGGAGATAGGCCGCTTTACCGACAAGTTCCTCAGCAAGGATATCGAGGTCATCTGGGGTATGGCTACTGATGAGTCGCTCGACGAGGAGGTGAAGATTACCATCCTTGCTACTGGCTTTGGTGTGAGCAACATTCCCGGCATGAACACTACCATCGAGGTGAACAATGCCCCTGAAGAGAAGCATGAGGAGACCCCCGAGGAGAGAGCCGAGCGCCAGCAGCAGGAGGAGAAGGACAAGGAGATGATATCCAAGTACTATGGCGACAATAACCTCGCTGCCAAGCGCACCATCCACTCCTTCGTGATGGAGGGCGACGACCTCTTCAACGACGACCTCATCGATGCCATCGACTCCCTGCCTACCTACCTGCGTACCAAACAGGATCTGGCAGACTTGGCGGTACGGAGAAAGGAGGCTTTTTAATAGTAAAAAGGAGTTAGAAGTAGATAAATGGAGTTAAAGGCAAATGCCCTTACGCGCGAATAAACTATTAGCCTTTATCTCCCCCAAGAGCGAAGTGATAACTCCCTATAATTACACTAACTACATAAGAAAAAATAAATATGAACCTATTCGACCAAATCAGCAACGATATCAAGGAGGCGATGAAAGCCCGTGACAAGGTGCGCCTCGAAGCATTACGCAATGTGAAGAAATATTTCCTTGAGGCAAAGACCGCTCCCGGTGCAGCCGATGAGCTTACCGATGATGCAGCCCTCAAGATTATCCAGAAACTGGTGAAGCAGGGCAAGGATTCTGCCACCCTCTACACCGAGCAGGGCCGTGCCGACCTCGCCGAAGCCGAATTGGCACAGGTAGCCGCCATTGAGGTTTACCTGCCTAAGCAGATGACCGAGGGGGAGCTCACTGCTGCCCTTCAGGGTATCATCGCCGAGACAGGTGCTGCAGGTCCCAAGGATATGGGGCGCGTGATGGGTGTTGCCACCAAACAGTTGGCAGGCCGTGCCGAAGGACGTGCCATCTCGGCCAAGGTAAAGGAACTGCTCAGTTAGCTTTTTTATATAGTAGTAAAAGGAGTTAAGTGGAGATAAAGGTGAATAAATGCCGATACTTCTTACGCGCGAAAAACTATTGGCTTTATCTCCCCAACGAAGCGAAGCGGAGTGGTAACTCCTTGTAACTACATTTAACTACACAAGAAAACAACAACCAACATCATAATGGAAAACAAGAAACCCGAAAACCAACTTCAGATAGAGCTGAAGGAAGATGTAGCCCAGGGTGTTTACTGCAACCTGGCAGTCATCTCACATTCATCGTCAGAGTTTATTATGGACCTCATCCGTGTGCTCCCAGGACTTCCCAAGGCACAGGTGAAGTCGCGTGTCATTCTCACCCCCGAGCACGCCATGCGCTTGATGCTTGCCCTGCAGGACAACCTCAAGAAATACGAGGCCACCTTCGGTCCCATCCGCCTGCCCGAGCAGAAAGGTACCTATGTGCCTCGCTTGAGTGACTTTAAGGGTGAGGCGTAAG
>JAZPZS010000096.1:0-13769 GCA_045544835.1 Bacteroidaceae bacterium | reverse complement strand
TCCCATCCCTATTCTGCCAGATGTTTGTCGAGGAGGGATTCATGTACATGGATGTTTTCCTCCACGATAGAGCCGTCCTTGCCCATCAGTGCTGCGTAGGGGATGCCGCTGAAGTTGAATCGCGTCTGCATCAACAGCCACAGGTCGTTGCTGATGCGCAGACTCTCTCCCTTAATCCCCTTTTCTGTAAAGAACTGTTGCACGCGCTCTTCGGGATTGTCCTTCTCGTTGCAGATGTAGAGGAAGGTCGCTTTGCCTGCATAGTTGTCGGTCCATTTGCTTTGGCTTGTCATAGAGGCGCGGCAGGGTCCGCAGCCGAGACCCCAGAAGTCGAGCACGATGAGCGGTGTGTCGTATTTCTTGCGTATGTCGCTGAGGAATTGGGTAACTTCGGGATATTCGTCAGATGCTACTCCACCTTCGTTTTGGCGTATGAGTGCGCGCCATGCGTTCAGCGCTTCGCGGATGACGATGGGACTCTTCAGGTGAGGGAGCAAGGCTATGAGAAATTCGCCCATGACATCCACATCGGTATGTCGTTGCAGTTCACATCCCACGATAGATGCCTCCGGCAGGAAACCGCTGTTGAAGGAGTGTATGCGCTGCATGTTGTCGAAGGCGCTGTTGAACCGCCACTGCAGTGTGGGCAGCGAGTCATACGGCTCTTCGCCAACATATTCCAAAACGTGGGCATTGTAGCTGTCTAGCAGACTAAGGTTTAGGTTACAAATCTCGTTCAGCGTTCTTTTCCGTTGCCGTTCTTCTTCGGTCAATGTACTGTCCGCCATAAGGGGCAATGCCTCTTCGCTAAAAAAACGGTTATCCATTTGCTGAGGTTCTACCCTAAAGGGACCGAAAGCCGCACGGTTGAACGGTACCCATGTGTTGCTGGAGGAGAGCATCAGCATATTGTCCATCAACAGGTCGTAGTGCTTCGGCAAGTAGTCGTAGTAATTACCTTTGATAGGGGAAACGAAGTCTTCTCTCTCTTTATATGTATATTCATCTACTTTCTCGTATCTGCTGTCGTTATAGTACATGGCGATATCGAGCGTATTGCACAGGATGTCTGTCACGGCATTGGTCATGAGTATGTCTCTCGCCCTATCGCTGATGGGCAGCGCAGCCAATTTATCGGGGCCCTCTGTCAACAGACGCTCCAAGCGTTTCAACTCAATATCGCGGAACTTCAGCGCGTTCTCTATCGAGGTCAGTTGCCCCACGTCGTTATATTGAAAGCCGTCCTTTTTCTGCAGAGCTTCATCACATGAGTAGGTGTGCCGGTTTACCTGTGCCGAGAGGCTGTTGCCCAAGATTTGCGGCGTAAGATTTCTGGTAGGCCCGGCCATTTGGGCGGCATCGAAGCGGCATACCGCCGTCTCACCCGGCACTAAGAAAAAATTGGTAAAGAAGTCGCCTTGCAGACTCACATAGCAGGGATAGGGAATCTCCACCGTGGCGAGGAAGGTGCCGTCGGCATTCACCTCCACCGCAGTCTTGTGCTCTATTCCACTCACCTGTTCCCGATAGGATATAGTCAGGTATTTCCCCGCATCGGCGGCACGGTTGGCTATATACCCTTTGATGAAAGCCTTTCCCTTGGCAAAGAAGAGCGGACTGACGGATTGCGGATTATAACTGTAGGGAGCCGCCTCAGTAAGCCGTGCAGACTCGCAAGTCAGCAGATAACCCTTGTCTTTCGAATTGACCTTGAGGAGCAAGCGGCCGTTTTTCTTCTCCTCCAAAAGGAATTGACGCCCCGTGCCTCCACTGCTGAGGCTTACCGTCAGTTGTCGGCCCTTGCGTTCCACGTCGTAGTTCCATATCTCGTCGGCGTAGAGTATCTTGTCGTGACTGATGACGAGCGCCACGTTGCCTGCCTCGTCCACCTTTTCCCACTCGCCCAGCAGATGTGCCATAGGGTGCTGCACGAGCGATATGCCCTTGATGCTCCAACTTCCCTCGCTGAAGTCAACCTCCGTGTCTGTCTTGTCGATGGGTTCATAGAAGAGTTTTATGTCCATCTGTCCGCTCTCGGGCATAAACACATGCGTGTTCATCTGGAAGTTCTCGCACCGCACAAACTTGTACTTCTTTCCCGTCTGCCGTCCCTTCAGCACCTCCGTGCTGTCTAACTGAATCCAATAGTTAGGCAAGTGTCTCAGCGTGGCCGTCACCACCGTCTCCCGTTTGTTCACCTCCACATGGGTTATCTCCATGCACCCGTTCGTGCTGTTTGTCTCTATGCGCGGATTGTCCACCACGCGGTTTTGCGCCTGTGCCGCAACGGCAATGAGCAGTGCGGCGATGATGGTTGTGATGTGTTTCATTGCTTTATTTGTTGTTTGTTTCTACTCCTTTATATATATGCCCTAAATATGGCAGTCACCATCTGTTTTTATTCCACATGGTGGTGTGTCATAACAAAGTAAGCCATTTTATGTAAACTTTCCAACAAGACATGGAGGATATTGCATCAAACTCGCGGAGTTTAACTTTTATTGTTAGTTATTGAGGGCTTGAATTTATTTCTCTTTTTTAATTTATGATTAATTCACGGGAATTCATGTCGAAAAGAAAGGAAACACGCATTGCCATCAAAGACCTTCATTTTCAAGCCGTAGCTTCTCTTCGAATAGTTTTATTGCTTCTTTTGTTCCCATACGAGGCTATTTGTGATGGTGCAAAGTTAATGAATAATTCTTATCAGTATATTATAACAGGTTAATAAGTCCGTTCTTTAGAGAAGGGCGGTTCCGTTTCTTCTCATCTCTCCTTCCATTTTTTCGGTTGCGCTTACCGAAAAGTTTGCGTATCCATGGATATTTCATTAAATATCCGCGGATATTTAATCACGTATTCACGGATATTTCATTACGTATCCGTGGATATTTGAATTTTCTCATTACTATTCGCGACTTTTCGGGCATATCCTCTGAGCTTTTTGCTTGCAGTCTTCTGCTTTTCTCATAGTATAAATAGTATCGGCGAGAAGGATAATCCCGAATGTGCTTCATAGCACATTCGGGAGGATGGAGAAATGTATTACTTTATTGGTTGTTTCCTTTAGGATTCAGTACTCTATTCCCTTCACCTGTAGTCCGATGTTGATGTTGCGTTTCTCGAAAGTGTCGCTTGCGTCGCGTCTGATGTAACTTTCCTTGACATAGAAGGGGAGTTGCAGGGAACTCTGCTTCGCCATCTCGCGACGCCGCTCTTCGTCCCACTGGTGGCTGTTGGCCCATAGCGATTTTGTCTCTTCGTCGCAGTCGACAAGACTGATGGAAATGATGTATTCTCCTGGCTCCAAGACAAAGAGTTCAACCGCGCGAAGGAATATCGTCTGCTTCTTTCCTTGTTCAATGTTTACAGGGTGGGGCCCGATAAACAATGTTGTATCGGTGTCGGCACGATAGATATTTATGCCCAACACGACATCTTTAATATTGCATGAAAGGACATCGAACGAGAGTTCTCTTATCTCTGTAGGGCGGTCGATGGTTATTGCCGAACCCACCTCTTGCCCTATTTGGGCGGGAGTGAACTGCATCCCAATACCAGGCACACGTGTGCCTCGGCTGAAGAGTTTCTTTTCCTTCTGTTTGCCTTGCATGGCAACTTCTTTCAGTTGCTCCTCACGTTTGGGTGCTTGTGTGCTTCTCTCAGATAAGGTCATCGGTACACTCTTACTCTGATATTTATTCCCCACTGCAAGAAGATTCAAGGTATTGTTAGGGACAAATATCTGCTCAGTATACGTATCGGACAATGAGCCATCATTGCGTACGGCACGGATAAGCGCTTTCGTGGGTTGAGCGAGATAGGTTTGATATACGAACTTGTCATCCTTGACGGGAACACGGTGGGCGTTCTCTTCATTGATTTTGCCGTATACATCTCCCAAGCTAATCATAAAGGCTACATCTTTGGATTCTTGAGGGACAGTGCCAACAAGCAAGAAGTTATATGAGAAGACAGCATTATAAGGATCGTACGATTGCTCTTTTTCGTCGAAGCCCAAGATGTTTGTAGCATTATTCTTTACGATGACTACAGCACCTGACAATGCTTTGGAGTTGATGTATCGGTGCAAAAGCTGCTCTGCAATCTTGGGGTCTTCGTGATCTTTATAGAAGCGCAGCGTGTGAAGATAAAGTTTTTTTACGTGAGGCGCCAAGTACTTGTTCACGACATACGCAACGTCGTAAGGTCCCCAGTCCTCCTTTATCAATCGGACAAATTCTTCTTCGTTTACCACCTTGCCGTCATAGACAAGCAACACTTCGTCGAGACTTTCCACACGAGGGAAAGGATATGGCTCCAGATGTCCATCGACCTCCATCAGTCTGTCCGGGCCATTCTTGTCAACCTCGATTGCGCCATTCTTGGCTTTCTCGTTGTGGGTACGGTCATAATACAGGCCCATTTGAATCTCTTCGTCGCCATCCACCAGGAGCCACCCGATGTTGGGAACAGCCAGTTTATGGACATGCTTCTCCAGTTTCTTACGCGGCATGGCACGGAGCACATCATCGGAGTCGTAGTCGGTGCGCAGCAGTTCGAGGAAACGGTCGGTATCAACCACCTCACCATCGTATAGGAGCAGCATTTCGTCGAGAATCTTGTGGAATTCTTCATCGACGTTCTGCACAGAATCAGGGATTATAGGCTCTACGATTTCGGGCTGGGCATAGACAATAAGTGCCACAAAAGCTACGGGCAAGATGTAGAGCACCTTGCAGCGCATCCACGGATTTATCATTTTGTGCTTCATCATCACGATGCGGCTCTTGATCTTTGAGTGGTTGAAGTTGTTGGCAAAGGAGTAGGCACTGGCACCAACGGCTGTCTTGAGCAACAGGGTCTGGTACTGGCCGGCCGATACGCCTTGGCGCAGCACATAGTCGTCGGCCTCGTACTCGTGAACATCGCGGAGACTGGCACCAAACATATAGACGAAGGGATTGAACCACTGCACCGTCTGCACAAGCATCAGCAGCAGGATGTCCCAAGAGTGGTGGCAGAGCACGTGGCCACGCTCGTGGAGCAGTATCTCGTGACGGTGGTTGTCGTAGTCGTGCTGGCTGATGACGATGCGTCGCATCCAGCTATACGGTGCTATGTCGCTGGCGTGGCAGTAGATGGTGATGCCGTCTACCGTATCATGCCACAGGCAACCCCTGCGGATGAGGCGGTCCATACGGATGAATTGCCAGAGACGTATGCCGACGGCAACCGATACACCTATTATATATAGGATACATAGCCACTGCGCATAGTCGATAGGTTGGCGTGTGGGTTGGCTTACGGCAACAGGTTGCGATGTTTGGGACGTTGGTTCAGAAATGTCAATTGAAATGGGCTCTACTGGCTGTGCCTCCACGTTCATAACCACAGGCTCAGGCTGAGGTGCAACAAACCCAATCTCTCCATGCAGCAGATTGATGAATGGCAATATGAGCGATAGCACAAGTATACCGACAAGCGTCAAGCGATTCTGACGGAAGAAGTGCTCCTTGCGTAGCAACAGCGTGTAGGGCGCATAGAGCAGTGTAAGCACGAAGGCCGACTTCGCGGCATAGACAAATAGTTCGTTCCACATGGCTTAGTCCTCCTGTTCGATTAAGTCAAGCAACTCCTTTATCTCATCGGTGGATAGGTTCTCCTCCTTGACGAAGAAGCTGAGCATCGACTTCAGGCTGCCGTCGAAAAGGCTCTTCTTCATCTCCTGCATGGTTTGGCGGGTGTATTCGGCACGCTTCACCTTGGCCACATACAGGTGGGTCTTGCCCTCGCCCTTGTTCTTGAAATAGTCCACATAGCCCTTCTCATAGAGAATTTTCATGTAGGTGGCGATGGTGGTATAGGCAGGCTTGGGCTCATCCATACGGTTGAGGATATCCCAAGCGCAAGCCGAGTGGTTGATGTCCCAAAGGATGGACATGATTTGAAATTCCATCTTGGTCAGTGTGTTGTCTTTTCGTTTCATACGATTCGGGTGTTTTTGTTATCAATGTGTAGCCGCTCGGGCGCTGCAGTCGCCATTAGCTGAGGACAAAGTAAGGAACATTCGCGCAATATCGTAAAACTTAAATATCGAAAACCTTCGATTTACCCGCACTTTTAACATTTATTCGTAGAAATAGAGCGAAATCCATGGGTGCGCCTGACTTAATGGACACCGCAACCCTTCACTTTCAACCCGATATTCAGGTTGCGCTTTTCGAAAGTGTCGGTTGCATCGGCTCTCATGTAGCCCACCTTGCTGTAGAGTGGGAATTGCATGCAGCATTGCCGCGCCATTTCGTAGCGCTGCTTGTCGGGCCATTGGTCGCTCAGGACCCATTGCTCCCGAGTCTCTTTGGCGCAGTCGGCGAATCTGACGGCAATGATGTATCGCCCCTGCTCAAGCAGGAGAGGCTTTTCGGGGGTGACGGTGATTGTCTGTTTCTTGCCTTGAGGAATGTGTGCTATGAGAGGACTGCCGAGCACCTCGGTGCATGTGCTGTCGCGATATATCATGATGCTCAGCGTGGCTTCCGCGATGCTGTTTGATACGATGCCGAAGGTTATCTCCTTAAGTTCGGTAGCGTGCTTCAGAGTCAGCGCAGAGCCTACCTCGTGGCCTACTTGGTCGGGAGTGAGCATGACGATGGCTCCCGGCATCCGTGTGCCTCGGCGCAAGAGAGTTTTCGGCTTCTGCTTGCCAAGAACCACCACCTCCTGCAACTGCTCTTCGCAGGTGGGAGTCTGGGCACTGCCCCTTGCGGCGGTGAGGGCAAGGAGCAGTGCAGTGGCAACATATTGAAACGTGCGGTTCATATTAGTCGCGATACTCGAGTATATCGCCCGGCTGGCAGTCGAGCGCCTTGCAGATGGCATCGAGGGTTGAGAAGCGGATGGCACGTGCCTTGCCCGTCTTGAGGATAGAGAGGTTGGCGGCGGTGATGCCCACCCTCTCGGCCAGCTCGCCCGAGGTCATCTTGCGCTTGGCGAGCATCACATCTACATTTACTATGATTGACATATCTGTTTCTTTTGATAGGATGAGACAATAAGGTTACACGGTCAAGCGGTTCTCTTCGCTCAGGCGAACACCTGCCGAATAGATCATAGCTACACCAATGAGGAGAAGGGGAACCAAAAAAGTGTCAGCCTTAAGTATTATGCGAGGGCAACCATTGATTATGGGGAGATTGGCGATGCTTAGATTATAAAGAAAACATATAGGTGCTGACCACCATAACGTATAGGCATTAAACTTAGAGAAGAATTCTCCGCGCTTAATCAACTTGACGGAATGCAACATAAACACCATAGCAAGCACGTTTATTGCAATTCCAAATAGAATGCACCCACTAAGGATAAGTACTTTCCATACATACCATTCTTCATCCCATCGACCATGGTCTATCCAACTTTTGGCCTCCGCTAGTGTGTATAAAATATTAAACACTCCGAAAAAGATCACAAGACCGGTAACTACCGACATCCGTTTTGAAAGATTAGTTTTCATAATTCAATAAGTTTTTATCGTTTAACGATGCAAAGATAGGCATATTTTATCGAAAAACAATAAAACATTGAAGAAAAACGATAATTTTAGCACTGTTTAACAGAAAGAGGGGCAGATGAGTGGAATGAAGCTCACGGCACACTGTTGATGGCGCAAGAACCATACCTTCCGCCCCACTTCCCCGAAAGAAATCTGCCGCCGCGTGTCGGCAAAGTCAACATTTATGACTATTTTTGCAGTGCAAAACAAATGTACGACCTCACGACGCGCGACATACAGTACTTGCAGGGTGTGGGCCCACAGCGGGCGGCCCTGCTGGCCAAGGAGCTGGGCATTAGCTCCATGCACGACCTGCTGTATAACTTCCCCTACAAGTATGTAGACCGCAGCCGTCTCTACTATATCCACGAGATAGACGGTAACATGCCCTACATACAGCTCAAGGGCAAGATACTGCGCTACGAGACCGTGGGCACGGGGCGCAAGATGCGCTTGGTGGCTCACTTCTCTGATGGCACGGGGGTGATAGACCTGGTGTGGTTTAACGGTGCCAAGTTTATCCCCAAGAGCTACCCTGTGGGGGTGGAGTATATCGTATTCGGCAAGCCCACGATGTTTGGCGACCGCATCAACGTGGCGCACCCCGATATCGACAAGGCCTCAGAGCTGTCGCTCTCCTCGATGGGCCTGCAGCCCTACTACAACACTACGGAGCGCATGAAGCGCAGCGGGCTCAACAGCAATGCCATACAGAAGATCGTGGGCAATCTCTTTGCCCTGCTCGAGCGTATGCCCATAGCCGAGACCTTGCCTGCCCCGTTCGTGCAGGAGCATCACCTGATGCCGCTACCCGAGGCGCTGCATGCCATACACTTCCCCAAGGAGCCTGAGCAGTTGCGACGGGCGCAGTACAGGCTCAAGTTTGAGGAGCTCTTCTACGTGCAGCTCAGCATACTGCGCTACTGCAAGGACCGCCGTCGCAAGTACCGCGGGCTGTGCTTCACCAAGGTGGGCGAACTGTTCAATGAGTTCTATGCCAAGAAGCTCCCCTTCGAACTGACGGGCGCGCAGAAACGGGTCATTCGCGAGATGCGGCACGACATGAACAGCGGCCGACAGATGAACCGCCTCCTGCAGGGTGATGTGGGCAGCGGCAAGACACTGGTGGCGCTCATGACATCGCTCATCGCCATCGGCAACGGCTACCAGGCCTGCATCATGGTGCCCACGGAGATACTGGCCGAGCAGCACTACGCCACGCTGTCGTCGATGCTCGAGGGGCTGCCCGTGCGTGTGGCCCTGCTCACGGGTAGCGTGAAGGGCAAGCGGCGCAAGGAGGTGCTCGAGGGCCTGCTCACGGGTGACATACACCTGCTGGTGGCTACCCATGCGGTGCTCGAGGATACGGTGCAGTTCTCGGCCCTCGGCTTTGTAGTCATCGATGAGCAGCACCGCTTCGGCGTGGCGCAGCGTGCCAAGCTGTGGTCGAAGAACGCCTATGCACCGCATGTGTTGGTGATGACGGCCACGCCCATACCGCGCACGCTAGCCATGACACTCTATGGCGACCTCGACGTGAGCATCATCGACGAATTGCCGCCCGGGCGCAAACCCATACAGACGATACACCAGTATGGTAACCGGCAGGCGCAGCTATACCAGTTCATGGCAGGGCAGATAGCCGAGGGCCGACAGGTGTATGTGGTGTACCCGCTCATCAAGGAGAGCGAGAAGATTGACCTCAAGAACCTCGAGGAGGGCTATGCGCAGGTGTGTGAGGCCTTCCCACACTGTCAGGTGAGTATGGTGCACGGCAAGATGAAGCCTGCCGAGAAGGATGCCGAGATGCAGCGATTCCTCCGCCGAGAGACACAGATTATGGTGGCCACCACGGTGATAGAGGTGGGCGTGAACGTGCCCAACGCCTCGGTGATGGTCATCGAGAATGCCGAGCGATTCGGCCTGTCGCAGCTGCACCAGCTACGTGGCCGCGTGGGGCGTGGGGCCGACCAGTCGTACTGCATTCTGGTGACCTCGGTGAAGTTGAGCGAGGAGAGCAAGAAACGCCTCGAGATCATGGTGCGCACCAACGACGGCTTCGAGATTGCCGAGGCCGACCTCAAGCTGCGCGGCCCGGGCGACCTCGAGGGTACACAGCAGAGCGGCATCGCCTTCGACCTGAAGATTGCCAAT
This sequence comes from Bacteroidaceae bacterium, assembly GCA_045544835.1. Lineage (GTDB taxonomy): Bacteria > Bacteroidota > Bacteroidia > Bacteroidales > Bacteroidaceae > UBA1189. Next base: position 4,060 of record JAZPZS010000096.1, on the reverse strand, counting down.
ATAGCCCGCGACGGACAACTGCTGGGGCATGTGCGCAGCATCGCCGAGCGTATCACCGATGAGGACCCCGATGGCTCGCGCCCCGAGAATGCGGTGATGTGGCAGCAGCTGGAGCGCCTGCGCAAGACGAATGTCAACTGGAGCGCGATATCGTAGGCGATGAATCAGCCTCGCATACCAATTCCACAACCTTCGCACACGACATAGGCGAGATGCCGTGTCGCCTGCCTGATAGGTGTCAGAGGAAGATAGCCCCGCACAAGACGATCATCGTCATACTCGACAGGATAGCGACTGCGCTGCTCCTCATGGAAGGACATCAATGCCGCATTATCAGCAAAGATAGCAATGCGGTATTGGCCTTGGGAACCGGGGGCAAGGCAAAGCCGGCGTACCTCATGCGCGATAATCCCCATATTCATCCGCAGATTGATCTCCACACAAGGATGAAGGTTGAATCGAGAGTTGTGAGTCCTGAGTTGCGAGTTGCCATCCGGGCGTATGGGATGTTGACCATCGACTGTCGACTGTTGACCTCTATCATTTACAATCATCATGTCGATGCCGAAGGTGATGGGGAAGCGCGAGGTGTCCCACTCGGCAGGAATGATGAGGTCGGAATGTGTTTCAACAAAGTACCGTACGTCGTGGAGCACGCTACGGGGAATGTATTCGGAGAGGCGAGCCTCGATGTCGGCATCGCTCAGCAGCAGGTTACTGTCGTAGCGCCCATGATCATCTGTTGTAAACAGGGAGTAGCCGATGAAGTGGCATTGTCCGTCGGCCACAATGAACTCCATGGCAAAGTCCTGCACCTTGTCGTAGTAGGGTTCGGCAGTGAGGTAACCGTGGCGGCGGATGAGAGCATCGGCCCAAGACTCGACTTTTTTTAACGATAACGTTAACGCTGACGTTGACCTTCTACTGGTTGGATAGTTATCGTTATCGTTTTTGTTATCGTCATCGTTAAAATTAAGATGCCTCAGTCCTTTGCCGCTGCCCGATAGAGGCGCCTTCAAGAGTAGGTGGCTATGCTGCGTGGCGTATGTTTTGATGTCGTCGAGTGAGCGGCATACGTAGGACTCTCCTGTAAGATGCCCCGAGAGGGAAAGCATCTGCTGCAGCAGATGGTGGGCGGTGATGCGCTCGGAGCGGGTACGCAGGGCAGCAAGCATCGTTTCGGTGGGCAGCTCCTGACGTGGGATGCCCGACTTATGCAGATAGTTCACAATGGCAGCATCCCATCCCCATGGCGTGTCCCACGCGAGATACTCCATCAGTGGCGCCAGGTCGTGTGCCATCTCGCGGATGTTGCGGGGCGCCAGATAGTGGGCATCGCCATTGGCCAAGGCCAAGTCGTGCTCGGGGTTGAATACTGCAAATCGTTTCATGATGCGAAGTTACGAAAAAAATGTGCAGAACAAAATCCTATCCGCTATCTTGATAGACTTTTTTCAACGTTAACGTCGATAATCTGATTCCGCAGCATCCCCGGCACATAGGAGATATGTAGCCATCGGTAATCCTTCTCGGCGATGAGCTGGGTGAAACGTATCTGCCCCTCCTGCTGCATCTTTACGATGAGGCGGAACAGACGGCGGTGGTCGGATCGGCTACCCGCAATGATGTCCGCCGCACAGCCGAGGATGTGGTGGCTGTTCTTCACCCCTCCGATGAGCGTGTTGAGCTGCTTGCAGCGATACCCGCTACTCACCACGATAGGCTCTCCCCACGCTTCGCGTATAGGGTCTAATAACTGGTCAACTAATACGTGCAACAGGTGGTATGCACACTTCGATGGGCGGTTGTCGATGCCCTCGCGCAGTGCCGTGGCGCTGGATGTTAATTCGGTTATCGAGAAATACTTCATAGATTTTCAACTGATATTTTTTTGTTAAACCACAGATTTCACGGATTACACAGATTGGGCATATCGTTTCACTTATGCCTACCATCCGGAGGCACATACGAGTGTTAACGATGTATGAAATCTGTGTTAATCCGGGTAATCTGTGGTTTATATTATTAAGCAATGAGTGCAAGTGCGCTGCCGAGTAGCAGCAGCGCACGGAAGAAGGTACTCATACCGCACAGGAGGCTACGCCCAAGGCGCCAGCCAGGGCAGTGAGTACGGTGATTACGATTTTAAGGACTTGTTTCCAGTTTACTTTCATGTTTGTGGTTGTTTAGAGTTTAATGTTAGTGATTAATGAATAGCACACTGACGACACAGATGCAGCAGATGACCTCAGATCTTTATTGTTGACCACGGATGACGCCCGTGATCAAAGAATCCGTAGTCAAGGATTATCAGCGGTCATCCGCTTAAATCCGCGTCATCAGCGTGCCAACTCACTTTACTCCTTCACCTCCGAGGCGATGCGGTTCAGCGAAAGCTTGCTGGCAATCTCCTTCTTGAGGGCCGCCTGACGACACAGATGCAGCAGATGACCTCAGATCTTTATTATTGACCACGGATGACGCCCGTGATCAAAGAATCCGTAGTCAAGGATTATCAGCGGTCATCCGCTTAAATCCGCGTCATCAGCGTGCCAAGGCTTACTTCATCGCTTCGCTTGATATGCGCTTCAGCGAGAAGTCCGCCGCCACGGCCTTTTTAAGTGCGGCATCGGGGCGGAACACGATCTTGTGTCCCTTGATCATCGATGAGGGGGCGAAGTCGGTTTCGGCCATCATCTCCTGGGTGTAGCACTTGCCCTGCAGGGTCACCTGGAAGCGGCCGAGGTCGTCGAGCACCACCACCTGACCTTCGGTGAGGGCTTCGATGATGTGGTCCTTCATGCTGAGGAGCACGGCGCGGCAGTCGGTCTGCGTCACGGTGGTGCTGTTGTTGATGCGGCGGGCCAGCTTCTCTAAGGTCAGCTCACCCGTCTTGATGGCTTGGGCGTGGAAATACTCGGTACCTTCGATACCGTTGGGATTCTTCACTTTCTTGATTGCGTAGTTGATTGGCATGTCTTTTTGAATTGAAAATTAAACATTGTTTTTAGTTCGGCTGCTCTCGCTGAGAAATTGCAAGCACGCTTGCATTTTACTCGTTGGCACGAACTTTGAAAATTGAGAATTGAAAATTACCTCCGGATGGCAAGCCTCGCTTCTGAATCTTCGGGTTAATAAATATGGTTTAGGTGTCAATTGACAGTGCAAGGTTCGTGCAAACGAGTGAAATGCAAGTGCACTTGCAATTTCCCAACGAGTGCAGCCGAAGCTCGCAATAGAAAGTAATGTGAGCGCTCACATTACAAGTCCTGGCCAAGGACTCAAAAGAGGTGTTACCCTCTTTATTTCTATTGCAAAGATACCACATCACTGCCCCGTGCAGTACCGCCGGTGTCTGCCGTTGAGCGTTACAGGAAAGTATTTTCGGCAAGGCACAAAAAAGAACTGAAAACTTGCGTATCTCGCAAATTTTCAGTAACTTTATACCACTTTGACGGCCTCTAATGGCCTCCTAATCACCCTTAGTCACCTTACAAAGAAGCACCATGACCAAGACCGACCTTGCCCGCCAGTATTTCCCCGATGCCACTCCGCAGAGTGCGCTGCGCATGCTCAACCGCTACATGCACCGTGCCGTGGGGCTCCTCGATGAGCTTACCCGCGCCTTCTACCGCCCCGACGACCGCCACCTCACCCCGCGCCAGGTGCAGATCATCTATGCCTATCTGGAGGAGCCGTAGGGGAGGGTTGATGGTTGAGGGTCTATAGTGCCTATAGGGTCTATAGTTGTCGTTGCTGTTGTCGTAGTTTCTCTGCTTGCGGCTTGCATTTTTTCTTGCGGTTTCGTAACTTTGCGGTGGATATAGATGCTATAGACACTATAGGGCGGGGGCGTTATAAGCGAAGCGCGTAGTATATCAATTTGCAGCTTTTTCTCCGCACTTCGTTTGGAAACGTAGTTCGCCGGCCGAAGGGAAAGGCAACTCCCTCCTGAGACGACTTTGGGGAACTAAAGTTCCCGTCGTCGCAAGCAACGCTCATCTCGCGTTGCCCCTCTATAAACAGAGGGACAGTTAGTTGGACGTTTTCATTAAGATGT
>JAZPZS010000095.1:0-12647 GCA_045544835.1 Bacteroidaceae bacterium | reverse complement strand
CCCCTCACTGTCCGCCATTACGACCTATGGTAGGCTACACAAACAATCTTTCCAAGAAATGTAATTTTACTTATTATCTACTGATAATAAGCGTATTTATGCTTGATTATATACCAAAAATTTAGTAACTTTATAGCAAATAAATAGCTATGGAAACAATGATTGAAATCCGCCCCTACACCAAGAGCGAGCTGGCCACGATGTATTTTCCCATCGGCTCTGCCTCGAATGCGCTACGTCGCCTCAACCGTTACATCCACCATGCCCACGGACTGTTGCCCGCGTTGCTCGCCACGGGCTACCGTGTCAATGACCGCCACTTCACCCGACGGCAGGTGCAACTGATCTTCGAGTATTTGGGTGAACCATAGGATTTGAGTTTATGAGTTCCTTAGTTGTTGAGTTTGCCAACTTATAAACTCAAAAACTTATGAACTTAAAACGATGTCTGCCAAGTCCCATCCCTCGCGGCGTGCTTCGTCGTGGTCCATCAGGTTGTAGTAGCCAGTGGGGATGTGGAGGCGTGTACCGAGGGTGCGGTTCATTTCCACGGCGCGGGTGTACCAGTCGTGCAGGGCATCGGCATCGGGGTATACGGCGACCTCGTGGCCGAGCAGGGGCGCGAGCATCGATTCCTTGAAGTTTGCCTTGCCGCCGGTGGCGAGCCACACCTTGTCGGGACAGACGAGGCTCATGATGAGGGCGGTCTTCTCGCTTTCGACCACTCCTATTTTTTCTGACCACGGACTATTTGACCACAGATTACGCGGATTACACGGATTTTCTTCTTGCGGTGTACTACTGCCATCATGTAAAGAATCTGAGAAATCCGTGTAATCTGTGGTTAAATCCGTGTGCTCCGTGTTCAGAAGACTGAGACCAAACAGGCATTGCGGTACAACCAGCTCTGACGGCTCACCATAGCGGCGCATGCGGTGTGCCCAGTTGACCGCTCCGCCAGTCTCCTTCACGCGGTGTCCCGTCAGCGGATTATACTGCATGGCCTTGCCAGTGTGTACGCGTCCCTGCTCGTCGATCTGCCACCAGAGGGTGGCGCCGTCGGGTGTGCCGCCTACATGGTAGCGCTTCAGCGCGGCATCGACCTGCTCACGGGGAAACTTGGTGCGTAGCCAGGTCACCAGGTGGCTACCCCACGGCTGCGACTGCTCGCAGGCGCGGCGCATCTTTTCATAAAACTCCTCGACCTCACGCTGATGTTTTTTTGTTTCATTAATGTCCTCTTTTTGTCTCACGCAGATCTCACGAAACGGAGTTCGCCGCCCGAAGGGGCTAAAGGCAATCTCACGAAATGGCAAGTCGCTTCGCCCTTGCTGTCGGCTGCGCCGAGTGTACACGCCGGATGGTAGCTGCGAGCTTTCTGCGATGCAGCTTCTGTGAGATTTGTGCGATCTGTGTGAGGCATAATTTTCAGGACCTGGATTTTCGCGCCTTTCGCGAGATTCGCGTGAACCATAATCCTCCGTGCGAGGCATCTCACGGGGCGGCAGATGATACCCACAGTTGGAGAGGCGGCTGCAGCGGCCACAGCGCTTGTCATCAACAGGCTGCATGGTCGCGATGTCTATGTAGGGCGAGAACTTACCCTTACGTCCACAGTCGGGACAGGTGGTGTTCCACTCGCGGTGTGCCTTGCACTCGCGGTAGGTAGCGAGACGGTAACGGTGGTTCATAAGGGAAGAGGGAAAAGTTATGAGGGAAGAGTTTCAATTTTCAACTTTCAATTTTCAACTTTCAATTTCCAAAGTGCCAAAGTTTTTCGTGTGGCACTTTCGTTTCTTTCAGTAGTTCAGCACGTTAAGGGGTAGAAAGTGCCATTTGGCACTTTCTATAAGTCTTTTTCCGTACGCTTCCCATACTTTCCATGACTTAATTGACTGATAAACTGAGCCTTCAGCCATCCGCTGACGCGGCGTTTCGTAGTACGGGCCGATATGGCGTGCTGCTTGCCCGTCTCTATGGCATCGGCCGTGGTGAAGGTGAGCGGCAGCAGGTCGAGGTGACGCACGGCGGTGAGCCGCTCGGTGGTGTCGGCATCGGACTGCTCGGGCTGTATGAAGGCAAAGGCGTTCACGCTGTGGCGCATGAGGTAGGCGATGAGCGTGAGCGTGGTCTCTATGTCGTCATCGTCGGCCTCGATGACGGACGTGGCCAGCACCTCGTCCCACGACTCGTGCCGGGCATAGCCACGCAGCAGCGAGAGCAGCATGATGATGCGCTTGGCATCGATGATGCGGCGGCGCACGGCAGCCAGTATCTCCTCCGTTCCCGTGTAGCCCAGGTACCAGTCGTTCATGCGGCTGAAGGCGCGGTCGATGTACTCCTCCTGCGTGGCGGTGAGCGTGAGCGTGGGGCGCGACGTGTCGCGATGGCTGTTGTCGTAGCGCGTGAGTGCGCGGTGCAGACTGTCCACGACGGTAGCGGTGCGCCGTATGGTGGTGTTGAAGGCGCGGCTCTCGTCGGCCGTCATGGGTGTGCGCCAGTCGGTCACCGAAGGGGTCTCATAGAAGAGGAAGCGCGAGGGCAGACCGTCGTCCACCGTGGGCATGAACAGGCGCAGCGAGGCGTAGGTGCCGCTGAGCAGTACGCCCAGGCGCACGTGCTCGAGGTAGATGCTCTCGTGCCCCGTCTTGATGGCATAGCTCATGGGCTCTTCGTGGAAGGCACGCAGCAGCAGGTCGCGCATGTTGCCGAAGTCGGTACGTGCCTGCTGCACGATGGTGAGCAGCTCGCTGGCCGTGAGCAGCAGGGCATGGGGTTCGCTGCCCTTCATGTACTGCAGCATGGCGGGCACGGTGATGTTGTCGGCCATCATGTGGCAGCGCGGCAGGGGCACCTCGATTTCCTCTTCGCTCATCACGGCACGCTCTATGTCGCTGTCGGTGAGGTCGCGGCTCTTGCTCATGCGCTGCCGCTTGATGCGCTGTGCCTCTATCTGCCGTTCGGTGCGCAGGCGCTCCTTGCGGCTCTCCTCGCGCACGCGGCGGTCGATGCCCTGGACGAGGGGAAGCAGCTCCGTCATGCGTCCCTTGCCCGAGGCGGGCGAACCGTAGATGAGCGTCATCAGTGCTGTGCCATACTGGCGGTTGTCGTGCGCCACGCGGCAGTGTATGGTGGCCGTGCCCAGGAGGGTGAACATGGCGAGGAGCTGCTGCGTGCGCAGGGCGCGGTCGGGGTAATGGTCCAGCACATCGGTGAGCAGCGGGGGCAGCGCCTCGAAGAAGCTCTCGTCGAGTGGCAAGGGCAGGCGGTGGCCTGCATCGTCGGTGTAGGTACTCTGCTCTTCGAGCTGTTGGGGAATGTCGGCTGGGGAGCCGAGCAGGGCGGTGAGTTCGTCGTTGGTCATAATGTTTGAGTTTATAAGTTTTTTAGTTCTTTAGTTTGTCATGCTGAGCATCAGCGAAGCATCTCACGCTGGGCCGACGCGGAATGAGCGTCGGTTGCGACGGCAGCGCGGAGCATTAGCGCTGCTTGCGACAAAGGGGAGGTTTATCTCCCCCAGAGGAGCGTGCTTTAGCACCATTAACTTTAGTTTCCCCGAGGAGTCCTTTTTCACCAGGAGACTTTGCGAGATTCTCAGACGAGCTGAGCGCAAGCATTCTTCGTTTCACTCAGGATGACACTAACGCGGTAGGGATTTGCATTATTGAATGACATCTGATGATTATTTCTCTTTATTATCTATATATCAACATCTTATCTCTTTGTGTACGGAAAAACAGTTAAAGAAAGTGCCAAATGGCACTTTCAGTGCCTTATCCGTCTGTGAATCATCGGATTGCAAAAGTGTCACGCCAAATGTTTTGGCACTTTCATAAATCCTCGGTTCTATGCGAAGTAAGCCAATCTGCCGCGTATCCCCAAGAAAATAACCCGCGGGTTACAAATGGGTTATAATTGGGGAGAATAAAGGTTAAAAAATCGCCTTTCAGCGCAACAAATTACCTCAAAAGATAATTTTATGAGAAAAAAGTATTACATTTGCACCACAGAAGACAAATACAAATAATACTATGACAAAAGCAACCATCCAATCATTGCAGCAAACAGAGAATGCAGGTTTGTTCACCATTATATTTGAAGGTGAAAGCCAATCTGAATTTGCAAAGTTTATCAGTAAGTTTCGCAATGATGCTACCCGACAGAATGATTTGCGAATCATTCTTAATCAGATAGACCTGATGCTGAAGAATGGATTTGCAGAAAGAAAGTTCAGGAATGAGGGTAAGATGCGCGATAACCTTGTTGCATTGCCTATCTTTCGCAGTGGCTTGCGTCTGTATTGTTTGCGAATGTCAGATAGCGTGCTGATTGTAGGCAATGGCGGCGTGAAGAGCACAAAGACATACGAAGATGACGATGACCTCAACGGTTATGTCATCAGCCTACAAAAACTCGACGAACTGCTGCGAGCCGATATCAAGAGCGGTGCTGTACGCATAGAGAAGACTGAGATAATTGGTACTGACGATAAAGAATATGACTTATGAAACAAGACATTGAAGGTATGAGCCTCTTCCAACAGGTACTCGATGAGACCCCAAAGGAGGTAAGGCAACAAGTGGAGTGGTCATACGACATTGCAGATAAGTTGGATGCCAAACTCCACCAATTAGGAGTGTCACAAAAAGAATTTGCCCGCCGGGTTGGAACGTCCGAAGCAGCCGTTTCCAAATGGCTGGGTGGAGGGCATAATTTCACCCTATCCACCCTTGCCAAGATCTCATCCGTTCTTGGTGAGCCTATCATTTCCATTGCGCGATAAGCCACTCCACCGTCTCCCTCATCAGCCGGAAGCGTTCGGGTGAGCCGTGGTAGAGTGCATCGTAGCGCCAGTCACGGACGGGCTCCATGTAGCGTGTCTGCGACAGCTGCTTCATCGTGCTCTCCGTACATGGCACGCGCAGCCCTTCGGGGAAGAGCTGCGCGATACAGGCCACAAATTCGCGGTACCCGTCAGGGAAGCCGCACTGCCGCACCAATACATGATATACCGCCCACCACTGGTACCTGTGCCGCATCAGGTAGCGCCCGTCGGGGGCTTTGCACTCCATCAGCCTTTCCAACGAAGACGCTAACGAAGACGAAGACTGAGCTTCGCGATGTTTACCCTCCGAACCGCAGGTCGACGCTACAGTCAATGGTTGGTTATCGTCAACGTCGGCGTCATCGTTGAAAAAAATTGAGAACTCAATTTTTTTCCATTCTCCTCTCCAGCGCCTCTATGCGCTCGATCAATTCAATTGGTACATTTTGGTACATAATGATATAGGTATTTAAGTATAAGATAGATATATTTGCTTCATCTTAGGCTCACGGTTCAGGCGGTATATCACGCTCTGTACGGGAATGCTGAGCTTCGGGCTATCGCTTCATGCCCTTCAGCAGTCCATTTATCTTGCTCTTGAAGCGCTCCAGGCTGTCTTTGCCCCAACCGGCGACATCCATGACGACATTTCCTTTTTCGTCGAGCAGGAAGTAACGCGGTATGCCGTTGATGGAGGGTATGGTGTTCCAGTCGTCATTGGACAGGCGGTAATGGTAGCCCGAAATGTTCTTGATCATATCGCTCCATGTCTCATAGGGACTGCTGCCATTGGTGAGATAGACAAAGGCTATAGGCTCATCCTTGAGCTCATTCTTATACTCTTTTATCTGCTCTATGCCTGTCTTGCACGGTCCGCACCATGTTGCCCAGCAATCGACAAGCACTATCTTACCTTTGTACTCGGAGGCTATATAGTCGAGTATGGTGCCTTCATACTTTACTGGTGCGCTGCACACTTTCACATCGGTAGTCAGCTCCTTCTCCAAACGGGCTGTCTCGGCACGCATGTAGTCATTGTAGCGGTGCACCTCATCTTCAAAGGGAGGCATCGGGTTACCCCACTCGGGGGCATCAGGTGCCAGAGGCTTCATGTTGATGGCGCGGCACATCTCTTGAGCACGCTCGAAGCTTTGCATCCAATGGGTTGCAGGGTTGTCCGTCAATCCATTGGCCAAGGCATAGGGTAATATCGATGCATCGCGTATAACCCATAGGCCAACGTTGGATGTGCGGTCAAACAGGGCTATCTCTCCAGCATGACTGTCCTCAAGCGTGTAATCCGTCATCTTGATGGCATATACCGAGTCTACATTGCTCACCTTGGCTCTTCGCAACGAGTTCTTGAGCCACGAGGGATAGCTGATGATGTTTCTTATATACTCCTTTTGGATAAAGAGCGAGGCAAGCTGCTTCTGTCGCTTGTTGTACTCTGCACTGTGCTCGATGTTATTCAGTCGGGCCTGCAAAGTGTCCCAATGTATGGTATGGTATTCCTTGTAAGTAATCTCAGCTGCGGCATCGTGCTTTATGACCGTCTGCCAGTCTATGTGTGTGAGGTCCCACAACACTTGGGAGATGTCGCCTGTTTGCCCACCGAAGGTAACGCCTTTGCCTACGTTCTCATGCCCCGTCAGTTCATACTTCTTGGCCATGATGGCGGGAAGGTCGATGGTTACCGTGGTGCGATAGCCGGGGAAGAACCAGAAATCACCCGTAGCATCGCCAGGGAAGATGCAATACACGGCATGGTTGTGGAGACCGTATTTCTGGACCAGAAAGTCGCCAGTGATGCTGTCGCTGTAGCGCACCACTTCGTTGCGGCCTGTCACGAGGTCTTGTGTGGCAAGGAAGTAGTATGCCACGGCATCGGGGACAAAACCTATGAAACGACCCTCTATATAGGCCGTGTCGCCTGTAATGCAATACTCGGGCAGAGGTTCATCTGTCGGATATTCGCTGGCCTTCGCCTTTTGGGGGGCATACCCTTTGCCATCCGTACGTATGCCATACCACCCTTTGTCGTAGCCCACGAGGCTAAATGTCTTGGCCGAACGTGGCAAAGCCTTGAAATAAAGCGTTACGCTGTCTTGACCGCTCGTCACGTCAGCACCCTCATAAGCGATAGTGTCGCCTTTGTCTGTAAGCAAACAGATGGCCAGCGAGTCCAGAGCGGGCAATTCGCCAGGAGTGTTTACAGAGAAATGAAGTTTTGTATTTACCTTGCTCAGAACAATCTTTTCCAGCGTCAGCCTGCGCGATTCGGTAAGGGCGAATGCAGGGCGCACGACCTCTGTCCCATGATTACCATAGAAGGTGAAATACACTTTCGTGGCAGCAGCAATGGCCGCCAATGTTAGAATGATTGCAAGTACTTTTTTCATGTGTTTTTATTTTGTTGGTTGTTTATGTTGTTACACGAATTTTATTTGTGGATAACTTTACTGCTACTTCTTCAACTCCTCCAACCGTTTAGTGAACGCTTCGGTGGTAGAGTATTCAAGTCCCTTGTTGAGTACATTGCCGTCGGGGTCTAGTGTCTCGTAGTGTGGTATGCCGAGGAACTTGAAGAGTTGCATCAGTTTATTGAAGTCGTCGCGGCTCACAATCTGACAGTCTTCACCATCGAGGTGCTCCTTCGCATAGGCATCATATGCCTCTTGCGATGATTCGGGAGCAGAGATAAAGAGGAAGTCCACCTCGGGATGATCTCTGAAGGCTTTGCGCATCTCCTTCGAACGCTCTATCCCTGCACGGCAGGGGCCGCAGCCCATACCCCAGAAGTCTATCAGCAGATACTTGCCACGGTACTTGTCGGTCATGCGGCGCAGGATATCGGTGGCTTCACCTTCGGGCAGTGTCCACGAAGGTTTCTGTGCCTCGAGTTCTTTGGCATAGAGCCTATCGAGTTCGGCTTTCAGGAAAGGATGGGTGAGAAGTTCTCGGTGCATCTCCACAAACTTGGGTTGCTCCTCTTTGTAGTCGCGCAAATACTTCAATTGCCACTTGGTATCACGAAGCAGCATGATACTTCCCCATAATGTCGGTGCCGAAGCACCCAACACCTTCATGTCGTTGGCTATTCGGGTCGTATCGTGGCATATTACGTAGTCCAAACCCAATAAGTCAGGTTTGAAGATGTCTTTTAGTATAATTCGAGAACACTCATATCTGCTGATGGCGAAGATGAACTCATGTATTGCGAGACTAGCACCATCGTTATAGGGCATATCATGCAGACATTGATAGCTGTCGTATTCCAATGCAATACTGTCCGCCATGTAATTGTTGGAACGTCTGGTACGAGCATCATAGTCAAACAAATACTCCAAGTACAGCACTTTTCCATTGAGCCACAGATAATGCCGTTCCGTAGGAGTAAGTTCATATCTCCACGCCAAATACTCCATATACTTGTTATATGCAGCCTCCTTTCTGTCAAGGTACGAGATATAGGCTTTCAGGTCAAGCACCTTCATGCTGTCTTCACGCTCCATATAACTGCATAGATCATATCCTAGCAGAAGGTTATCAACTATTCGCTTGCATGTCATCACTTGTTTGTCAGGTGAAGTCATCTCAAAGTTGCCTTCCTCATCAATAAACAGTTCGGTTGCACAGCCAGGTACTGTGTATATCAACGTCATATTATAAGAGTCTTTCCCCTCCAATGTCAAGAGCTCAAACTTTGGATGAGCACTTGTATAAGAGACCTCAAAAGTGCCGTCTTCATTAATGTTGACGCTGATAGGAAGGTCTTCGCGTGTCAATACGTTAATTCTATTTATTTGTATCGTGGTGAAACCCTTGTCGTGTGAATAGTTCTCTATTTTTCCACGCACATACACGGTATCTGTATGCAGGAATCCTTCTGCTGTTCCATTCTTTATGTGGCGTTTTTTGTATTTGGGAGTCTCTATAGGCTGTGACGGATGGTGCAAGCCGTAGATGCGCCATCCTTCTGAATAGTTTTCTACATAATCGAAATGCCGTGTGCTCCGCGGCATGGGTTCAAAGAGGAGTTTGAAATGTGTCTCGCCGCTTTCGGGAGTAACAAACTTCTCGCCGATAACAATACCCTCACCACCGATAATCTTATACTCCTTGCCTTTATTGCCGACAAGACGTGTATACTCAGGGATTCTAATCCCCCGACTGGGTGTGTTCTTCTCGTGGATGCTCAGGATGGTGGCCGTATCGGTAAACTCCACATTGGTAACGGTAATGGCATCGGCAGTGGAGTGCAGATACTCTACTTCGTCCCACACTTTGGGGTCTCTTGTACACGCCCCCAGCAGCACCGCCACGGCAAGGGCAAGGAATAGTTTGGTTGGTTTCATTGTATTGGATGTTTGTTTATTATTCTACGGGAAATAGGAACTCGTTTATTCGGTCAAGATTTATTCCCATTTCATAATGGGTGATAATTCCATTCTTGTCAACATAGATAACAGTAGGTGTACCCCTCACTTGGTATCGCAAGTGTAGCTCGGAAAGTTCGCCTTCCAAATCGCTTACAGGATTCAGCTCCTCTATTTCATACAGTTCGGAAAACTCCTTCATCTGTTTCAGGTCTTTGGTATAAAGGAATGCGACAAGAGCAAAATGCTCATTCCCGGCTTTTTCGCAAATGGATTTCAAATAACGCCCTCCCGCTGTTGGGTCAAAATGATTCATACATCCATATCCGTCCAATATAATCAGCATCTTCTTGCCTTTAATCAGCTTCCAATCATATTTCTTCCCCGTAAGAGTGTAGCAAGTAAATGGCTTGAATTCTGTCCCAATCAATGAAGGAAAATCCTCATAGAGATATTGCCTGATTCTTTTTGCCGCCAATGACTTGCGATTTTGTGGCTTTAAGCTAGTGAGGATCTTTTCCAACGAATCTTTTCCGAATGCACTACGCATTGTAAAGACATCAGCTAATGCATCCTCGGAATATGGAATATACTTTCTGAATGTTTCTACATAATCATTGTTTAAGTCCCTCCTTCTTCCTTCAATAACTTTGACAAGGCTATCCCGACGGTGCAAGATGCTATCTTTCAAGGTTGTCAATGAGTCAATCTGATATTGTAGAGTCCTTATCTGATAGAACATCGGGGGCAAGGTTGCATTATTATATTCATTGATAGCAGTCAACTCTTGCATAAGAGAATCAACAATCTCTCTATAGTTGCCATACTTTTGTTTCTGTGCAATCACTGTGCTTGTGCACGCCCCCAGCAGCACCGCCACGGCAAGAAAGAGGAATAGTTTTGTCTTCATTGTATTGGGCTATTTATTTATTTCTACACCTATTATATAGTAGTGTGGAATGTATTTTAGTATTTCGCTGGAGAAATCAGGAGCAATCACAGATTCTCCGCAGCAACGTGTACAACCAGCATCATTGTCCCACCAAAATGAGCCATATAGTACTAGAGGAATAAACTCACCCAATTGGAACGTATTGATAGTGAATGGACGTGTGGTATAGCTATATTCTGCAGTACCGTCGGGCTTGCAGATAGGGTATCGCTTCAGCGGCATGCGTGCTTCACCTGTTCTTGATAATGCCAAAGAAAGAAAACGAAGACTGTCGCATGGGGAAGGAACAAGCCCTATAGACAAATCCTTGCTGAGGCGGAAGACGCCATCCTCAGGGGCATCTATTTCGATATTACAATCCTTGACCCGTTGTTGTTCTTCGATACTGAATTCGGATAGCATAACACGATTGCTGATTATTATATCAAAACCGCCAGATTCCACCTCAACATTGTCTTTATACTCCTTGATGACAAACGTTACATTATACGTGTCTTCAGCAAATGATGAGATGTCAAACTTGAACAGTTCAAATCCATAGTTCTGAAGCAGTGGGATGTAGTCATCGGCAACTGGGGTGGATGAACGCAGTTGTTGTGCATGGGATTCGGAATTGCCCAGCACCACCGCCACGACAAGGGCAAGGAATAGTTTGGTTGGTTTCATTTTGTTGGTTGTTTATGTTGTATGTTATTCTATCTATTAGACGGAGAAAAGCCCCGAAAGGTTACAACGAGGTGAAAATATCTCTCTCGGCAATCATCGTCTCCCAATCAAGCGGAGGTGACGGAGATGCCCAAGTCTCAAGGAAGGCAATCTCCGCACTCCGCAAAACCTGCGCAAATGAATAGAAAAACTCGCCCCTCGCCAAAAGAAAAATCTAAAATTAGAGTTTTAGATTTCTAAAAATGCAATTTTAGACGATGAAATGGGGGAAAATGGAGGGAAATAATTCTCGTGTGGAAGTGCCTGAAAGTCCCATCATAATAAAAAGCAAATAAGAGGCTTATTCGCTTTTTGTATAGTACGCATCAAGAATCCGATAAAGCACTCTCTTGTGGGTTTCTCGCGTATGGGGACTACGATACATGGCGTATACCAATTCGATGTATTCAGTCTCATACAATTCACATACGACTTTGGGATTTTCGAATTGTCTTAAGAAATACTCTTTTTGTCCCTCTCTTACGCCATAGTCGAAGGTTATGACTGTGCGTTTTGGGAAAGAGAACTCAACTCCAGTCTCTGGGTTTAATCCTATGCAATGATCCTTGTCGAATACGTAGGAGATACACTCCTTTTCCCTATAAATGGCGCCATGGTGTATCTTGTCTTCTGGAACCCCTGCGCGTCCCTGGGATGTTGTAAAGCACGCAACAATACTTAATTCCTCGTCTTGATAGATGGTGACAATATATTTATGATGTGGAGGATTAATCCCTTTCACAAAACCATAAACTATTTCGCGAGGTTGGAACATGTCAATCTTCCTTATACTGATTCAGTGCAGCCTGAAAATCCATATTCCATTTTGCATCCATGTATACCTCTTCCTTCTCGCTGTCACCAGCATTAAGTCTGTTCAAAGGAATCAGGACTTCAGACTTTCCATCGATAAAGTCTACATCGTTTTCTTTTACGATGAGAGACCAAAGCGAACCATCCTCGTGAGTTAAATCAGAGAGTTCGTCTGCAGTCATGGACTCATACCGAAGCATAATGTCATCTATAATGCCCATCTCATATGAGCTATAGACCTCCATCTGCTCTAAAACTTGGAACTTGCTAGGGAGTACAGACTCCACGATGTTGCTTCCAGACTCGTTCTTATGACACGCCACAAACTTGGAGAATGCTCCATTCTTAATATCATAAACTTCAGGGGCAACCGGTCCCTTTTCCCAAGCATAATAATCAAACCATGTAAGAGGGAAACCTCTCAATTTCATGAATTTCTCATCAATAAGGTAAACAATCTTCAACAATTTGCGAAGATGAATACTTGGGATGTTTTTAGCGATGTAGGCTAGAAGTGCTCCGTTCTTATCTTTATTTGCGGTAATGCCTAAGCTCATAACAGACTATAATTTGACGCAAAGTTACAACAAAAAAATCTACATATTGCTTGTGCGGTCAAAAAAAAACATTGATTTAATGTCTTTTTAACTTTTGATATACACAAACCATCTTGTTATTTCGAAAAAAAACGCTACATTTGCAGTGTTTATTCCCGGTAGCCTCTGGTTCGTCAAGCTATCGGGTTTGGTTTTTTATTAACGACACAAGCCATTGATATAGTTTTATCACTCATCTATGAAGAGCCGCCGATTCACCTACATATATATACTACTGGCCGCACTGCTGCTGGCCGCATCGTACCAGCTCAACTACCGCGACAGCAAGGAAGCGATGCAGAGCCGCATCAATGAGCAGTTCAGCGAGGCCGTGCCACACTGGCTCAACACGATATTCAACACGTTGCAAATTCCGC
>JAZPZS010000094.1:0-12187 GCA_045544835.1 Bacteroidaceae bacterium | reverse complement strand
AGGCTTCAGCTCCTCTACAGACTTTAACTCTATGATGATGGAATCCTCCACGAGCAGGTCCAGTCGCAAACCCTCTCCCAAGTTCACCCCTTTATAATTCATCTCCACTGGCACCTGCGAGGCTACGGACAATCCGTTAAGCTCCAATTCGTGGATCAGAGCTTTCTCGTAAGCGGCTTCCAGCAGCCCTGGCCCTAACGTGTTGTACACCTCCATCGCACAACCGATAATCTTGTATGATAGTGGGTCCTTTGCTTTCATCGTATTTTAGTTTTATGTTTTACTTTTTGTTTCTCGCGAATCTCACGAAGAACGCATCGCTTCGCTCGCGTTTGTCGGCGATTCCGCCGAGTGTGTTCGCGCCGGATGGCTAGCACAAGCGAATGCGCGTGCTCTTTGCGTGATTTGCGAGATTCGCGTGAGCCTTATCGGATAGTTCCGCTGATTACTCCGTAAAGTTACGAAATATTTGCCCGAAAAGCAAGTTTTCAGTACAGAAAAACTCGCGTAACCGTGGATGCGTAATGAAATATCCACGGATACGTGATGAAATATCCATGGATATGTAAGTAAATATCCGTGGATATTTGAAGAATTGGAGAAGTGGCGCAGAACAATTTGAAGAATTCGGTAAGCGGCGCAGAACTTTCCGCACCATCTACTGAAAGTATTCTGCTTGTCCGCTCTAAGAAGATACATTATGAAAACATTTGAGTTTCACGCTGTTTATGTTTCACGCGAATCTCGCGAATCACGCGAAAAACGCATTGTTTCACTAGCGTTTGCCATCCGGATGGCCACATACAAGCGATAGCGATGTATGTTTTCGCGTGATTCGCGAGATTCGCGTGAGGAAAACATGTCAAAAGAGAGAAAGAAAAAGATGTCTTTATCGGAAGAAATCATATTGCATCTCTTATCCATTTCACTTATTCGGAAAAGAAAAATATAAAGTTTGCGCGATAAAATGTAAAATATATTTGTCATTACGGAAAATATACTTACCTTTGCGGCGTGAATCTTACGTAAGAGAGTTTTATTAAATGTACAACCTCAAAAAAGAAAATGCTATGAAGAAAAGTTATTTGTTGCCCGTAGGCTTTAAGAAAGCAGGGCTTTGGATGGTGGTGCCGTTCTTAGTGCTCAGTGTGCTTTGCCTGTGCGAGGTGTTGGACGATACGGCCATTAGTCTTCCGATGCCGGCCTTGTGCTGTTGGGATGGTTGGTTCTGTATGACAAATACAGGTATCATGATTGAAATTGCAATGTTGGGACTGCTTCTTTCGCTTGTTTTCATCGCCCTTTCACGCGAACGTGATGAAGATGAGATGACAGCGCACATCCGTATGCAGTCGTTTGTGTGGAGCACTTGGGCTACATCAATCATTATCGCTCTAGGTATCCTTTTTGTGTTTGAAGGACATTTTCTGTATTTTATGTTCTTGGCGATGTACCTCTACCTGATGCTGTACATCGTGAAATTTAACCTCGCCATGCATCGCGAGAGAAAGGAGCAGCGATGAAGAATACTATCCGTGTGGAGCGTGCCATCAAAGACATCACGCAGCAGGACCTTGCCGTGGCAGTAGGCGTGAGCCGCCAGACAATCAATTCCATTGAGGCTGCCCGCTACGTGCCCTCTACCGTGCTGGCACTGAAGATTGCCCGCTATTTCGGCAAGTCCGTCAACGACATCTTCACGCTCGAAGAGGGGGATTAAATGCTATAAGCACAATCTATCATAGGACAGCCTTGGGATACCCGAGGTTGTCCTTGTTTATTTGCTGAGGCTCATCTATTTACAAGAGGCAAGGACAGCCGGACAGCCTAATCGGGAAGACTGCTATATTGCAAAAAACAGAAAAGGATTAGGATATTTGGAATACAATTCGTTCCTTTGCAGCAAATTAATTTATCTATTAGCTATGAAAAGAATAGCATTCTTACTATGTGTTATTAGCATAGCTTTGTCCTGTTATGCACAAAACCAAACACTGGATGATTATGTATCAAGCGTGAAGGAGAATTCCTGCGCTCCTATAGACTATATATTCAATTTGTTTGAGAACTCAGACATCGTAGTGATTGGAGAGCGTGACCATAGGGACACCACGCAATACGAACTGATATTAGACTTGTTGAAAGACCCACGATTTGCCCAAGAGGTAGGTTATGTGTATACTGAGGTAGGATGTGTAAATAGGACAAAGGATGTAAACAAGCTGCTCTGTGGAAGGTACAAAAGCGACAAAGCATTCAACGATGCCCTCTACACATATCTTCGCAACGAAGATTTCAACCCCTTGTGGGATAAGTACAATCGTGTGCAGTTCTTGCGTGGACTCTATGAAATCAACCGTAATAGCAAGCATAAGATTACGTTAGGACTGACTGATTGCAACTTTTCGTGGAAGAGAATCAAGACTGCTGAGGAATACAAGAATTTTGACGACTCTCCCGCTTGTGCATATCGTGACTCGACAATGTGCCTCCATTTCTCCAAAATGTATGCAAAGCAGAAGCTTAAAAACGGCAAGCGTAAGGCTTTGATCATAACCAATCATCCTCACGCTCTAAACGCCACTTTTGAAGGGAGTGACTATCACCGTCAAGGCAAATGGCTCAAAGAACGGTATGGCAACGACAACGTAAAAATCGTAATGCTAAACTGTACAGAGTACACGAATTCTAACGACCAACAGACCTCATTGGTGGCTGACGGCCTATGGGATGCAACTTTTGAAGTCGTGGATTGCCAACCTTTTGGAATGGATATAAAGGGAACCCCATTTGGCCATACTCCTTACTTTAATGACCGATATGGAAAAATGAAATGGGAAGATGTTGAAGATGGCGTTATCTATTACAGGCCATGCTATGAGACAGTACTGACTATAGGAATTCCCGGTATCGTGAGCGCAGACTTTGAAGAAGAGTTTATGCGTAGAATCAAGATATATTTCGAAGCGATGGAATTGTCCGTTCCCACATTAGAAGAAGCAAAGCCCGCATACGACAGGTTTGTATCTTTTCCAGGCACCTATCCACAATCACCAGATAGCGTAAGAGAATCTATTCGCAAATTATTAGCTGAATAGACAAGGGCAGTCTCAGTTTATTTACCGAGGTTAATTCCTGCCATGGGGCAACACAGCCAATTTGTTTGAGATTAAGGCATTATGCATAGGTTCTTGTCAGCGCTGCAAGATTACCACTTCCATATCCGTAGCAAGACGCACGCGTAGCCACTCGGAGAGTTGGGACATCTCGGCTGGAGTAAACACCGAGTCGCGATGTACCACGACTGAGAGGCAAGGAGCGGCATAGAGAGAGTCGGCACTGACCGTTGCGCCACGAGCCAGCACCACATCTTTTACAGAGGGATAGATGCCCATAATCTCGCGGGCAAGCTGCACGTAGGGAAGTTCCTCCTTCTCAGAGGCGGCCAGTTGCTGACGCAAGCGGCTGATCTCGGCATCGCGGCGCGAGACCTCGGTGTCCATCCTATCGTAAATGCTTTTCACGAGTTCCACATTGTTGTCCTGGGCGGTAGTGCTATACTCGTTGATGAGCACCTGCTCCTCCTTGATGCCATACTCGGCAGCTTGTGCAAGAAGGTCGCGCCGCGTCTGCTCACTCAGCGGGTCGCCCGAGAAGAAGAGGCTGATGACGGAACCGTCGGCATGGTCTATCTTATAGTCGTAGAGGATGGTGCGTCCATACACCTTGCACTGCTCGGCAAAGGCAGTGGCGTTGCCCTCAAAGTTGTTTTGACGGATAAAGGTGACGGCCGACCATATGCTGGGCACGATAAAAAGTATGATGAGTGCCGTGCTGAAAGTGCGCGTACGGCGCTGGGCAAGCGCATCGGCGAAGGTCACCTCGCGGAAGCCGAAGTACTTGACACTGATGTAGGTGGCCAGCATGATGAAGATGCAGTTGATGACAAACAGGTAGGCAGCCCCCAGAAAATAGCCGAAGTTGCCGCTGGCCAGACCGAAACCGGCTGTACAGAGGGGCGGCATAAGGGCGGTGGCGATGGCTACACCGGCAAACACGGTGCCCTTCTCCTTACGGCACTGCTCAAGGATGCCGGCAAAGCCACCGAAGAGAGCTATCAGCACATCATAGATGGTGGGATTGGTGCGGGCAAGCAGTTCGCTGGGATTGGTGAGATTGAGCGGAGTGATGAGGAAGTAGACAAACGATGCCACCAAGCTGATGCTCACCATCACCAGGAGATTCTTTCCCGATGACTTGATGAGCTGCATATCGTTGATGCCCAGCCCTAAGCCTACACCGAAGATGGGGCCCATGAGCGGCGATATGAGCATGGCGCCAATGATAACCGGGATGGAGTTGACATTGAGACCCACCGAAGCGATAATCGTAGCGATGGCCAGAATCCAAGCATTGGGTCCACGGAAGTAGATGTTGCTACGGATGGACTTCTCGGCAGCCGAGGTATCAATATAATCGGTCAGGCGTATCGTCTCGCGAAACAATGTGGTAAATCTCTGCGCCAGCCTTTGTCTCAGTCTCATAGTCGTGTGCTTTTATGGTTAATACTCAGATGCAAAGATAAGAATAAATGAGCGAGAAATATCAAGCTTGCTTGAATATTTTTCACAGCGAATGTACATTATCTTCGAGGTTTATCTCAAAGATAAGTAGAAACGAGCGAAACGGCAACAAAAACGCTTGAATATTTGTAGATTATTAACGGGAACCCTCATGCTTTCATCGTGCCTTGCAAGATGAAGGTGCGCTGCTGTTAGGGAAAATTCAACATTTTGTTGGTATTTCGCTCGGTTTGCACTAACTTTGCAGCGATGAAACCAGTATTTCATCAAACATAACTTTTTTAGCTCAATCGCCTCTGAATCACCACCTCGGAATATGAACGAGCTAATAGGGCAAAACGTTGAGTAGTGCGCATAAGCGTAGACTACTCGCATAGTTTTGCATGGCTTGTGGTGAGCCAAGAGGCGTATGACGAAGGTCTGCGCTTTTTTTTGCAACCATTTGCAACTTTTCAGGCTTTCGTTACGTCTAATAGAAGGATGGCACGTAGTTTTAGCAGACGACGTGCGTCTAAACAGGCAAAACGAATACGAAAAAGAATAAAAACAAAAATGAAAAGATGGATGATGGTGGCCATGCTGGCCACAAGTATGCTTGGCAGTGCACAGGCACAGCAGATTAGTGGAAAGGTAGTAGATGCAGAGGACAACCCCGTAGCGTACGCCAATGTGGTGATGCACACGGCCGACTCGGCCTATGTGGCTGGCACGGTGACCGACGAAGCGGGGCGGTTTGCTCTCGCGAGCAAGGGCAACGGGGCGTTGCTGCACGTGTCGTACATAGGATACACCCCCGTGTGGCAAGCACTGAGGGAGAGCGGTACCATGGTCGTGCGCCTCACGGCAGACAATCAGCTACTCGACGAGGTGGTGGTGAAGGGCACCCTGCCCAAGACGCAAATCAAGGGCGACGCCATGGTGACGAGCGTGGAGAACAGCGTATTGGCCACGTTGGGCTCGGCCAACGATGTGCTGGGCAAGATTCCCGGCGTGATACACAAGGGCGAGTCCATCGAGGTGCTGGGCAAGGGTACGCCGGTGGTGTATATCAACGGCCGACTCGTGCGCGACAATGCCGAGCTGGAGCAGCTCAACTCCGACGAGATAAAGCACGTGGAGGTCATCCACAACCCCGGTGCACGCTACGATGCCACGGTGAGTGCCGTTATCCGTATTCAGACCATCCGTAAGCAGGGCGACGGCTTCGGATTCAACCTGCGCTCGTCGGTGTTTCAGAGCGACTACAACACCGACCTCATCGATCAGCTGAGCTTCAACTACCGCCACGGCAAGCTGGACATATTCGGCAACCTTGATTATCGGTTGATGAATGATATTCAAGAAGGCAAGCTCACCCAATCGCTACAATCCGTCCGATTGCTTGAGCTGAACAACACCCTCACTGCCACCACGCACTCGCAAGTGCTGCTCCCCACGTTGGGCGCCAACTACCAGTTCAACGAAAACCACTCCATGGGCGTGAAGTATACGGGCAAGGCATTGACAGACTATCGGGGCACCATGGATGGACACAGTAAAGCTACATTAGATGGCATATTGGACGATGACCTGCGCACACAGTCGACCATGCTCAATGACGACTACGCCAACCATCAGGTCAACGCCTATTATAATGGTACGGCGGGCAAACTGAACATCGACTTCAATGCCGACTGGCTGATGCAGGATGAGGACGGACACGACATGTACGACGAAAGCAGCACGAACGACGAGGACCGCATCGTGAACTCATACAGCAACACGCGCAACCGGATGGGTGCTGGCAAGCTCGTGCTCACCTACCCCGTGTGGGGCGGTAGCCTCTCGGCTGGTAGCGAATACACCTATACCTATCGCAAGGATGTGTACCTGAACCCCGAGAACTATCTTCCCTCGTCAAACAGCACCATCCGCGAGCAAAACGCCACGGCCTTCGCCGAGTACAGCCATGCGCTGCCCTTCGGTGCCATAGGAGCAGGCCTGCGCTACGAGCACGTTGCCTTCGACTACTACATCAACGATGCGTGGCAGGCCGACCAGAGTCGCGCCTTCGACAACTTCTTTCCCAACGCCTCGCTCACGGCATTGCTTGGCCCTGTGCAAGCACAGCTCTCCTATGCGGTGAAGACGCAGCGCCCCTCGTATCACCAGTTGCGCAACTCGGTGACCTACATCGACCGCTACTCACTGGACAAGGGTAACCCTACGCTGCGCCAGCAGATTACCCACAACCTCTCGCTCAGCGGTGCCTGGCAGTTTTTCCAGCTATCGGCCTCATACAGCCTGCTGAAAGATGCCTTCGTGCAGTGGGGCACCGCCCAACCCGAGAATCCCGATGCCATGATGCTCACTACCATCAACTACGCCAAGCCCGTTCCCCAGATGAGTGCTTTCCTCGTGGCCTCGCCCCAGATAGGATGCTGGATGCCGAGCCTCACCGTAGGGTTGCAGAAACAGTGGTTCGATATGGATTTCCGTGGAGAGACAATCTCCATGAACAAGCCCATCTGGGTCGGCTACCTCACCAACATCATCCAACTGCCCAAGAACTACATGATACAGCTCGACATGAGCTACCAGGGCAAGGGCCACACCTTGGTGTATGAGACGCTTTCGCACAACTATGCCCTTGGCCTTTCGGTGCGCAAGTCATTC
Source organism: Bacteroidaceae bacterium (assembly GCA_045544835.1). Lineage (GTDB taxonomy): Bacteria > Bacteroidota > Bacteroidia > Bacteroidales > Bacteroidaceae > UBA1189. The sequence continues at coordinate 4,949 of JAZPZS010000094.1, read as the reverse complement.
TTGAACGATGCCCTCACCGTCGAACTTGAAGGCACCGACCTGCTCGACTCGCAACGCGCCGGAGTGTGCCTACGATCAGGCGACTACAGCATCGTGCAATACAACCATTTCGACACCCGCGAAGCCGTACTCACCATCCGCTATAAGTTCAACACCACGAAGAGCAAGTACAAAGGGACAGGTGCGGGCGAGAGTGCGAAGAGTCGTATGTAGGCACAGGCAAGACAGCATAAAAGAGCATCGAGGTCAGTCGCCCTCGCAAATAGCACGAGCCATATCATTGAGCGAGAGGCATTGGCTGCGATTAATGGCAAGGCGCTGATTGTGATGCTCCCATGGAGCGAGGATGAGCAGGCGGCCTTCGGCGCAGGCGTCGAAGCGGGCACCGCCCGGCTTGGCCAGTTCGGTAAAGCCGTTCTCCTGCAGAAGGATGAGTGGGTAGCCTGCATCGAAGGCGGCACGCATGATGGCCTTCTCGCCGGGCGAGATACTGGGCGACACGAGTACTGCCCCACGCTTGGCCAATCCTAAGTAATGGTTCATCTGCTGCGCAATCTCCTCTTGGGTGAGGCGGCGCGAGCATTGCACCTGTAGACGTACGGGATGCGACAGCAAGTAGCGGTTGCCGATGGCAGAAAACTCATAGCTGCCTACCTGCACATTGCGCTGCACGCGGAAGAACTCGGGATGCAGGCGCTTCATGAGTAGGCGACGAGGGTTGTCGCGTAGGTAGGCAAGCCAGTTGTTGAGCTGGCCTTTGCGGCCAAGGATGCCGTCGGTGTAGCCTATGCTCCAGAGCAGGCCGTGCTTGCGGTCGGGCTTGGGTCTTCCCGTTCGCTGCGACGGCGTCGCAGCCGAGGAGACAACAGGAACGGCACTCGAAGGAGCGGGAGCTATGAGCCGCCGGTACTCCTTATTGGTGCTGGCCTTGAAGCCTTTGATGATATGTCCTAAGTGCTGCGGCATGCGCTCCTTGACGAAGAGGATGCTATGCAGATGGTCGGGCATCATCTGCAGGGCAAGCACCTTTACTTCGGGGTGGTAATGGCTGATGGCCATCCACTGCTGCTCTACCGCCTTTCCAAGAGGCGACAGCTCGATGTGCGGAACATCGGGGGCTCCTTCGGCAGCTTCGGGATTGCCCACCACACGCCCAAGCAGGGGCCTACGCCCCTCCACCGTGATAGTGATGAGGTACATCTGCCGCGCCTCGTAGTCGTGCCCATCGCGACGGCGTGTCATCGAAGGTATCGCCTCGCCAGCGAAGCGCAGCTTATCTGCCAGTTGCTTGGGAGTCATCTTGGCCATTTGTGCTTCCTCTTATTATTCGATGCGGTTACATGTTCAAGGTATATAGCCCAACCACAATTCAAGTTCCTTATCTATCAGTGCTCTCACGGCTGGGTCTTCGATATAGTCTTTCGGATAGATAATTTCAGAATCTCCACTCTTTCCAAGGTCGTCATACACAGTCATGACGAATTTGATTTCCCAATAATAAGCACCACCATCAAGAGCCACACGATAGGTATCATCACCTATGCACTCTGGAAACGCTTCATAATGCTCCAAAAAGTCAATATTATCAAGATCCGCTACATGAATGATTAAACGCTTGAGCCTCGCAGATTTGAACACAACTTCCACCCTTTCATTTACCAAGAAGAGCCAATTCTCAGGAGTGTATCCGACACTGTCATACCGATATGTTATCTGTTCAATTATCGGACTTGGATGACTATTCTGCAAAACTGGAACCAAAACTTCCATCTCTTCATTCCGCAATATGAGCGTGTCTTCACGGTTGTGCGTAGAGTTATTCTCCGTTGCTGAGACGATGAGCATATCTCCATCGTCACCATCAGAAGAAGAGACGGAAAGCCATTCGGGCTGTCTGTCTATCCACCACGCCCCTTCTGAATGGATTGTCAAGGTATCAACACCACCCTCGTATCCGAAGAAGAGTTTCTGAGAGGGCGAAACAGAGAGTTCACGACGTTTTCTTTGCGAAACGGCCAACTCACACTTTGCCTCGCCACTATACAGATAGTAGCTCACCTTGCGCTCATCCCCCGTGGTGTTTGCATCGACAGACACAATCAACGTATCACCATCCTTGCCGCTCTGTGGCGATACTGACGCCCAGTAGGCATACCCATAGATGTTCCACGTATCATTACAATGCACTACCACCGTGTCGGCAGAAGATGCACCTGTAAAAGCCAAAGAGTCATTGGGCAATATGGATACGGTATCGTTGGGTAGTACCTCTCCCCCACCGCCAAGAGGAGTATCCTCATTACAAGCAACAAGCAATAGGGAGCATAGTCCCATCACAAACAAACCGATACGAAACTGCAGACTTTTCATAGCATTCCATTATTTATAAGTATAACGTAGAGCCTCCCGCATTATTGCTTGCTCAGTCGAAGGACAAGTCCGTCAAGGTTAAACATTGTTAAACCACCGAACGATTGGGCGCTTCGCGTGTATGCAATCATGAAAAACGCGTTTTACAGATAGAACAAACCGAGTACAAACAACAAAAAAGCATACACGCAATGAAAGCAAAACACACCATCATCGCTTGCCTCACGGCAATCGCAGGACTTACATTTACCGCTCATACGGCTTGGGCACAGGACAACACAGAGAAGGAGGTACCGCAAAAGGTGGAGACACCAGTCAAGGTAAAGCACAGTGCCGAATGGTACAAGACACAGGAACGTTTGTGGAAAGCCGAGATAGACAAGAACCCTCAGAACGAAGAGGCCTGGTGGAACTATTACAAGGCGGTCAGATACCAATCATGGTTCGATGAAAGCACTGAACTTAGAGAGAAAGTGGAGCGCATAATGCAAGAGATGGCAAAGGCTATCCCCGACACCTATACATTGTATATCATGAAGTATTACCATAAAGGCGATGTCAACGCTGCTCCAGAGATGAAAAAGGCCATACAGATGCGCCCAGATAATGTGGAGATGTACCCCGACTACGTCAGCTACCTGATGCAAACGGGCGACGAAGAGTTGATGGCCGACATACTGAAGCGTTGGTACAACAGCGGCACCTACTCGCCCTCTCTGCTCAACTATGCCTACAACGCGCTTAGCGGTATGAAGGCAAACAGCCTCATCTTTGTCAACGGAGACTCACCAACATTCTCAAAACTGCTGGTGCAATACGGCAAGAATCTCTTCGAAGACATTGATGTTATATGCATGAGCATGATGTGGGCACCCAACTACAGGAAGCTGATATGCGAGCGATTGAGTATTCCTGACTTTGAGCCTATACCACAAATTTCGAGCCAGGAGGAGGCCGACAAATATACTGAAAGGATGATGCTACACATCATTAAACACACCCGCCGCCCCGCCATATACTTCTCAACACTGATGAATGTGCCGTCGTTCAAGGACAAACTCTACTCCGAGGGACTGGTGATGCGCTATAGCGAGAAGCCCTACGACAACTTGGCCATCAAGCGCAAGAACTTCGAGGAGAATTACCTTACCGACTATTTGCGCGAGAGTTTCCTCCCCGAGAGCTACACGGCTTCTGCGAATAAATTCAACTTGAATTACATACCTTGCTTCAAGTCGCTGCTCGACCATTACAAGCAGACAGGCAACTTTTTCCGCTACAACGAACTGCGCACACTGATGCTGCGTATCGTAGCACAAGTTGATATACCCGACGAACAACGCCAGAAGTACTATGAAGAGATTGACCGCTAATGCCCTGAGTGCGCTGACCGATGCCGAGCTAATGCAACGCATCGGTCGCGGCGAGCATGCGGCTTTCGACACCTTATATAATAGGTATGCGCGAAGGCTCGGCGGCTTCTTCCTCCGCATGCTCGCCTATGATACTGCCAAGGCCGAGGACATGGTGCAGGAGCTTTTCGTCCGAGTGTGGACTTACCGCAAGGAATATCGCTCCGAGCAGCCCTTTGCCTCATGGCTCTACGCTATGGCCTATAACCTCTGCAAGAATGAGTATCGGCACGAGACCATACGCCAAACCTATGTAGAGGAACTCCGCCAACGCGAGGAAGCCACCCATGAGCCTACCGAGGCGATGGAGCGCGACGAACAGCGCCAGCGTCTGCGCCAAGCCGTGCAATCGCTCCCCACGGCGCAGCGCGATGCCTTCCTGCTCCACTACGATGAGGAACTCACCATCCCCGAAGTGGCCCATATCGTAGGATGCCCCGAGGGCACCGTGAAGTCGCGATTGTATGCCGCGCTGGAGAGTGTAAAGAGAATGATGAACGAATATAAATAGAACTATGAACGATAACGAACTGAAAAAGATGGAACAGGAGTCGGCCGAACTCCTCGATCTGCTGCGCGAAGTGCGCGATGAAGACAATGCCACCATCACACCGCGCCAATGTAAACCCTATGCACAGAAGGTGCGTCGCACCATCTCGCCCTATTGGCTCGTGGCAGCCTCAGTGCTTGGCTTTGTGCTGGGAATAGCGGTTCCGCGCCACTCCTCTACCCTTCCCGATGAGTCGCCCTACACGCTGCTTGCCGACACCAGCTACACCACAGGGCGTAGCCTCGCTGCAGGAGACGTCAACTTTGCCTTGCTGGTGGTAAAGTGACTTTTATGGTCTGAAACTTAACTTTTCTCTCTGCTTACACAAATTTTAATGCTTGTTACACAAACCTTGAAATTAGGCTGCGGCTCAGAAAAATGCAAGTAAACTTGCTTTTTCGTTTGCCTTGCACTAATTTTGCGCCTATTATATTAATAGGTATATAAACATAGACTGTATAGTTATGGAAAAAGCATTGGATTTGGATTGGTCGAACCTCTCGTTCGGCTACATGAAGACAGACTACAACGTGCGCTGCTACTACCGCAACGGTGAGTGGGGCGAGGTGGAAGTGTCTGACAGCGAGAACATCACCCTGCATATGGCAGCTACCTGC
>JAZPZS010000093.1:0-8095 GCA_045544835.1 Bacteroidaceae bacterium | reverse complement strand
GCCAAGCACTTTGCCCAGCACTGCACGGCCTGCCAACTGTGTGTGTCGGCTTGCCCCAATGGCGTGCTTCGTCCTGCCACCAGTCTCGACCGCTTCATGCAGCCCGAGCTCTCCTATGAGCGTGGCTACTGCCGCCCCGAGTGCACCCGCTGCTCTGAGGTGTGCCCCGCAGGAGCCATTCAACCCATCACCCGTGAGGAGAAGTCCTCTACTCAGGTGGGGCATGCCGTATGGATTCGTAAGAACTGTATCGTCCTCACCGATGATGTCAACTGCGGCAACTGCCAGCGTCATTGCCCCACGGGAGCTATCCAGATGGTACCCTCCGACGAGAGCAATCCCCGCTCACGCCGCATCCCTGTCATCGATGTGGAGCGCTGCATCGGCTGCGGTGCCTGTGAGAACCTATGTCCGGCACGTCCCTATAGTGCCATCTATGTAGAGGGACACCTGGCAACGAAAACAATCTAACAATTAAAAAATTAAAAGTTAAGGATTAAGACTTACTTTTATAATAAAGAACTGGAATGGATAAGAACAACAATAACAACCTCACCCGCCGCGGCTTCATCAAGACCTTGGGAAGCGGCGTACTGGCTACAGCAGCCGTAATGACGGGTTGCTCAGGCAAGAAAGAGCAGGGCGCCATCACCTACGGCGGCTCCACTGAGATACTGGGCGAGATGACCTACCGCACTCACCCCACATCGGGCGACAAGGTCTCTATCCTCGGCTACGGCTGCATGCGCTGGCCACAGAAAAAGGTCAAGGATGAGAATGGCAAGGAGCAGGAGATCATCGATCAGGACATGGTCAACGAGCTTGTCGACTATGCCATGGCTCATGGTGTCAATTACTACGACACGTCGCCCGCGTACCTCCGCGGCAAGTCGGAACAGAGCACGGGCATCGCCCTCAAGCGCTATCCCCGCGAAAGCTACTACGTGGCTACCAAGCTGTCAAACTTCTCACGCAGCACCTGGAGCCGCGAGGCCTCGATAAAGATGTACCACGACTCGATGCGTGAGCTGCAGGTCGACTACATCGACTACTACCTGCTCCACTCGCTCGGTAACGACTACGGCAACTTCGAGCAGCGCTACGTTGTCAACGGCATGCTCGACTACCTGCAGGAGGAGCGCCGTGCAGGCCGCATACGCCACTTGGGATTCTCGTTCCATGGAAACAACGAGGCCTTCGACCGCTACCTGAAACTACACGATGACGGTACTATCAATTGGGACTTCATCCAAATACAGATGAACTACCTCGATTGGAAGAACTCCGATGCCGAATACCTTTATGTACAGCTCGAAAAGCGTGGCATACCCGTAGTCATCATGGAGCCCTTGCTTGGAGGCCGTCTGTCGCGTGTGCCCGACCATATCGTACGCCGTCTCAAGACCCGTGAGCCCGAACGCAGCGTAGCCTCCTGGGCCTTCCGCTTTGCCGGCACCCCGAAGGGCGTACTCTGCGTGCTCAGCGGCATGACCTACATGGAGCACCTGCAGGACAACCTTGCCAGCTACTCGCCCCTGCAGCCTCTCACCGTGGAGGAGAACGAGTTCCTCTACGATACCGCCGAGCTCATTGCCAAGTATCCCACCATTCCCTGCAACGACTGCAAGTACTGTATGCCCTGTCCCTACGGACTTGATATACCTGCCATCCTGCTCCACTACAACAAGTGTGTCAACGAAGGCAACATCCCCAAGAGCCGTCAGGACGAGGGTTATGCCGAGATGCGCCGCGCCTTCCTCGTGGGCTACGACCGCTCAGTGCCCAAGCTGCGCCAAGCCGACCACTGCATAGGCTGCAATGAATGCGTAGGGCACTGCCCTCAGCGCATACGCATACCGCGCGAGATGAAACGCATAGATAAATATGTAGAGTCGCTCAAGCAGGACACTTTATAAGACGTTTGCTTGAAGTCGGAGATAAAAATAAGAATGAGGCCTTCCGCAGAAGGTCTCATTCTCGTATATATGATTCAATAGGCTTATTCCTTAAAGTGACTGGTAATCACTTTAATCTCAATCTTGTCATTTCCTCCAACAAGGCGCGCAGAGTTGATGCTTAGGTCGTGACGGAAGTTTACAATCTGATTGTTCGAATCCTTAATTGTAGTGACAGGGATAAGCACCACTTTATTCCAGTCGGGATAAGCCTTGGCGTAGTCTTCATCATTGGCTTCGGGATGCTCGGAGAACCATTTCTGGCGCTCGTTCTCGCAATGCATGATTAGGCGTGCTATGTTATTGTATTCGTAGCGGTTGTATACGCTGTTGTAGGCGGTGTAGTATGATGTGGTATTATCTGTCAGTCTGTTTTTCTCGAAGAAGGTGTTCATCTCGCTCTTGCGCACCATAAGCAGGATTTGTGGAGTGCCGAACTGGTATCGGGCATTGATGGTGTCGTTGTAGCGGGTAAAGATTATTTTAGCCGAGTTGATGCTATCGCCATTGGCCATCATCTCTGTAACAGGGAGTGTAACCTCGGTGAAGATACCTGCTGGAGTCTTTAGATAGGTCCATCTGTTGTCCTCGATAAGCCCATCGACCAGCTGAGTGCTGAAGCGATTGGTTTGCAACACCTCTTCGGAGCTGACAAACTGGGTGACGTAGGATGTGTCCTTTTGGGTGGAGATCTTGAACGTGACGTTCAGCGCGACCTGATCCAAATATAATACAGTACCGTCGCCACTCGTTGCCTTTACATAGTATCCGGGGCATACGTGCTCAATGAAATTACTAGCATTGGCGAATTTCTCGGGTTCGTTGCGGTAAAGCTTTATCATATTGTTGCCAATCTCATTTGGGAGAGGAATGCATACGTTGTGATAATGCTGCGAACTCTCCAATTCATCATCCGTAAGCGAATAATCTATGGCAGTGTACACCTTTGTCGCTAATGGACTGCTTGTGGAATCATAGAATAGGGTAGGGTCAATATTGGTATAGTACTTCTTTCCCTCTTGCAGTGTATTGTCCAGTTGATATACCTCAGCAGTCATGGTATTGGTCGAGTCGCCAAAGAAGGAGGTGAAATACAATCTGAGGTCAGTGCTTACGGCCGTGTCGCCTGGGATGTTTTGGGGAAACACGTTGCCTCCCTCTACGCAGTTGAATTGAGCGATGAAGTCAGCTTCCAGAATGGACCTGCTTTCGGGGTCGGTAAAACGTCCAAGATACATCTTGCCCGTCTTCCCCAATACCGAATCGGCTTTTATTGATTTTGATGTGGCATAATAGGTGCACGTGTCAATCTCAATGAAGTCTGCATCGGGGGTGATGCTATTTCCCAAATTGCCGGTGTTGTCATCGCAGGCTGCGAGACAGGCAAAGAGAGTCAATATATAAACAATAGATTTCTTCATTATGGGTTTCTATTATTCTTGGTCACACAGTTGGTTGTAGAACGCACTGCAAGCATCAGCATATTCTTCTCCCGTCTTATACTCAAGAACAGGTTTGTTGAGTGAACGTGCATAATCAATCAGTGTGGGATCGGCATTTTCACAATTGAGCACAACACCATCTGACCAACGAATGGCAATCTTGCTCAGCTCTTGATAGCCGACGGCACCAGATATGTCGCTGAAGTCTACCGTCTCCATGTTTTTGATAATTATCTTCTCTAAATAGTTTTCGGGGAATGTCGCACTGAATGCGTCGTCATATAATGAATAGACAAACTTGGTATTTTTGAAGGCTGGCTCATTCTTGTAAAAGGTCTTGATATACAGGCCTGCTAATGCTCCTATCCAACCATGACAATGGATTACATCGGGATACCATGATTGCTTCTTTACGGTTTCGAGCACACTGCGTGCGAAAAAGATGGTGCGCTCATCATTGTCTGGATATTCGTTCCCCTTCTCGTCACGTGTGTTGAGATGGTTGCGGAAGTAGTCTTCGTTGAGGATGAAGAATACTTGAGTGCGCAATGACTGTAATGAAGCTACTTTGATGATGAGTGGGTGATCGGTATCGTCCACGATGATATTCATACCTGTAAGGCGTATCACTTCGTGCAACTGGTTGCGTCGTTCGTTGATGTTGCCCCATTTGGGCATGAATGTTCTGATCTCGTGCCCACGATCCAACGTCGCTTGTAACAAATAACGACAATTGTCGGCCATTGCACTACTTTCCGTAAACGGTATAATCTCCTGAGTGATAAATAAAACTTTGTTAGCTTTCATTACTGTTATGAATCTTTTACTTCGTTATGTGGCGGCAAAATGGCCGTTTGTCACGAAATTTCATGCAAAGATACTAAAAATAAACGGCATAAAAGCAAATTTCTCGGTCGTTTTTGTTGGTAATGTTTGTTAAATGGTTTATTCTTAGCTGATTAAATATGTTTTTATTAGAAAAGTGCAAGTAAACTTGCTTTTTCATTTGGCTTGCAGTAATTTTGCACTGTTTTTTTAAGAAAATAGAAATGTTAGTTGTAGAGACAATAGCTGAATTGCGCTCACATCTTGCTGCTGCGCGTACAGAAGGCAAGAGTATAGGCCTGGTGCCAACGATGGGTGCATTGCACAATGGACACGCATCGTTAGTGGAGCGCAGTGTTGAGGATAATGAGGTAACGGTGGTGAGCGTTTTTGTCAATCCCACGCAGTTTAATGATAAGTCTGACTTGGAACGCTATCCACGTACGTTGGAGGCTGACTGCCGCTTGCTTGAGGGACTTGGTGCTGATTACGTGTTTGCTCCTTCTGTAGAAGAGGTCTACCCTGAGCCTGATACTCGTGTGTTTGACTTCGCTCCGCTGGATAAAGTGATGGAAGGTGTGTATCGTCCAGGACATTTCAATGGTGTGGCACAGATAGTAAGCAAACTGTTTCTGTATGTAGAGCCTGATCGTGCCTATTTTGGCGAAAAGGACTTTCAGCAGTTGGCGATTATACGCGAAATGGTGCGTCAACTGGGACTTGCCCTTCAGATTGTAGGATGCCCTATCGTACGCGAATCCGATGGCTTGGCGCTCAGCAGCCGTAATGCACTGCTCACTCCAGAGCAACGTACAACTGCTTTGGCAATTTCGAAGTCGCTGTTTGATAGCGTAAATTATGCCAAGGAGCATTCGCTCGCTGAAACCAAGCAGTGGGTTGAGCAGGCAATAGCAAGCACTGAAGGACTGGAATTGGAATATTATGAGATCGTTGACGGAACAACCTTGCAGGCTGTTTGTTCTTGGGAAGAGACAGATTATATTGTAGGGTGCATAACCGTATATTGTGGCAAGGTGCGCTTGATTGATAATATTAGATATAAATGATATGCTACTGACTGTTCTGAAATCGAAAATACATTGTGCCCGGGTTACCGAGGCCAATCTGAACTACATGGGAAGTATCACCATCGATGAAAATCTGATGGATGCTGCGGGTATGCTCGAGGGTGAGCAAGTACATATCGTGAATAATAATAATGGTGAACGTTTTGTCACCTATATCATCAAGGGCGAACGTGGTTCCGGACAAATCTGCCTCAATGGCGCTGCCGCACGTCTAGTGCAACCGGACGATGTGGTTATCATTATGGCCTATGCACAGATGTCTCCCGAGGAGGCACGTGCTTTCCGTCCCGTGGTCATATTCCCTAAGCCTGGGAACTGCTTATAAGGGGCTAAAGGTTTTTTAGCAGTATCCCGTTGCTCTTGGTATATACCTCTTGTTGATATCCGACAAGAGCCTCCCACTGTTTGCGGAATTCTTTGGAATGGTCTATCTTGAAGTCTTCACAACCCTCACGATCTATTGTTGATAGGAGACGTCCCACGGAGAGTTGGTTGATGTCGATTGCCGGTACGAAGTGCTCGATGTCCGATTTTGCATCGGCGCTGAACCCGTGTATCATCCCAATCTCTTCCAACTCGTCCAAGAGGCGATTGGTCAGGCGGATAGGTATCTGGCCATCATCAGACAGTTCATTGGCTGTATAGGGCTTGTCGCCCTGTTCGAAACGTTTGCATATGAGCGACATGATGATGATACACATGAAGTCATGGTAGCGGCGGCTAACGTTGTCGGCCTCTTCTCCAAAATTATATTGCTCGATATTCTGGCTTACATAGCTCATTTCCACTCCAAAAAGGATGATGCTCCATGATATGTCGGCCCATAGCATAAACATCGGGATGATAGCAAACGAGCCATAAATGGCATTATAGCTCGATACAGACATCTGTATCTGGATATAGATGTAGAGAAATGCCTGGAATATGATACCGGTAATCATGCCCGGGATAAAAGCATTGATAAACTTGACTTTTGTGTTGGGAATGAATATGAAAAGCCCTGTCATTATGAGTCCCGACAAAATGTAGGGAGCCATTTTGATGCAGATGTGTACAAACGAACTGATGAGGAAATATTCGGCAAGTCGCTGGTATATGGTAGTCATGAAGATACTGATACCAGCATACAGAATGATGATGATGGGGAATACGATGAATAATGCCATGTAGTCGGTCAGTTTCCGAAAGTACGACCGTTGTTTCTTGACATCCCATATGGTATTCATGTTGCTTTCGATGCTGTCGGCCAGATTGATGATAGCCCATAACAACATGGCTATGCCTACACCAATGAAGACGCCACTCTTGGCATATTCTAGGTAATTGTCAATAAAGGTCATCACCATGTCCACCGTACCATTTTCTATTAACCCTCCCCGCAAGAGGTGTTCCATGAGATTGGAGAATCCGAATCCTTTAGCGATGGCAAAGAGAAGGGCGAGTATGGGAATGATGGAGAACAAGGTGGTATAGGATAGTGCTGCAGCACGTATCCATATGCGGTCTTTAATAAAGCATTTGATGGTTTGAATGGTAATCTTCAGCAGATTGTAACTCTTGTATCGGCTGCGGCTCACATCGTCCTCTGTTACTCGCCATAATGAGCGTGTGAGGAAATGGATCAGTTGTTTGATTTTTTCCTTCATGGTCTTTTCTTCTGCATCCATACCGTTTGCGATAGCTTCCGGGGCAGGATTGTGGGTAAAAAAAGAAAACAGTTGGCCTATAAGCCGGGTTCTGTACTATGAAGAAAATTCATAGTGTCTGTCATTTATCTGTGCCTGTTGTCACCAATAGGCTATAGCGGTCTACCCTCCGGCTCAGGCGAGCAACCTTCAAACACCGGTATACATGACCTTGCAACTCCCGGGACGCACAGCTCAGGATGTTGCCATCCCGACTGGTGGGCTCTTACCTCACCTTCTCACCCTTACCTCGCCTGAACGGGGCGGTTATTTTCTTCTGCGTTTTCCCTGCCGTCACCGACACCTTGCATATTAACAAGCGGGATGCTCTTTGTTGCCCGGACTTTCCTCATACTCCATAAGAGAGCAAGCGACAGACCGTCCAACTGTTTTCACGAAACAAAGATAGTACAAGGTGAGCAAAATGCCAAATTATTTTTTTGTAGAAAAAACATAAGTGGCCGAACTTTATCGAAACCACTTATGTTTTATTGTCGAGCAACAGCATAAGCTGCTACCTTACATAAATAACTTTTTCTTAATCATTCAATCTTTCAGGCTGCTCCTCTTAGTGATAAGGGGAGCAGTCGCTTTATCAAATGGTCTTTTCTACATTCCACACGAAAGCGCGGAGGCCGAGGCGCTCGGTCTCGAGGTCGATGCGGTGCAGCTCTTCGAGCAGCGGGTCTACCTGCTCATCGCGTACTACGGTGAGGATGGCCGAGCACATGGAGGGCCATGCGTGACTGCCGTAGTGGGGCTCGCCAGTCTTGCTGCCACGTCCCTGTATCTGGGGGAACATGGAGAATCCACGACAGTTGAAGTGGTCGAGCGTGAAGAGTATCTTCTCTTGGTATGCCTGGTCGTAGGCTATAAAAATGGATTTCATGTCTTTTATTTACTATTTACAAATTTACTATTTACAATTTATGTACAATTTGGAGATTTAGCTATTTACTGGGATTATGCCCAAATTATCAAATAATTCAATTGACAAATAAATGGTAAATCGTAAATTGTCAAATTGTAAATGTGGTTATTTACTTCTTACTCTTAATCATCGTGTGCTTATGCTCAGCCCAGTGTGCATCGAGAGCAAG
>JAZPZS010000092.1:0-9038 GCA_045544835.1 Bacteroidaceae bacterium | reverse complement strand
AGCGGTATCTCATTGATGAATACGTCGCGCAGCACACCGCCTGCGGCACCGGTCATCGTACCCATGATGGTAGCTACCCAGAGTGGGAACCCCGCATCGAGTGTCTTCTGTATGCCTACTACGGCAAATAGAGCAAGGCCGATGGCGTCGAAGAAAAAGAAGGTGTTGTTCATGTGCACCAGATACTTACTGAATGCCATTACCCATAAAAGGGCCAATGCGGTGATGACAAGATAGATGGGATTGTTCATCCAAAAGGGAGTGACATCAAGTAGGAGGTCACGGATGGTACCACCACCAATGGCGGTGACAAGGCCAACAACAAAAGCTCCGAAGAGGTCGAACTGCTTGGCTGAAGCCAAACGTATACCACTGATGGCGAAAGCGAAGGTGCCTACAAATTCAAGGATGTCGACGAAAGTGATGTTCATCATGTTATTTGCGATTTTATAATTTACGGTTTTACTCTAAACTAATGCAGCTCCACAACCGTGATGCCTGCTCCGCCAAACTGTACATGTTCGTCGCGACAGCTTGCTACGGCGGGATTGGCTTGTAGATACTGGCGTATGAGGGTGCGCAGGATACCGTTGCCTGTCCCGTGCAGTATGCGTACACGAGGCATACTGAGCAGTACGGCATCGTCTATATAATAGGTGACAGCTTGCAGGGCCTCCTCGCCACGCATACCACGCACGTCGATGTCCTGCTTGAACTGCAGGCGGCGTTGCGAGATGTCCTCCTGTGTCTCCTTGCTCAGGTAGGTATAGGCACGTGGACGCTCGGCTTCCTGCTGGCGTGCAGCCTCCTGTGTGGCAGACTCCAGCTTGGAGAGCTTGGTCACGGTGCGCATCATGCCGAAGGTCACTGTGGCATTCTTTCCGTTAATCTGTTCGATGGTGCCGATGGTCTGCTGGCCCTTGATTCTAACTAATGCGCCGACAGAAAGAGACCGGCCCCTCTCGCTCCCCCCAAGGGGGGATGACTGGATGTGTGAGGCCTGAGGCTCCTCCCCCTTGGGGGAGGTGGGGAGGGGGCGGGTCTTTTTCAACTTCTTCCGCTCCTGCCGTGCACGCAGCTGCTCCATCTTGCGCTGTATGCGTGCTTCGTATTCGTCGGCTGTGTTGTCGGTCACGGCTTCGCGCCAGTCGGCCAGTTCTTGGCGTGCTTGGCGTGTCTGCTCCTTCTCGGCTTGTGCCTCCTTGATAGTGCGTATGGTGTTCTCGATGCGGGCGTTCGACTCTTGCAATAGCTGCTGCATCTCCTCTTTGGCTTCACGGATGACACTCTTGCGCGACTTTTTCAACTCCTCCATCTCACCTTCGTATTGAGCGATGAGTGTTTCGAGCTGCTTCTCCTTCTGGCGTATGTTCTGGCGCTTTGTTTCCCAGTAGCGCTTGTCGCGCACGATGTCCTGCAGGTACTTGTCCGACTGTATGTACTCGCTGCCCACAATCTCCGAAGCATCGGCGATAACCTCTTCGGGGAGTCCTATCTTGCGGGCTATCTCCACGGCAAACGAACTGCCCGGATTACCGATCTGCAATTGGTAGAGTGCCTGCATCAGGTGGCGGTCGTAGAGCATGGCGCCGTTGACCACACCTTTGTGACTGTCGGCAAACTGCTTCAGGTTCGAGTAGTGGGTGGTGATGACACCGTAGGCACGCTTGTCGTTGAAACGGCGCAATACCGCCTCGGCAATGGCGCCTCCGATGAGGGGCTCGGTGCCGCTACCAAACTCATCGATGAGGATGAGGCTGCGTCCATTCGCCTCGCGCATCATGTTCTTCATGTTCAGCAGGTGACTGCTGTAGGTGCTGAGGTCGTCCTCGATGCTCTGCTCATCGCCGATATCAATGAATATGCTGTTGAAGATACCTGCTACGCTTGCCCTCTTCAAGGGAATGTGCATGCCGCACTGCAACATGTATTGCAAGAGGCCGACAGTCTTCAGACACACCGATTTGCCTCCGGCATTCGGACCCGAAATGATGAGTATTCGCTGTTCGCGGCTCAGCTTGATGTCGAGCGGTACCACCTTCTTTCCATGCTTGGCTAGAGTGATGCGCAGCAAGGGATGCTCGGCTTCTACCCAGTCGATGTGGGGATGGTCGTACAGTTGCGGCTTGATGGCATCCATGCTAATGGCGGTGAGTGCCTTGGCACGGATAAAGTCTATTTCGGCAAGGAAGGTATATGACTCCAGGATCTCGGGAATCTGCGGGCGCACCTCATCGGTAAACTCGGTAAGGATGCGTATCACCTCGCGGCGCTCTTCACCCTCCAGCTCGCGTATGCGGTTGTTGGCCTCCACCACCTCGGCGGGTTCTATGAAAACCGTCTTTCCGGTGGCCGACTCATCGTGTACGATACCTTTGATGCGGCGTTTCAGTGCCGGTACTACGGGGATTACCAGTCGTCCGTCGCGTACGGTAGGGTTCACGTCTTTGTCCACGATACCTTCGGCTTGTGCCGAGCGCAGTATCGAGTTGAGTGTGCGCGATATGCTGCCCGTGGTAGCTGCCAGTTCGCGGCGTATATTGGCCAGTGCGGGCGAAGCATTGTCCTTGATTTTTCCGAACTTGTTGATGATACCGTCGATGCGGCGGGTGAGGGTAGGGAAGGACTGCACTTCGGTAGCCAAAGCCTCCAAGTTAGGGTACTTGCTTGGCTCCTCTTCTTCGTCTCTGTAGAAGAAACGTACAATCTGATTTATCGTGTCGAGCGAACGGCGAAGGTCGAAAAGTTCGCCCTCGTCCATATACATGCCCACGATGCTGGCACGATGCAGTGCCGGGCGAACGTCGAAAAAGTATTGGTTGGGAAATGTGTCCTCCTCTTGGATGATGCGTACAAACTCCTCTACTTCATCCAATCGGCGTTTCACCTCGTCGTAAGATTGCGAAAACTGCATCTCTTCCACCTTGTCCTTTCCCAAGGTGCTCAGGCAGCGTCCTTGCAGTATGTGCCGTATCTGGTCGAAGCCAATCTTCTGCTCGAAATTGCTCGGATAAATCATCTACATTATTTACTATTTTACAATTTACGAATTACCATTTTTCATTCGCGTTGCAAAGATACGAACAAACGAGCGAGAAATATGAAGTTTACTTCATTATTTTTCACAGCGAGTGCAGCAAATCTTCACGGCCTGCCGTAAAGATAGCGTAAAACAAGCAAGAAATATTAAGCTTGCTTCGATATTAATTCTGATGAGTGCAAGAATCTTCTTGACGAAGTCACTAAGATACGGAGAATTATTTATATCTTTGCTGCAAATACGTTACAAAGAGTATGTCTATAAATAAAACACGTTGGCAATGCTTCCTTGCAGAGATGCGTTCGACCTATAAATCCATGGATACTGAGGAGAAGTGGGACATTTGGGTCGTGCGTCCTATCGGTTTCGTCGAAGCAAGCATCTGCCGTAAGCTGCATATACACCCCAATGCCATCACCATAGTGTCTATCCTTTTCGGTGCAGCATCGGGCTATTTTTTCATACCGGGCAATGTAGGGATGGTGCTTATTGGTGCGCTGCTGCTCTTCTTTGCCAACACGCTCGATAGTGCCGACGGGCAGTTAGCTCGCATGACAAAGCAGTATACGATGCTGGGGCGCGTGCTAGATGGCTTTGCTGGTGATGTTTGGTTCTTCTCCATCTACTTGTTTATGATGATACGTATGTATGTGATGCCCATTCCGGGCACTACGGTGGAATGGGGGTGGCTGGCTGTAGTATTGGTGCCGCTGTGTGGTCTCCTCTGTCATTCCACGCAATCGACGATAGCCGACTATTATCGGAATGTTCATCTTCACTTTTTGGAAGGAAACGGCCATTCAGAATTGGTGCGGTCAAGTGATCTTACAGCTCGGCGCAAGGCCATCACCTCATGGCGTGGATGGTTTGAGTGGATGTGGCTCTTCTTCTATGCCAGCTACACTCGTAAGCAGGAGAATTGGACCCCTCAACTGCAACGCCTACTTCGTGCTGTAGGTGAGCGTAGTACGGAAGAACTTCCAGAAGGCTTCCTGCAAGAGTTTCGTACACGAAGTCTGCCACTGATGCCAATGACCAATATCCTAACCTTTAACTCTCGTTTTTTTGCCTTGGTCATAGCCATGCTTCTCGGTATGCCATGGCTCTATCTTTTTTACGAGATGGTCGTTCTCACCGCACTCCTCTTCTACATGCGCTATACGCATGAAAAGATGTGCGTGCAATTATATGAAAAGTGGTTTGCCTAGCCAATGAAAGCTAAATACCGAAATATATTCTTCATTGTCGGCATAGCACTGTTGGGGTTGATGCTTGTCTCGCTTGACATGCCGTGGAGCGATATTTGGAGCAATATGTGCCGTGCAGGCTATTGGTTGCCGGTGAATATACTGCTATGGGCAGGCATCTATATGATGAATGCGGCTTCGTGGTACGCTATCATCAACGACCGTGAACATGCACACGTATCTTTTGGATATATTTATCGACTGACTATTTCGGGCTATGTGCTCAACTATGTTACACCATTAGGTCTGCTGGGAGGTGAACCTTATCGTATCATGGAGTTGGCACCTCGTGTAGGACGGGCCAAGGCTACCTCATCGGTTATTCTCTATTCGATGATGCATGTGTTTTCGCATTTCTGGTTCTGGCTGTTGGGTACGGTACTCTTTGTGATTGTGTATCCTGTAGATCTAGGGCTTGGTATATTGCTGGGTGTGATAGCTTTCGTGAGCCTTTTAGTCATCTATTTCTTCATGAAAGGATATCGTAGGGGATTGGTGGTGAAGACTTTCCGCTTGCTCTCTCATATTCCCTATGTGTGTCGTTGGTCGGTGCGATTCTATGATAGAAATGCTGAGGCATTGCGGCGTATCGATTCGCAGATTGCCGCCTTGCATGCTCAGCGCAAACGTACATTCTACCTTTCCTTGGGGTTGGAACTGTTGGCGCGTATTATCAGTAGTTTGGAAATATACTTCCTCATGCGGATATTAACCCCTGATGTGACGGTTGTTGACAGTATACTTATCATGGCTTTTTCTTCGCTCTTCAGCAACCTGATGTTCTTCATGCCTATGCAAATAGGGGCCCGCGAGGGGAGTATTGCCCTTGTGTCTGACCGTCTGCATCTCACTGCAGGTTATGGTCTCTTTACTGGTGTCTTGTGTCGTGTACGTGAACTTTGTTGGATAGTCATAGGACTCTTGCTGATAAAGTTTAATAGCGAAACTCGCAGTTCGTCCAACAATATCAATAAGCCAAGACTTTCATGAGCATGTATAATATAAAAGGTGTTATCTTCGATTATGGCGGCACACTCGATACAAATGGTGTGCATTGGTTTCATGTGTTTCGTCAAGCATACGCTAAGTTTCTCCCTGACGTTACGGAAGCGCAGTTGCGTGAGGCATATGTCTATGCAGAACGTTACCTTGCTACTCATCGAGTGATAGAGACGGAGGATGACTTTCTCGCGATGTTGCGTAAGAAGGTGGAGATACAGATGACGCAATTACCAGCTGTAACCTCTTTGGATGCTGAGAAGATAGCTGAGGACTGCGATGCTCATGTACGCTCTAATATGGAGCAAACACGTCAGGTGCTCGATGCCTTGTCGGCATGCTATCCGATGGTACTGGTGTCGAACTTTTATGGTAACATCCATGCTGTATTGCGTAGCTATAGGCTCGACAGCTATTTCAAGCACGTGATAGAGTCGGCTGTAGTAGGTGTACGCAAACCCGATCCTCACATCTTTATGCTCGGCATAGAGGCGCTCGACTTATTGCCCGAAGAGGTGCTCGTCGTAGGCGACTCATACAGCAAAGATATCGTTCCAGCCCATACCTTAGGATGTCGCACCCTATGGCTCAAAGGGCTCGGATGGGACGCAGGCAATGAGTTTCCTGACTGCTCTGCGGCTGATGCTTCAATCAATGACCTTCATGAAGTACTTGTGCTAACATCCTTGTTATAAGGAGGCTTGGTAAGTCACATTTTGTTTCTTGAGCGTGTCGTATAAGAAAACACACAGGTTGTATAGCATGTGCTGTAACTCTTCTTCAGAGCGTTTGTACATTTCTGCTTCATTCATTCGATGTAATCCATAGTTGGCTGCAACCTTATATATCATTGGATATTTGGTCGTGATGTATCGGTTGCATGCAAGGGCTGCTTCCTTGTCACATAGCTTATATGCAGAGATGATATGGCGTATGTCTCTTGTCAGTTGGCGCGAAAGAGGATTGGTGTCTCTATATACGCATGCAATGGATTGGATGACGCGTAGCGACTGCTTCTCATTGATAGTGATTGTATTCATAGTGCTATTGATTTTGAATATCAGTTTTGCCTATTTTAACAAATGCAAGTCCCATTTGTTCTCGTTCATCTGCCAACAGTTGGTTAAAAAATGTATAGCTAACTTTGCTACATCGATAATAATTATGTACCTTTACAACAGAATAAAAAAACACAATTTACTGACGTATGAAAAAATACATCCTTGACTTGACGGTTCGTGAGGCACAGCGTCTGGGAAACCAGTTCGTGCTGTTACGCCTTACCTCCGAGAACCCCTTGCCCGAGATGCTTCCGGGGCAATTTGTTGAGGTACGTGTCGACGCCACTCCCAGTGTGTTGCTCCGTCGTCCTATCTCCATACATTATTTTGATGAAGAGTCCAACGAACTGGGCTTGCTTGTGCAGTTGGTAGGCGACGGTACCCGTTGGATGGCCACGTTGAAGGCTGGCGACTTGCTCAATGTGGTGTTGCCCCTGGGCAATGGCTTTACCCTTCCTGCCGACAAGGCAGTGCGTCCGCTCCTGGTGGGCGGTGGAGTAGGAGTGGCTCCCTTGCTCTATCTGGGCATGAAGCTCCGTGAGATGGGTATCACCCCTACGTTCCTCCTGGGCAGTCGCACCGAGAACGAACTGATGCAGCTGGCCGAGTTCGAGAAGGTGGGCCGTGTGTTCATCACCACCGAGAATGGTGCCGTAGGCGAGCAGGGCTATGTTACTCAGCACTCGGTGCTCACCCGTGAGCAGTTTGGTCAGGTGTATACCTGTGGCCCTAAGCCCATGATGGTGGCCGTAGCCCGCTGGGCCAAGCGTGCCGGTGTTCCGTGCGAGGTGTCGCTCGAAAACAAAATGGCCTGTGGTGTAGGTGCCTGCCTCTGCTGCGTAGAAGATACCAAAGAGGGCAATGTGTGTGTATGTAAGGAAGGTCCCGTATTTTCAATAGATAAGTTATCATGGCAGATTTAAGAACATCGATAGGCAAGCTCGAGCTTGCCAACCCGGTGATGACAGCATCGGGCACATTTGGTTACGGCACCGAGTTTGCCGACTTTGTAGACCTCGACCGTTTGGGCGGTGTCATCGTGAAGGGAACGACCCTGCATCATCGCGAAGGTAATCCCTATCCTCGTATGGCCGAGACGCCTGCGGGCATGCTCAATGCCGTGGGCCTGCAAAACAAGGGCGTAGACTATTTCTGCGAGCATATCTATCCCACTATCAAGGACTATAAGACCAATATGATTGTCAATGTCAGTGGATCTGCCGTAGAAGATTACGTGGCCACTGCCGAGCGCATCAATGCCTTGGAGGCTATCCCTGCTATTGAACTCAATATTTCCTGTCCCAACGTGAAGCAGGGTGGTATGGCCTTTGGTGTTACGGCCAAGGGAGCCGAGGAGGTGGTGCGTGCCGTGCGTGCCGTCTATGACAAGACCTTGATTGTGAAGCTCTCGCCCAACGTGACGGACATTACCGAGATTGCCCGTGCTGCCGAGGCTGCCGGTGCCGATAGTGTGTCGCTCATCAATACCCTGCTGGGTATGGCCATCGATGCCGAGCGCCGTCGCCCCGTGCTCTCCACTGTGACGGGCGGCATGAGCGGCCCTGCCGTGAAGCCTATCGCCTTGCGTATGGTGTGGCAGGTGGCTAAGGCAGTGAAGATTCCCGTAGTGGGTCTTGGCGGTATCACCAATGGTATCGATGCCATTGAGTTCCTTCTGGCTGGTGCCTCGGCTATCGAGGTGGGTACGGCCAACTTCATCGACCCTGCTGTTACAGGCAAGATTGTCGATGAGATAGATGCTTATCTCGATCGTCACGGTTTCTCTTCCGTGCGCGATATCATCGGTGCGCTGGAGATATAAATCCTCATATGATTTGGATATACCAATATAATAAGGAAGGCGGCTTTTGGCCGCCTTCCTTATTTCCATATACTCTATTGAGATGATTACTCCTCTGTTGTCATCTTGAATACGTTTACATAGAGACGTGCATCAGTCTTGGCAGGGTAGCATCCGTATGAAGTGTACCCAGTGTCATACATGATGACCTTGTCGTTCATTGTATTGGTCACACTGTAGGTGCCATCCTCATTGACGTTGAACAACCAGCTGCTTCCAGGTTGTACCATCTCAGTTCCGATGTTGAACGAGTTGTAATCGCCCTTCATATAGATGTAGCGGCCATAGCTGTCCTGCATGGTGAATCCATCTTCTACGGCAGTAACGGTGAGGAATGCGTTCTCTGCTGCATCGCAAGCCTCTATGATACCCTCTTCGTTGATGGTGACGCTAGCATAGGGCATATAACCGTAGTTCTTGTTCTCTCCCAGCGGACTGAAGAGGCGTCCTTCGGTCACGCCTGTCTCCTCGTTAACCTTGATGTCGGCTACCATGACGTAGATGCCGCTTTCAGTAACTTCGCTAACAGGTACGCACTTGAAGGTCTTGTATACCCACTGGCCATCGATGAGGTTGAAGTTGTATACACCCTCTTCAAGAGCGGTGTTGGTCCATTCGCTACCATTATATATATAGTTCTCTACAACGAGTTTGTTGCTCTTGTTGTAATACACCAGTGTGGTCTCCTGCTTGTTTACGGCATAGGGATAGTTCTTTTCCAGATACATAGGAATGTATGTGGCTGGGTCGCTGATGCTGTTGCCGCTCATGCCCATGGCCTCATACTCTGCAGGCTGTATCACGTCGGCATCAATGGCTTTCCATGCAGT
>JAZPZS010000091.1:0-3653 GCA_045544835.1 Bacteroidaceae bacterium | reverse complement strand
CAGCCGTGAAGGCATGCAGATGAGCATCTTCCAGCTCGACGACCCCGTACTCTGCCAAGTGCGCGACGAGATACTCGGCATCGATGTCAACAACCTCACACCGCTCGAGGCCCTCAACAAGCTCAATGAGATAAAGAAGATAGTGCGGGGAAAGTGATACAGTAGAAAAATAAGAACGATGAAGAAGCTCAATATCCTCGAACTGAACCGCATGGCTTTGGCAGACTATAGGGAAGCCGACAAGATACCCTTCGTAGTCGTGCTCGACAATGTACGAAGTTTGCATAATGTAGGCTCCGTATTCCGTACCTCAGATGCCTATAGGGTGGAACGTATCCTTCTGTGTGGAGTCACAGCCACACCTCCATCAGCAGAGATACATAAAACAGCGCTTGGAGCCGAAGACTCCGTGGCATGGCAATACTTCAAGGATACACGCGATGCCGTAGACCAACTCCACAAAGAGGGATATATAGTGTACTCTATAGAACAGGTACAGGGAAGCACAGCATTGCAGGAACTACATTTGGACAAAGCGAAAAAGTATGCCGTAATCTTGGGTAACGAGGTGAAGGGTGTACAACAAGAGGTGGTAGACATGAGCGATGGCTGCCTAGAGCTACCGCAATACGGCACTAAACACTCACTCAACGTATCGGTGACAGCCGGTATAGTCATCTGGGAGTTTGCACGACAACTACTGATAAAATAAGAACCTCCTCAGCCACACCCAAAGGGAGGAAGCTCTGAGAGGTTGGAGAGGACAAATAAGTAATAACTATTAATCACTACTGTCCACTAAAAATGTGGGCGATTAAAAATTAAATAAACTAGGTTCACTAGAACCGAATCGTTCATTGACATTGTTGATATTTGATTTGTCGAAGAGGTCTCTTAGATTGGTCTTGTCGGTAAGTGATATGCCTACTATCTGCAGGATTTCATAAACTGAGCGTTCAAGTTTCATATCGTGCTTTACGATTACTACCAAGCAGTAAGTGATTATGGCACAGCAGATTTGTATTCTAACAGCATTCTCGCTAGTACCCCAGAACTTCTTAATCTTAAGGTGCTGCTTGAGCCACTTGAAGAACAACTCTATGCTCCAACGATTATGGTAAAGTTCTGCTATCATGGTAGCAGGAAGTACAAAGTTGTTCGTCAGGAAAACAAATGTACGACCTTGCTCTTCATCGTAATAGACGACTCTTCTAAGCGGAATCGGATAATCTTTAGAACTCTTATATACCGTAAACTCTATGGTCGAATCAGACAAGACGTTCTTCGGAAGCCTCCGTTTCCATGAGGTTTGCTTGAACTTCAGGTTCTTCTTTGCACGCACTACAAAGGTCGCTTCTATCTGCTCTATCTTGAACAGATTTGAGAAATCGTTGTAACCACGATCAAAGATGTAATATGCTCCTTTCTCATAGGGTATCTCAGGCAATGCCTTTATATCATTAATCGATGCTGTTGTGATATGGAAGAATGCAGGAACCTGTGCCTCAATATCATAGAGGGTGGAATCTTAATTCCTCCTTTATGCTTGCGGAACTTTGCCCACTCGAAAACTTCAAGGCATAGGTCTATCGTTGTGGAGTCAAAAGCATACACATGACCATCAAAACCGAATATCTTTTCGATGCTTTTGGAACGCGCCTCTGCAACCAGGTGATAAGCAAAATCCTCGAAGATTCTGTTGTCTCGCAGCTCATTTGCTTTAGACAAATTGCTTCGGGTTACAGACTTACCCATTCCTAAGTGGTACAG
The DNA here is from genome assembly GCA_045544835.1 of Bacteroidaceae bacterium. Lineage (GTDB taxonomy): Bacteria > Bacteroidota > Bacteroidia > Bacteroidales > Bacteroidaceae > UBA1189. The sequence goes on along the minus strand of JAZPZS010000091.1, from coordinate 1,883 downwards.
CTTACGCCAATGAGCTTCGAGTGCAACGATCAAGTCGCATAAACCTTCACGATTGGAGAGTTGGCCGAACATCATTACCAGTAGTTGATTCCAACAAGAGAACGATTTTATATATCTGTCTCCTTGACACTTAGCTACGATGCGATTAAACTTGCCACGATCTAAGAACTGGGTTAATTGGGCGAAAACGTATTTGTCTTTATTCATAACCGTCTGATTCAGACTGCAAAAGTAATTTCAAATCCGTTCGCTTGTAAAACCTATATAACAAATTAAATATCAATTATTTCAAAGAACTATTTCGATTTTTTAGTGGACACTAATAACTATTAATATGAAAAGAGTATACGACTTCTTGAAAGAGGCTAAGGTATATTACCTTGCCACATTGGATGGTGACCAGGCACGTGTACGCCCATTTGGCACAATTGACCTATTCGACGGAAAACTCTATATCATGACCAAGAATCGCAAGAAAGTATCAAACCAGATGAAGGCTAATCCGAAGGTAGAGATTACTGCCATGCGTGGCGATGACTGGATACGCATTACCTGCGAAGCATACCTTGAGTCACGCCACGAAGCCGTAGTGAGCATGGTGAATGCACACCCACACTTGGCACAGTTCTATTGTGCTGATGACCCCGACACCGAGGTGTTCTACCTCGCCAATGCAACGGCAATCATCTATAGTACTACGCCTGAACCACTGATGATACAGTGGTAAAAAACAAAATTAGTCTTGAGATATCTCCTGCGGAGAGATGCCTAATGGTGTAACCGTCTCCTCTATTATAGCCGTCTCTACGATAGATTCGGAAGGAGTTGTTATGGATACAATCTTCGTTTCCTCGGGAGACACAACTACTGGAGCCTTACGCGCCTCGTAGCGTTCTACTGCACTCTTGTACAGCTCATCTTTCTTGCGTATGTGGCGCATGGCCTCCTTGGCGGCAAGCTGCTGGCTCTCCTTCTTGGAGTAGCCGAAGCCGGTGCCAAACTCCATGCCCTCGATGCATACGCGGCTGCGGAAGGTGGGGCTGTTGGTCCCTACGGTGTTCTCGTCCACAAGCTCGAACACGACGGCAAACAGTGTCTTCTGGCTCCACTCGATAAGCTTGCTCTTGAAGTTGTCGTCCTCCTTGGCCACCTGCTTGAGGTCGATGTGCTTGCCTATCAGTCGATGCCTGAAGAAGCGGTAGCACCAGGCATAGCCACGGTCGAGGTAGATGGCGCCCACCAGAGCCTCGAAGGCGTTGCCGGGGATGAAGCTGTTGTGGGTGCGGTTGATATGGGTCGATTGTATGAGGTCGACCAACCCCGTCTCCTTGGCAATGCGGTTGAGGCTGCTGCGCTGCACTATCTTGCTGCGCACAGAAGTGAGGAAACCCTCCTTCTTACCGGGAAACTGGTGGTAGAGAATGTCGCTCACCACGGCCTCGATGATGGCATCGCCCAGATATTCGAGTCGCTCATTGTCTTTCTTCTGCTCGCCCTGGCGATAGTGGTTGAGCGAACGGTGCATGAGCGCTTCGCGGTAGACGGAAATCTCGCGAGGATAGAATCCCAGGATACGGCGCAGCTTGCGACGAAACTCCTTGTCGCTGCTGAAGAGGTAGTGTATGTAATCGGCCAGGCGATGCATAGAGAGATGGGGATTTGATAATAAAAAAAGTCGTATAATCGGGTTTTGACCAATTAATACGACTTTTTATAGTACTATCGCTGTACTCTGATTACTTCGCGTTGTTAGCGATGTAGTCGATAGCGTCCTGTACGGTAGAGATCTTCTCAGCCTGATCATCGGGAATTGACATACCGAATTCCTTCTCCAACTCCATGATCAACTCTACTGTATCCAAAGAATCTGCACCGAGATCGTT
>JAZPZS010000090.1:0-12032 GCA_045544835.1 Bacteroidaceae bacterium | reverse complement strand
ACACAGAATTTAGGCGGCGCCTCGGAAAATTACAAACAAGTTTGCATTTTCGCTCGGCTTGCACTAAATTTGTCGGCGAATTTTATTAACCTATTCTAATTATTTGTAACAAAAATGAAGAAAAACAACTTTTTAGCAATTGCTTGCGCTCTTCTTCTCGGTACGTCGTCAGTGGCTCCGCTTTGTGCGCAAGAGAGTGGTGACTGGTCTATGACCATAGGTGCCGATGCCGTGAGCCATTATCTGTGGCGCGGTATGGAGCTGGGCGGCCCCAGTGTGCAGCCATCGGCCTACTTTGATTATGAGAAGGGCGACTGGGCAGTAAGCCTCGGCGTGTGGGGCACCAAATCCCTGTTTCATAACCGCTACGGTGAGCATTACAACGAGCTCGACCTCTCTGTAGAGGCTTCGTGGCGCAACCTCACGCTGTCGCTTGCCGACTATGCCGAAGGCCGCTACTTCGGTCCTTGGCAGGAGGGTCATTTCCTCGACTTTGGGCTTAGCTACACCCTGAGTGAGAATATCCCCGTCACCTTCTCGTGGTACTCAATCATCAATCAGACCTTCGAAGGCTCGCTCGATGGTGGTGGCTTCGATTGGGCTTCGGCCTTTCCCTCCTACTTTGAGGTAGCCTATGACTTCTCCCTCTCGGCTGTAGACTTCAGCGTTGCTGCCGGCATGTGGCCTTACGGTTCGGTATATTATGAGAATGACGGATTTGGCATCTGCAATCTTCACCTCAGTGCCGGTCACGAGTTTGAGTTCAATCATGGCGGCACACTGCCCGTATCGGCTCAGATTATGTATAACCCCGCTTGGAACGAGTTCTTCTGGGGATTGAGCGTAGGCTACTACTTCTCCATAGACTTGTAATGATTATCTGTAAATAAGCCAAAAACATATCTGTTGTCGAGGAATGTGGCGGTCTGCTTCGTGCAGACCGTTTGTTTTTTTATCATGTTTTGAGACGAAAATCGGTTCGATACTTGTGCCGTTTGGTTAGTAGTATGAGATCTATAAAATGGCGAGGGTTATTTTAACAATGAAAACTTTACAAATAGTTCTTAATGTTTTCGTATGTACCAAAGATTTTGTATCTTAGCGCTGTAATTTTGAATATATGGATTTGGTAAATAGATTTTTGCGCTACGTGCGCATTGATACACAAAGTGCAGAGGAGGCTGGGGTGACACCTAGCACTTCTGGACAGTTGGAATTCGTGAGAATGCTTCGTGAGGAATTGCAAGCTATGAGGCTAGAGGAGATTACACTTGATGAGCATGGATACCTCTTCGCGACATTGCCTGCCAATACGACGCGGACGGTGCCTACCGTAGGGTTTATAGCGCATGTGGACACGAGTCCCGATGTGACGGGAAAGGATGTCAATCCACGCATTGTGGAAGACTATGATGGTACGGATATCGTGCTTTCAGCTGAGGCACGGGTTGTGCTTTCTACCGAAGAGTTCCCCGAACTCTTGCGCTACGTGGGCGATGACCTCATTGTGACAGACGGACGTACGCTGCTCGGTGCTGACGATAAGGCTGGAGTGGCCGAAATCATTTCGGCTATAGCCTATCTACAGGCTCATCCCGAGATTGAACATGGTAAGATTCGCATAGGATTCAATCCTGATGAGGAAATTGGACTAGGTGCTCATAAGTTTGATGTGAAACTTTTTGGCTGCGACTGGGCTTATACGATGGATGGTGGCGAAGTAGGCGAATTGGAATATGAGAACTTCAATGCAGCATCGGCTCGTATCACCATCAAAGGGCGCAACGTGCATCCTGGTTATGCCAAGGGTAAGATGCTCAATTCGATGCGAGTAGCTGCTGAACTCGTTGGCATGTTGCCCAAGAATGAGGTGCCTGAGTGTACCGAAGGGTATGAGGGATTCTTTCATCTTGTAGGTATGAAAGGTGGAGTGGAGGAGACTACACTCAGCTACATTATTCGTGACCATAGTGCAGTAATTTTCAACAAACGTAAGGAACTGTTGCATGCTTGTGTGGATGGACTCAACAAAAAGTATGGTGATGATGTAGCATCGTTGGAAATCAATGAACAATATGCCAATATGCGTGAGGTGGTGGAGCCGGTGATGTATGTTATCGACATTGCCTGCCAGGCTATGCGCGAGGTCGGGGTGGAACCGAAAATAAAACCCATACGTGGTGGAACGGATGGTGCACAATTGTCATTCAAGGGGTTGCCTTGCCCAAATATCTTTGCAGGAGGAGTGAACTTCCATAGCCGTTATGAATTTATTCCGGTACAGTCTATGCAAAAAGCCATGATGACTGTCGTGAAGATTGCGGAACTTGTTGCTCAGAGGTGATTCTCTTGATGAGGGTAATGAAGTGATGTTTTATGAAATAGTATAACTTTATAATTGTAGAGAATATGTATAGTGATCCTAAAGATTGTCTCTATTGTCAGAACAATGAGACCCTCCACAATCTGATGATTGAAATTTGCCACCTTCGTGTGTCACGCCTCTTCCTTTTCAAGGAGCAGACCTATCGTGGTCGTTGTCTTGTCGCTTATGATAAGCATGTGAATGACCTTAATGAACTGTCTGATGACGAGCGCAATGCTTTCATGGCTGATGTGGCTCAAGTTACACGTGCGATGCAGCAGGCCTTCAGCCCTGAGAAGATTAACTATGGTGCTTATAGCGATAAACTCTGCCATTTGCACTTCCATCTCGCTCCCAAGTATGTGGGCGGGCCCGATTATGGCGGTACGTTTCAAATGAATCCTGGCAAGGTGTACCTCTCCGATGAGGAGTATGCTCAACTCATCGAAGCGGTACGTAGCTGCCTGTAAGGATTACCATTGGGGCATTCCTTGGAATATGCTTGCTTGATCGTAGGGGACAATGTAGCCGTCGAAGCTCATGGAACGTCCAGAGAAGTTGGGATTCACCGTGGCACTCGCCTGGTTGGTGCCTCCTGTCAGCGTCAGGTATACGGTGGCCGAGATGGCGCTTCCCTGTATGTTGAAACTGTAGTAGATGTTCCCGTCACGGTCGGTCGATAAGCGCCCTCCGGAGATGTCGCCCTGTACAGTCACTCCGCCTAGTCCGTTAGGACTGTAAGAGAAATTGTTGTATGCTGTCTGCACGGTTCCCTCGCCGTCGTTTGCACTAATGTAATTGGTGTTCGACGAGACGAAACGCGTGATGCCATTGGCAAAATTTACGTTGTTGGCCTCGAGTACCCAGTTGCCCTCTTTGATTGCCTCAAGCGCTTGTGAGAATGCAAGGGAATCTTGTTGCATCTCTATGGCTCGGGCTTTGGCGCGTTGACGTTCTCGTTCGGCGCGCCATTCTTTTTCTCGCTCACTGCGTGCTGACTGGGCCATTGCTGATGTGACCAGTAGGCCCAATGTGATGATAAATAATACGACTCTTTTCATAATAGGTATAAGGTTTAGGGGTTATTGGCTAAATTCAACCGTATAACATATGGTGTGCAAAAATGTTTGGAAAATGAATCAAAACAGGCTTTGTGGTAAATTACAAAATCGATCCGAAGGAAATCTCGGATAAAAATCGTACTTTTGTATCTTCTAAAAAGAAAGAATATGCTTAGAGTCGATGATATTACGATACAATATGGTGAGGAGAAGGTGCTAGAACACTTCTCATGCCATATTCATCCCTCTACGCTCGTATGCATCACGGGTAAGTCGGGGTGTGGCAAGTCGTCGCTCTTAAGAGCCTTTATGGGCATGGCGCCATGGGTTGATGGTACTATTCATATAGATGGCATCGAAGTGGGGGAGAAAACCTGTAGCGCGGTACGTAGCAAGACGGTATATTTGCCTCAGGATCTGTCGTTCCCCTGCGAATATGTGGATGATTTGATCAGCCTTGTCCTACAAATAGGAAAGGTGAAAAGGGAAAAGCAAGTTGTAGCACAGCTACAACAGCATTTGGCAATCTTGGGGCTGGAGGCGGAGATCGTCAATAAGCGTATGTCAGAGATGTCAGGTGGCCAGCGCCAACGCCTTATCCTAGCCATATTGGCATTGCTCGACAAATCGGTATGGCTGCTTGATGAACCGACCTCGGCACTTGATGATGAATCGCGTGAGCGTGTGGTGCAGTTCTTACTTGCGTTACAGCGTGCAGGGAAAACGATTGTTGCCGTTTCTCATGATGCTCGCTTTGCAGAGCAATGTTCTACCATAATATCCATTGACTGACATGGCTACGATAGATATTTCATATTTTAGTCTAGCGGTAGGGATGCTGTTGTTACTCATCCCTATATATTATATATGGCGATACGAAACCCGCCTGCTGGGAAGCATATGCGTTGGAGCGCTGAGGATGGTGGTGCAGATGCTTTTCATAGGGGTATACCTGCGCTATCTTTTCGAGTGGGACAATCCTTGGGTCAACTCCTTATGGGTGTTTGTTATGGTGGTGATAGCTGCTCATACTGCCGTTTCGCGTACGAAAGTTCGGCGTAATATACTGCTCGTTCCTCTTATTGTAGGATTCGTTGTGGCCTGTGTCCTGATAGGATTCTATTTTTTAGGTATTGTGTTGAAACTCAATAATGTGTTCAGTGCTCAGTATTTTGTCCCGATTATGGGTATACTATTGGGTAATATGCTTTCTGTCAATGTGGTAGCAATCAATGCCTTCTATTCCACCTTGCAGCGCGAACATACCCTCTATGAGTTCTTGCTTGGTAATGGCGCTTCACAGGGCGAGGCTTTGCAGCCTTTTGTGAAGCAAGCTATAGTCAAGTCCTTTAGCCCTGCTATAGCCAATATGGCTGTCATGGGATTGGTGTCTCTCCCTGGAACAATGATTGGGCAAATCTTGGGAGGAAGTAGTCCCAATGTGGCTATTAAATATCAGATTATGATTGTTGTCGTTACGATGTCGGCTAGCATGCTTTCTCTCATGATAGCTATAAGACTATCGAGAAGGCAGGCCTTCGACGCTTATGGACGAATGAAGAATCTGATGCAATAATCTAGCGATTCTTATGTAGTCGCGAGAACAGGCTATTCATTTATCTTTTTTGTACAGAATCAGAATTGTACGTGTACTCGTATGCGCAATCCATGTTTGTCGATGCTAGGTACATCGCGGTAGGTAAGGCGGCGCACATAGTCGACCTCAAGCACCTTGAAAATGTTTTCGATGCCGAATGAAAGTTCCATATAAGGGACAGGCGTTAATAGATTGTGTGCAGCTGATTGCTGGCCATCTCCTGTCATCTGTTGATTAGGGAAAAGGTATAGCCCATGGCTGTTGATTTCTTGAGGAATATTCCCTGGGCGTAGATTGCCATAGAATCCCTTGAAGTCGATAACCTCGCGCCAACCTAATTTTTTAATCAGAGGGAGACGGTTGAATATGGCTCCATTCATATAGTAGATAGCTTCCCAAGATGCGTAAGTGTCTGCCACAAACTCCATCGGATTCATCAGGGCAAACGATTCCTTTTGTAAAGTATACGAGAGGTTGGCATTGGGAATGATGAGTAAGGGGTAGGGAACATCGTTCCACACGCGACCAGCCTTGACAACTCCATCAATATACCCGAATTGTGACAGCCAAAAACGCTTGCGGGCACTGGCTTCGGTATGGTGGCAGGTGAACTCACTTCCCAAAATTCCTTTTAGGGCTACGCTGTGCGAGAGTGTAAATACAGGACGCTCGGGCAGGAGTGAGTTGCGGTCCCATTTCTTTTGAGTAAACTTTTCGCCTGGCGCATAGCGTAGGCTCAGCTCCAACTCGGTTTGGGGCAGCTCGTTAATGAAGTGTGATTGTCCTTCTCTGCGAGTTTCAAATTTCATGAATCGACTACTCTCATATACCTTGTTACGCAACATCAGAGAGTAAGAGAAATGATTGTAGTGCTCGCGGTTATAGGAAAACTCGGCTTTGCGTATATAGCCTATCTGGTTATCTTCTATACGTTTAAGGTTGAGGAATATATTATCCTTGTTAGTGTATAAGTAGGTCTGCCCATATTGGTAAATGTCGTTTTCGTAACGCAGACGTAGGGAATGTATGGGAAACTCGTTGATGTGTTCCTTCTTTTTCTTGAATGAATATTCCAGTTCGCCCATATATTTTAATCGCTCGTCCTTCATCCCATAGGCGACAAAGAATCGTCCCATGAGATGCGGATTGAGATATGCCGATGTCATACCTCCTACACGTAAACGCAATCCTTCTAGTTCATTGTTGCTCACTGATGTATTGATAGGACCATAGAAAAACTCCGGCTCCTCTTTTTTGTTGGGGATATACCCTGTGAAGAGGAAGGTGATGGCCTTCTCCGTCCAGTAGTATAGCGGGTATTGCCGTAGTTGGTCCATCATGCTGGCAACGGACAATTCTTTTTGGCTTACTTGTCCAATGCGGTGGTTAGCCCAAAATAGCTCATCCCTCTTGCGGGAATCCTCCTCCTCGATGACTGTCTCGGGACGATTGAACAGCTCGGGACGCGCGGCCACATCGAGTTGGTAGTTGTTGTAGTTGACTTCTCGTTTTATATATGCTCCGTTTATTTGTGAAGTAATCTCAATTTCAGCAACAAGCGTCTCCTTGGTGAGTAATGGCGTGCCATCAGCTGTATGTGTAAAAGTCTGAGTGATGCTCAGTGTGCGCACGAAATTGAGATTGATGTCTATAGGTGTGCGCATTTGTACCCATTTGATGGAATGTGTACTGTCTGCTGTTATGTAAAGATGCCCTGTGAATCCATGCGATTCGGAGTTGAAAGGGGCGAAGGCTAAATCTATACAAGGAACCCCCGCTACGGATATCGTATCCATAATATAATACTTATAAATACCCGTTGCAAATGAGGATAGGGGACTGACGAAACGATTGCGAAGTAGGTCTATGTCGTTCTGGAAAATGTCTACATCTTTGAATACTTCTTCAAACACTCCATCAATTTCTTGTTCTGAAATGAAATCATCCACACCCGCTCTGCGGCGGGCGATCACATGTTTCTTCTTGCTCTCTGGTTGCTTGCGGTAGTGATCGCTACCGATGAGTTCACGGGTGGAAATGTTAAGGATGGGCTTGCCAGAAACGAGCGAGGTGTCTAGATAGCTTTGCAGCAAGCCAATATTGCTGAGTAGTTCTGCTTGATACTTGTTTTGGTCAAAGTTGTTCAGTGCGATGGTCAATAACTCATGGCGGTTGCGACTATAGTAATCATGGCTCTCAAGGCGGTAGTCGTCTCGTCGCTTAATGATGTTTTGCACTAGTTCGACTGCGGGATTGTGTTTCCGTCGATATCGTTCACGCTGTGGGTTTACCTCCACTTCACTAAGTTCGTATACGGTAGGTGCCAGACCGATATGTAGGGGATAGCGTGTCTTTGCATTGATGGCGATGCGTCTTTCCTTATAGCCTAGAAAAGATAAGATCAACATTCCTTCATCTTCTGCACTGATGAATGAAAAATGCCCCTCCTTGTCTGTTTGGCATCCATCTGTCGTGTTTTGTAGATATACTGATACGTAAGGCATGGGTTCTCCGGTTTGTGAATCGGTCACTATGCCGGAAATGCGTATGGCAGCATGTAATGGGAATGCATTTCCTGCAATGCTCCAAAGAAACAGCATCACCACTCTCCTTATTATACATTTATATTTGTCAGTAGTCATCGTTTGTCGTCTTTCTTTTACTTTGCTCCTCCTTTTGATATTTCATCTATTGAAGCAAAGTCAGTATCGCTCCATGAGTCGTGTTTTTTGGGGCTGTGCAAAGGTAAATAATAAATGGAACTAAACAAAAAAAAACTCCTTCAAGCCCGCTTTTATCCCGTCATCTGGTGCGATTTTGCCATAATTTTCAGGAAAAATGATATTTTTTTGAAAAAAGTTTCTAAAAGATTTGGTTCGTATTTGAAATTTGCATTATCTTTGCATCCGCTTTCGCACTAAAACTGAGTGTTGATGACGAAAGCTTAAGAGAGTTCTTTGAAAACATTTTCCATACAGACAAGTAGTACAAGAAGCTGTACGGTGATGTCGTCACTGTACAGGGTAAATGAACTAACCGTCAATTTACGTTTTTAGTAGAGAAGGATACATCACGAGCAGAGTCAACGTCGCCTTTGTGGCGAATATAATATTTTACAATGAAGAGTTTGATCCTGGCTCAGGATGAACGCTAGCTACAGGCTTAACACATGCAAGTCGAGGGGCAGCATGAACAAAGCTTGCTTTGTTTGATGGCGACCGGCGCACGGGTGAGTAACGCGTATCCGACCTGCCCATGACTCGGGCACAGCCGCTCGAAAGAGCGATTGATTCCCGATATGTCTTTGAAGTAGATTCATGGATGAAAGATTCATCGGTCATGGATGGGGATGCGTAGGATTAGGTAGTAGGCGGGGTAACGGCCCACCTAGCCGACGATCCTTAGGGGTTCTGAGAGGAAGGTCCCCCACACTGGTACTGAGACACGGACCAGACTCCTACGGGAGGCAGCAGTGAGGAATATTGGTCAATGGGCGGAAGCCTGAACCAGCCAAGTAGCGTGAAGGATTACTGCCCTACGGGTTTTAAACTTCTTTTATGCGAGAGTAATGTGCGCTACGTGTAGCGTATTGCAAGTATCGCATGAATAAGCATCGGCTAACTCCGTGCCAGCAGCCGCGGTAATACGGAGGATGCGAGCGTTATCCGGATTTATTGGGTTTAAAGGGTGCGTAGGCGGCAATTTAAGTCAGTGGTGAAATCACAAAGCTCAACTTTGTAACTGCCATTGAAACTGGATAGCTTGAGTACGGTAGAAGTGTGCGGAATGCGTAGTGTAGCGGTGAAATGCATAGATATTACGCAGAACCCCGATTGCGAAGGCAGCACACCGGGCCGCAACTGACGCTGAAGCACGAAAGCGTGGGTATCGAACAGGATTAGATACCCTGGTAGTCCACGCAGTAAACGATGAATACTAACTGTTAGCGATACAATGTTAGCGGTACAGCGAAAGCGTTAAGTATTCCACCTGGGGAGTACGCCGGCAACGGTGAAACTCAAAGGAATTGACGGGGGCCCGCACAAGCGGAGGAACATGTGGTTTAATTCGATGATACGCGAGGAACCTTACCCGGGCTCAAACGACAGCGGAATGATACAGAGACGTATCAGTCAGCAATGACCACTGTCGAGGTGCTGCATGGTTGTCGTCAGCTCGTGCCGTGAGGTGTCGGCTTAAGTGCCATAACGAGCGCAACCCCTGTTTACAGTTGCCAACGGTTCGGCCGGGGACTCTGTAAAGACTGCCAGCGCAAGCTGCGAGGAAGGCGGGGATGACGTCAAATCAGCACGGCCCTTACGTCCGGGGCGACACACGTGTTACAATGGCAGGTACAGCGGGAAGCCATATGGTGACATAGAGCAGAACCCGAAACCCTGTCTCAGTTCGGATTGGAGTCTGCAACTCGACTCCATGAAGCTGGATTCGCTAGTAATCGCGCATCAGCCATGGCGCGGTGAATACGTTCCCGGGCCTTGTACACACCGCCCGTCAAGCCATGGGAGCCGGGGGTGCCTGAAGTACGCAACCGCGAGGTGCGTCCTAGGGTAAAACTGGTGACTGGGGCTAAGTCGTAACAAGGTAGCCGTACCGGAAGGTGCGGCTGGAACACCTCCTTTCTGGAGATTTGTCCGCAAGGAACTTTAGCAAAGCGATAAAGAAAAAAGAAAAGACAATTATGAGTGATTTCACTTGTATTACTTCCCAAAGTCTGTTGTAGCCTTATACTTATCCGCCAAAACGGATAAGACATGGGGGATTAGCTCAGCTGGCTAGAGCACCTGCCTTGCACGCAGGGGGTCAACGGTTCGAATCCGTTATTCTCCACTTATAGTTGAGAATACGTGATGGACAAGCGCAAGCGAGTCAATCAAATAAAATTCTCCACTTAAGAAAGAGAGGACATTGACATATTGGAAGCAAGCAAAAAAGACTTAATAAAGAAACTCGAGCAATCGAAGCGAATTAAGTATAAAAAGAACGAAGTACGAAAAAAGTTCGTATAAAGTAGGAAAAAAAGAAAGGAGAAAAGGGCACATGAAGGATGCCTAGGCTCTTGCAGGCGAAGAAGGACGTGATAAGCTGCGAAAAGCTGCGGTTAGTGGCAAATACACTTTGACCCGCAGATATCCGAATGGGGCAACCCACCTGCTTACGCAGGTACCACGTAAAACGTGGGGCAAACCCGGTGAACTGAAACATCTCACTAGCCGGAGGAAAAGAAAACAAAAGTGATTCCGTAAGTAGTGGCGAGCGAACGCGGAAAAGCCCAAACCGATTTTGTTTCGGCAAAATCGGGGTTGTAGGATCGCCAAGGACGTAAATAATCAGGTTAGAAGAATCCGATGGAAATAGGAACCGCAGAGGGTGATAGTCCCGTACTCGACAACTGCGATTATCTATAAGGCGACACCTGAGTATCGCGGGACACGAGAAATCCTGTGAGAAACAGCGAGGACCATCTCGTAAGGCTAAATACTCGCAAGAGACCGATAGTGAACCAGTACCGTGAGGGAAAGGTGAAAAGAACCTCGAACAGAGGAGTGCAATAGACCCTGAAATCATGTGCCTACAAGCGGTCGGAGCAGAGCGATTCTGTGACGGCGTGCCTTTTGCATAATGAACCTACGAGTTACCGATTATGGCGAGGCTAAGTGTCAGGAGGCATGAAGCCGAAGCGAAAGCGAGTTGGAACACAGCGTATAGTCATAGTAGGTAGACGCGAAACCAAGTGATCTACCCTTGGGCAGGTTGAAGGTCGGGTAACACCGACTGGAGGACCGCACCGGTAAGCGTTGAAAAGCTTTCGGATGACCTGAGGGTAGGAGTGAAAGGCCAATCAAACTTGGAGATAGCTCGTACTCCCCGAAATGCATTTAGGTGCAGCCTCGGGCGGTAAAAAGTGGAGGTAGAGCGACTGATAGGATGCGAGGGCTTCACCGCCTATCAAGTCCTGACAAACTCCGAATGCCACTTTTACGAGCCCGGGAGTGAGGGCGTGGGTGCTAAGGTCCACGTCCGAGAGAGGAACAACTCAGACCATCGGCTAAGGTCCCGAAATATATGCTAAGTTGAAGACCATAACGAGGTGGGATTGCCTAGACAGCTAGGATGTTGGCTTGGAAGCAGCCATTCATTTAAAGAGTGCGTAACAGCTCACTAGTCGAGTGATCCTGCATGGATAATAATCGGGCATAAGCATATTACCGAAGCTGTGGAATTTGTCGTTAAGACAAATTGGTAGGGGAGCATTCCGTAGGCCGCAGAAGAAATATCGTAAGGTATTTTGGAGGTATCGGAAAAGCAAATGTAGGTATAAGTAACGATAAGGAAGGCGAGAAACCTTCCCGCCGCAAGACTAAGGGTTCCTGATCAACGCTAATCGGATCAGGGTAAGTCGGGGCCTAAGGAGATGCCGCAAGGCTCATTCGATGGACAAACGGTCAAAATTCCGTTACTTATTATATCAGTGATGTCGCGACGGAGAAGTGACACACCCGCGTACTGACGGAATAGTACGTTAAACCGCGTAGGTATATTTGGTGCAGGCAAATCCACACCGGATGCTGAAACGGGACAGTACCGAGCGCCCTCGGGCAATCGGATAGAGGTGGTAATCAAGCTCCCAAGAAAACCGGCTAAACGTATGATATAATAACCCGTACCGTAAACGGACACACGTAGTTGAGTAGAATATACTAAGGCGCTCGAGAGATTCATGGTTAAGGAACTAGGCAAATTGACCCCGTAACTTCGGGATAAGGGGTCCCCACTGTAAGGTGGGGCGCAGAGAATAGGTCCAGGCAACTGTTTAACAAAAACACAGGGCTGTGCGAATTTTAATGAAGAAGTATACAGCCTGACACCTGCCCGGTGCCGGAAGGTTAAGAGGAGATGTCACAGCAATGGAAGCATTGAATTGAAGCCCCGGTAAACGGCGGCCGTAACTATAACGGTCCTAAGGTAGCGAAATTCCTTGTCGGGTAAG
>JAZPZS010000089.1:0-3636 GCA_045544835.1 Bacteroidaceae bacterium | reverse complement strand
ACAACAGTGACAATACCACTACAGCCACCAACTGCAGACTATTTCGAAGCGCCCTTCTCATCAGCAGCATGATTCGGACCCTCGAGTCCCCAGTTCATACATTTATTATAGAACAGCAGCACCGCGATGACGGCACAGCTGATGCAAGCATCGGCAAAGTTGAAGATGGGGCTGAAGAAGATGAAGTGCTCACCTCCGACGAAGGGAAGCCAATCGGGCCAGTTCCACTCCACCAAGGGGAAGTAAAACATATCCACCACCTTACCCTTGAGCAGAGGAGCATATCCATCGCCCCACGACACCATCTCAGAGACAGCATAGGGCGTACTCTCCGAAAACAGGGAGCCATAGAATACACAGTCGAAGATATTACCTGCCGCACCCGCAATAATCAAGGCCACACACGCAATATATCCTCGCGGAAAACCCTTGCCACGTATCTTATAAAGGTAATACACGAAACAGCCTACGGCAATGATGCGGAAGAGCGTCAGGAAAATCTTCCCGAATATCTCCATGCCGAATGCCATGCCGGGGTTCTCGGTGAAGTAGATGTAAAACCAGTCAGTGACATGAATACTCTCATACAAGCGCATGTTGAGCTTCACCGCCAACTTGATTACTTGGTCTATGATAAGGCAGATGGCCACTATGAGCGCAGCCATTCGCCCTTCGGATAGTTTTAGCTTCAATTTCATTTGTATTCCATTAAGGAGTTAAGTAGTCAAATGGAGATACCCGCTTCGCTCCTTGGGGAGATACAGGCTAATAGCTTTTTCGCGCGTAATAACATTCAGCCTTTATCTCCTTTTAACTCCATTAACTCCCTTTATCTCCTAAAATCATTTCTTTCCCTGCTTGGCCTCGATGCTCAGCGTAGCGTGAGGAACAGCACGGAGACGGCCTGCGGGAATGAGCTTGCCTGTCTCGCGGCAGATGCCATACGTCTTGTTCTCGATACGCACGAGAGCTGCCTGCAAGCTCTGGATAAACTTCATCTGACGCTGGGCCAGACGCATGGTCTCCTCCTTGGAGAGCGTGTTGGCACCCTCTTCCAGAATCTTATAGGTAGGAGCCGTGTCGTGGTCCGTATTATTGTCACGGTTGCTCAACGAGCCCTTCAGGTTGTCGTAGTCGCGTTGGGCCAGTTCTAACTTCTCTAAAATGATGGTGCGGAACTCTTCCAGCTCCTCGTCAGTGTAGCGTGTTTTTTCTGCCATAGTTTTTTTTCGTTGTTTAGGGGTTAGGGCCGAAGCCCTAACCTATATGTTAATACTAAATCTTTTCTACTTTTGCCAGCAGGGTGAATCCGTCAAACTCAAGTGCGGCACCATCGTTTACCTCACCTACAGTAAGGCTGTCGGCAAGCACCTGGTTGCAGATGTATGCCTTGTGCTCCTCGATGGCGGCATCACTGTTCTCATTGCTGCTCAAGGTCACGGCGATACGGTCTACAATCTCGAAGCCGCTCGACTTACGGATATTCTGAATCTTGCTCACAAGCTCACGGGCTATACCCTCGCGACGCAACGCATCGGTCACGGTCACGTCGAGCGCTACGGTGAGTACTCCCTCGTTGGCAACTACCCAGCCGGGGATATCCTCGCTGTAGATTTCTACCTCGCCAGCCTCAATCTCGGCAGGTGTACCGTTCAGGTCGAGGGTGAGACGACCGGCTGTCTCCAGCTCGGTGATCTGCTCTTGAGTCATGGCACCCACAGCTGCAGCTACCTGCTTCATCAAGGGACCGAACTTCTTACCCAAGATCTTGAAGTTACACTTCACCTTCTTCACGAGGATGTCCGATGCGCCCTCCACGAAGTCAATCTCCTTCACGTTCACCTCGTTCATGATGAGCGGTTTCACAGCCTCGAGGCGTGCCTTCAGCTCGGCATCTACGGGAATCATCAGCTTCTGCAAAGGCTGCTTCACGATGATGTTCACCTTCTTGCGCAATGCCAAGCCCATAGACGACACCTTTTGTGCCAGCTCCATACGCATCTCGAGTTCCTTGTCTACAAGCGACTCGTCGCATACGGGGAACTGTGCCAAGTGTACAGAGTCTACCGTGTCGCGGCCAGTTGCGCCCACAAGGTCCATGTAGAGCTTGTCGGCATAGAAGGGAGCGATGGGCGCCATCAGCTTCACCACGGTCTCAAGACAGGTATACAGTGTCTGGTAGGCAGCCAACTTATCCTCGGTATAGCCAGCACCCCAGAAACGTTTGCGGCAAAGGCGTACATACCAGTTGGAGAGGTTGTCGTTGACAAAGTCGTTGATGAGACGTCCGGCACGAGTAGGCTCGTAGTCGGCATAGCAGGCATCCACATTCTTTATCAAGGTGTTCAGTTCAGAGATGATCCAGCGGTCAATCTCGGGGCGCTCGGCTACAGGCACCTCGGCCTCACCGTAGTGGAAACCGTCGAGGTTGGCGTAGGGAGCAAAGAACTTATAGGTATTGTGCAGTGTGCCGAAGAACTTGCGCATCACCTCCACTACACCCTCTTCGTCGAACTTGAGGTTGTCCCAGGGCGATGAGTTGGTAATCATATACCAGCGCAAGGGGTCGCTACCATACTTCTCGATGGCGCCGAAGGGGTCTACGGCATTGCCCAGACGTTTCGACATCTTGTTGCCGTTCTTGTCGAGCACAAGACCATTGGAGATAACGTTCTTGTAGGCCACGCTGTCGAATACCATCGTAGCAATGGCATGCAAGGTGAAGAACCATCCACGGGTCTGGTCCACACCCTCGGCGATGAAGTCGGCAGGATAGTAGGAGCGGTCGTCCACGATCTCCTTGTTCTCGAACGGATAGTGCAGCTGTGCATAGGGCATGGCACCCGAGTCGAACCATACGTCGATGAGGTCGAGCTCGCGCTTCATGGGCTTGCCGCTCTCCGATACGAGGATGATGTCGTCCACATAGGGGCGGTGGAGGTCAATCTTGTCGTAGTTCTCCTTATTATATACGCCCGGCTCGAAGCCCATCTCCTTGTAGGGGTTCGCGGTCATGAAGCCGGCGGCGATTGATTTCTCTATTTCATTGTACAGCTCCTCTACCGAACCGATGCAGAGCTCCTCGCCCTCCTCGCTGCGCCAGATAGGCAGCGGAGTGCCCCAGTAACGCGAGCGGCTGAGGTTCCAGTCGTTGAGGTTCTCGAGCCACTTGCCGAAGCGGCCTGTACCGGTGCTCTCGGGCTTCCAGTTGATGGTCTTGTTGAGCTCCATCATACGCTCCTTCACTGCGGTAGAGCGGATAAACCATGAGTCGAGCGGATAGTAGAGCACAGGCTTGTCGGTGCGCCAGCAGTGCGGATAGTTATGCACGTGCTTCTCTATCTTGAAGGCCTTGTTCTCGCCCTTCATATTGATGCAGATGAACACGTCGAGCGACTCGGCAGCAGCGGCGGCCTTCTCGTCGTAGCGGCCATCCACGGTGAACTGCGGGTCGTAGGCATTCTTCACCCAGCGGCCTTCGTAGTTCTTGTAGAGCTCCTGGTTGACGCATGTGGCGAGGAACTGCTCGTCGAGCTCCTCCATGAGGTAGAACTTACCGGTGAGGTCCACCATGGGGCGTGTCTCACCCTTCTTGTTGATCATGAAGAGCGAGGGGATGCCAGCTGCACGGGCCAC
>JAZPZS010000088.1:0-9638 GCA_045544835.1 Bacteroidaceae bacterium | reverse complement strand
TTCATATGGAGAGTATGGGGCTCATGAACTAAAGCTCTATCTCAATGGTGAACTTGTTGACCTATGCTCTTTGAAATCATATCCAGAAGAGTACGAGAAATTTATATTTGGCGGAAAATTAGGTGAGGCATGGCATACCTCTAATATGATAGTCGACAATCTCCGCATCTACAACGACAAGGCGCTGAGCGATGATGAGGTCGAGTACCTTTATGAAAAAGAGAAGTAATCAAAGTGAGTCATGAGGACACGCATTACCCTATTGGCTTTGTTGCTTAGTATGTCCCAATTGTCGGCACAAACCGACTTTGAGGCATACAAGCAGCAACAACAGCGGCAGTTCAACGCCTACAGCAAGCAGCAGAAAGAGGACTTTGAGGCATACCGCGCGAAGCTGAATGCCGAATATGCCGAATATATGCGCAAGGCATGGACGAAGTTCTCCTCCAACGCGGCCAAGCCTGTACCGTCACGTCCCGAACCACCGCGTCCAGTGGTGAAGACTACCGATGATACGCCCGGGAACACGACCTTGCCGATGGGTAAGGTCGTATCGCCCGCGAAGCCTACCAAGCCTGTCGTTCCAGCCGTACCATTGCCTGAAGTGAAACCTGCTACTGCGGGCTTCTCCTTCATATACTATGGTACTCCATGCCGTGTGTCGCTGACCGATGCCCATAAGTATCGTCTGCAAGGCACGAGCGAAGAGCAAGTGGCCGATGCTTGGACATTGCTTTCCGACGACAAGTACCTTCCCCTGTTGGCCGAATGTTCCAATTACAGGAAGAAACTAAATCTCTGCGATTGGGGGTATGTACGTCTGATACAAGTGATGACTGATAGTTTTTTTTCTACGACCAATCATAACGAGGCGGTATTGTTGCAAATGTATTTGCTCGTGCAGTCTGGGTATAAAGTGCGCATAGCACGTACTGACAACCGACTGGTCTTGTTGCTCCCCATTGAGCAAGAGGTATATAACTACTCTTACCTCACCATCGACGGCACTCCTTATTATATAATGGATGATAACTCACGCGGCAAATCGTTCTATGTATACAACCGTTCCTTCCCGCAAGAAAGAGGCATGTCACTTTATATGGCTTCCGTCCCTAACTTGAAAGTGAAGAATGGAGTTCAACGTACATTAACTGATGGAAAACTGACAAAAGTTGCGGTGACGGTAAACCAAAATCTTATAGATTTCTATGATGATTATCCACGCAATGCCCAATGGAACTTTTATTCAACAGCCTCGTTGAGCAGCAAAGCAAAATCGGCACTTTATCCCAAGTTGCGTCAGGCAATTGAAGGGAAGAGCAAGGCCGAGGCGGCCAATGTATTGTTGCATTTTGTGCAGAATGCCTTCGAATACCAAACCGATGATGTGCAGTTTGGCGTAGAACGTCCGCTATTTGCAGATGAGATGCTCTACTATCCCTATTGTGATTGTGAAGACCGTTCTATCTTCTACTCCATCCTTGTGCGTGATCTGTTGGGATTGGATGTTGTGTTGCTTAACTATCCTCGTCATTTGGCTACGGCTGTTCGATTCGTAGATGAGATGGATGGTGACCATATCATCTTGTCGGGTAAGAGGTATACAATTTGTGACCCGACGTATATTGGAGCAAATATAGGGGAAGCAATGCCCGATTGCCGTAATGAGAAGGCTGTGATTGTAAAAATTTAATCTCGAATAAGAAATTTTTTGTGACAGAGTTATAGAAGCAAACCCTAAGAAGCGATATGTTTTTTATCTTTTCGGTAAATGTATGGACAGGAAGAGGGGGCATCGTAAATGGATGTTCCCTCTTCTTCTTTTATTTATATTTCGATGCTGCATCTTGCTTCTGCTTACAACGAGCGCAACCCATTCTTGCGAAGGTTTCGTGGTTCATTGGAATCAGGAGGAAGAGTCGATGTTCTAAGAATGTTTTATTGGAATCATCTCTACAGGTTGTACTTCACTCTTATCCATAGGGTGCCATTGGTATTCCACTTTGCTGAAATCGATACTTTTGAGATCAATGCATCGTATGGTGTTATTATACGATGTCTTGTAGTATACCTTACCATTCGTGAGGTCTATGGCCGATGTCCATTGAGTTGCACTTGGAATATCGGGTCCTTCCCCCTTTTTGTGCTCCACTCCGATAGGGATGTCAAAGTTGTTGAGCAGATGGAAACACTGGGTCACAGTGCTGAATCCGTCGGGACGTTGAGGAGCCGTGTTGCGATAGAAGGCTGCACGAACGAAGCGTGAGGGTGGGGTGGCATCACCTGGCAGCCCGAGCATTCCCGAGTTGCCCCCAAAGGGACTCAACGCTTGTTGTCCAAGTAGTTGGTTGGGGGCACTGCCCGGGAAGAGGTTAACGTAGTTGTTAAGATTGGCTAGATGCCAGGGGAATCCTGGTGAGTTGGTGAGTACCCCTACGGTGTTCTCGTAGAAATGTGGCTCTCCATCGACAAATTCGAGTACTACCTGCCGCCCACTCTTGTCACCAATGCGATAATGTACTACCGAACCAGCGTCAAGTCCCACTACGCGCACTTGCCCTGATGTGATGGCTTCCTTCACTTCATCAACAGTGGCAAATTGTGATAGCATCCAGGCGTTGAGTTGCAGGTCGCCTACACTACGGTCCGCTTCATTAGGGTTGTAGGGTAGGTAACTGCCATAATTGGGAAAGAAGAATAGTCCAGTGGACAAACCCGCTTCATTCATGCCTTCTGCAATGAATTCCTTTTGTACTACACATAATCCTACCACACCATATTTGGCCTTGAACTTCAGACCATTCTTAGCATTTGGGGTATACGACTGCATCTCATAGCCACGTGGTATGATGACATATTCACTGATGAGCTTGAGTGCTGCGCCCTCAATAGTTCGGGCTTGCACATAGCTACCATCTTTGGCGGTAAGTGATATGCCTGTACAGGCAACTGATGCTGTGGCGCTACAGAAAAGGGCTGCGCAACCTGCTAGAAAACTTTTAGTCATTGTATTCATATGTATATATATGTTGGGTATTTGATATCGCTAACAAACAGAGATAGTAAATGTTTGTTGGTGAAGAAAATATTGTGTAAGTTTGCACCTCTTTTTGTGTAAACTATAAAATGAATAACAAATTATGAAAAGATTAAGAATCTTATTTACAATGATGTTGGCCTGCATCTTTCTTGGTGCCCGTGCCGACGAAGGAATGTGGCTACTCCAGATGATGGAGGAGCAATATCTGGTCGACCAGATGAAGCAGCAGGGCTTGCAACTCGAGGGTACCGATTTATATAATCCGGCAGGGCCCTCAATCAAGGATGCCATAGGCATCTTTGGCGGTGGATGTACGGGCGAGATTGTCTCTGCAGAGGGACTCATCCTTACCAATCACCATTGCGGCTATGGCGCCATACAGCAACACAGCTCGGTAGAGCACGATTACCTTACCGATGGCTTCTGGGCAATGACCCGCGCCGAGGAGCTGCCTACTCCAGGCCTTGAGTTTACCTTTGTGGAAAGAATCGTTGACGTCACCGATAAGGTTAATGCCCTTATCGCGAACGACAGCATCACCGAGGTAGAGGCATTGTCATATCAGTTCCTTGGCGAGATGGCCAGCGAGGAGCTCAAGGCCAGCGAGTACGATGGGAAACCTGGTATTGAGGCTATCGTCCGTCCTTTCTATGCCGGCAACCGCTACTACCTGTTCTTCCTGAAAGTATACTCTGACATACGTATGGTAGCCGCACCTCCTTCATCGGTAGGTAAGTTTGGCGGTGAAACCGACAACTGGATGTGGCCGCGTCATACGGGCGACTTCTCCATGTTCCGCATCTATGCCGATTCAGAAGGTAACCCTGCCCTCTATAGCGAGGACAACGTACCCCTGAAGACTCCCAAGCATCTGAGTGTCTCCATCAAGGGATTGAGCGAAGGCGACTATGCCATGGTGATGGGCTTCCCCGGCAGTACGCAGCGCTTCCTCACACGCAGCGAGATACAGCATCGTATGGATTGCCAGAACACTCCGCGTATCCAGGTGCGCGAGGCTCGTCAAGAGGTGCTCAAGCGTGAGATGGCAGCCAGTGACAAGGTGCGTATCCAGTATGCCGGTAAGTATGCAAGCAGCAGTAACTATTGGAAGAACTCTATTGGCATGAACAAGGCTATCATCGACAACAAGGTGCGTGAGGCCAAGACCGAGCAGGAAGCCCGCTTCGCCCACTTTGCTGCCGAGAAGGGCAACGATGAGTATGCTGCCGTGGTGGCAAAGATTGATGAACTGATGGCCAAGACATCTGCTGATGCTTATCTTCGTATGGCCTTTACGGAGACTTTCATGATGGGCATTGAGTTTGGTGCTCCATACCGCGTGATGGATAGCCTCAAGGTAGCACTCAAAGCGAAGGATAAAGAGGCGGTAGCCAAGTGGAGCGACGAACTGCGCAGGTCCTATGCCCAGGTTCACAACAAGGACTACGACCACGAGGTCGACCGTAAGGTGGCCAAGGCCCTTTTTGCCCTTTACAAGGAGATGGATATCGAGTTGCCCGCCTTCTACACCACCATTGACAAGGACTACAAAGGCGACATCGACCGCTATATCGATGCTATGTATGACAATTCCATCACTGCCAACGAGCAGAACCTGAAGCGATTCCTCAAGAAACCTTCGGTAAAGGCTATTGAAAAGGACCTTGCCACAGCATATTCACGTTGCAAGTGGGAGATGTATACCCGTCTTAGTGCTGCCAGCGCTGCCGACCGCGATGAGCTGCAGCTGCTCCACAAGACCTACGTCCGTGGGCTCTGCGAGATGTATGCCCCCACGCCCAAGGCTCCCGATGCCAACTTCACCCTTCGCCTTACCTATGGTACGGTGAAGCCCTATAGCCCCAAGAATGGTGTCAGCTACGACTACTACACCACGCTGGAGGGAGTGATGGAAAAGGAAGATGCCACCAACCCCGAGTTTGTGGTGCCCGAGAAACTCAAGCAACTTTATGCAACCAAGGACTATGGCCGCTATGCACTGAGTGATGGCCGTCTGCCGGTAAACTTTATCACCACCAATGATATCACCGGTGGCAATAGCGGTAGCCCCGTGATGAATGCCCATGGAGAGCTCATCGGAGCTGCTTTCGATGGCAACTGGGAATCGCTGAGCGGCGACATCAACTTCGACAATGACAAGCAGCGTTGCATCGTGGTGGATATCCGCTATGTGCTCTTCATCCTTGAGAAGTTGGGTGGTTGCAAGCACCTCGTCGATGAGATGACTATCGTGGAGTAATTGACTCGTACGGGCAATGAAAAGAGAGTGAGGGTCGGTTCGATCCTCACTCTCTTTTGCGGTAGGGTAGTGGATTGTATGGAGCGAAAGGTACTGGACTGTCAGTTTTTGTAATTAAAATGCTTCAATTTTTCGTTGCGATAAGTATTTTTTGTGGTTCTTAATTTGTACGTTCACGTGTGTTTGTTTAACTTTGCTCGAAAAAGTGTAATATGTATAGTAGAAGACACTCATTATATTCATTGCTGATTACAGCTTTCCTGCTGGCTGTGCCGTTCGGGGCAGTTGAGGCGCAACAGAACGTTGTTGAGAAAGTGCTCGTACGTCAGAAATCCAAGACATTGCGCGATGGATCCCTGTACAAGGGGGATGTCATGTTTATGCGTCCCCACGGCAAGGGCAAGCTGACCTTTGCGGACGGGTCGGTATATCAGGGCATGTTTGAAAATGGCAAGCGTCAAGGACGCGGTGTGATGACCTATGCCGATAGTACACGCTATGAGGGGGAGTGGCATCGCGGTGTGCGCAATGGACGCGGCACCCTGTACTTTCCTGATGGACGCCGATACGAGGGGAGCTTCCTCATGGGCGATATCCATGGGTTTGGCTCCATGTTCTATGCCAACGGCGATACCTATACCGGGCAGTGGGAGCATGGTGAGCGCCATGGGACGGGAGTCTATATATGGTGCGATGATGGGTCGAACTACAACGGGGCGTGGAGCCATGACCACAAAGAGGGCAAGGGTCGCATGTTCTGGCTCGACGGGGCCAGCTACGACGGCTATTGGCGCAACGATGTGCGGCATGGAGAGGGTACCTTCCTCTACGCCAATGGGGATGAGTATACCGGCCAGTGGCGCAACAACGTGCAGCATGGGAAGGGCGAGTACCGCTTCTTCGACGGTGATGTCTATGTAGGCGAATACGCCGACGGCATGCGCACGGGCTATGGCGTATATACCCGCCCTAACGGGAGCCGCTATACGGGAGAGTATAAGGATGGTGCCATCCATGGACGTGGACGCTTCGAGATGGCTAGCGGAGAGGTCTATGACGGCGATTGGCAACAAAACAAACGCCACGGAAAGGGCATCTGCCGATGGCCCAACGGTGACGTCTATGAGGGGGATTGGGTCGATGACCTGCCACACGGAAAGGGCAACATGGTACTGGCCGACGGCACGGTATACGAAGGGGAATACAAGCAGGGCGTAAAGGATGGGTACGGCACGGTTATCCGCACCGATAGCACTCGTACGGAGGGTACCTATGTCAATAACCTGCAGAACGGCCCCTTCAAGGAGTATGATGCCCAAGGCAACCTGGTGCGCACCGTGAACTATGTCAATGGCATGATGCGCTAAGCAGGCAATCACTGATCATAAAAGAAAAAACACTGATCACTCGCATGATAGAACTAAGTCAACTGATTTCCCAAGTAATCGATGTCGCCGTGAGTGCCGGACACTTTCTCAAGGAGCAGCGTGCAGCATTCGACAGGACAGCAGTACAGGAGAAGGGCCCCCACGATTATGTATCGTATGTCGACAAGATGTCTGAGCAACGGCTCGTTGCACAACTTGGCGCTCTGCTTCCCGAGGCAGGCTTCGTCACGGAGGAGAAGACCACCCGCCAGTGTGCCGAGGAGGAGTATTGCTGGGTCATCGACCCGCTGGATGGTACCACCAACTTCATTCACGACATGGCCCCCTACTGCGTCAGCATAGCGCTACGCAACCGCAAGGAGATTCTCCTGGGCGTTGTCTACGAGGTGTGTCGCGATGAGTGCTATTCGGCGTATAAGGGTGGAGGAGCCTACCTCAACGGACAGCCCATCCATGTCAGCACGATAGCCGATATGAATCAGGCGCAGATTCTTCTAGGATTCCCCTACGATAGTGATTACTTCCGCCCCTTCATCCTCAATGCCATAGCGCAGATGTATGGCACGGTAGGAGCCGAACGTCTGCTTGGCTCGGCGGCCGCGGAGCTATGTTATGTTGCCGCAGGGCGTGCCGAGGGACGCATCGAAGGCCTACTGGGGCCGTGGGATGTGGCGGCAGGTACGCTCATCCTTGCCGAGGCGGGCGGTGTCACTACCGACTTTCATGGTGGCGACACCTTCCTTAATGGGCGTGAGGTGGTTGCCTCGAACGGATGCATTCATCAGCCGTTGCTTCAAATTGTAGGTCGAGCTTTTTCGGACACTATATTTGGATGATAAGAAGATAATACTTACATTTGTGAGATGATTGGAATTTTGGGCATTTCCCATATCCATGATTTTAAGATGATAAACATTATAAACCATAACCTCAAAAAACTAAAGCCATGGTAATAGACAATCTGAAAAACTTACGCGACTATGCTTCGCTGAATCCCCTGTTTGCACAGGCTATCGACTACATTGAGAACACCGACCTCAAGGCTCTTGCTCCTGGAAAAATCGTTCTTGTAGAGAATGAGTTGATTGTCAACGTCAATGAGATTGGTCCCAAGACCAAGGAAGAGGCCAAGCTGGAGACACACAATGAATACATCGACATACAGATACCGTTGACTGGCGTGGAGCAGATGGGCTATACCCAGCGTGCCGACCTCCCCGAAGCGGAGTACGATGCCGTTAAGGACCTTACCTTGTATGATGGCTTGGCCGATGACTATCTCACCGTGAAGCCCGGTATGTTTACCCTTTTCTTCCCCTCCGATGGTCATGCTCCCGGCATTACTCCCACTGGGTTGAAGAAGATAATCGTGAAAGTGAAAAAATAAGTTTGTGAGTTCATAAGTTTGTTGGATTTTAAGTTCCTTCTGAGAATGACAACCTACAAACTCGAAAACTTATAAACTTAAAAACTAAAATATTATGCTAAAACTTATTGAAAACGATCCGTGGCTCGAACCATACGAACCCGCGATTCAGGGACGCTACGACTACTACGTGCGCCGCAGGAACGAACTCACCGACAATGGTGCCAAGAAACTAAAAGATGTGGCCTGTGGTCACAAGTACTATGGCCTGCACAAGACGAAGAAGGGGTGGACATTCCGCGAGTGGGCACCCAATGCTACGGAGATATATCTCATAGGCGACTTCAACGAGTGGCAGGAGAAGCCCGAGTATAAGCTCACCCGACTCAACGGACATGGCGACTGGGAGGTGAACCTGCCTGCCGATGCCATCCACCACGAGGACTACTATAAGATGAAGGTGTACTGGCAAGGCGGCTCGGGAGAACGTATCCCTGCCTACGTTCGTCGTGTGGTACAGGACGAGAAGACCTACCTGTTCAGTGCACAGGTATGGGAGCCCGAGCCCTATGAGTTCAAGGTGAAGAAGTTCAAGCCCAACACCTCACCCCTGCTCATCTACGAATGCCACGTGGGCATGTCGGGCGAGGAGGAGAAGGTATCGACCTACAACGAGTTCCGCGAGAAGGTGTTGCCGCGCGTGATTACCGCAGGGTACAACTGCATACAGATCATGGCCATCCAGGAGCACCCCTATTATGGCTCGTTTGGTTACCACGTGTCAAACTTCTTCGCGGCATCGTCGCGCCAGGGTACTCCCGAGGAGCTCAAACAGCTCATTGATGAGGCTCATGCCAACGGCATTGCCGTGATTATGGATATGGTGCAGTCACACGCCGTGAAGAATGTGCTTGAGGGGCTTGGCAACTTGGCTGGCGACCCCAACCAATATTTCTACCCAGGCGACCGTCATGAGCATCCGGCTTGGGACTCACTCTGCTTCGACTACTCCAAGAACGATGTGGTGTGCTTTCTGCTCTCAAACTGCCGCTTCTGGATGGAGGAGTATAAGTTCGACGGCTTCCGCTTCGACGGCGTCACCTCTATGCTCTACCGCAGCCACGGCTTGGGCGAGGCCTTCTGTGGCTATGGCGACTACTACAACCTGAATCAGGACGGCGATGCCATCTGTTACCTCACCTTAGCCAACTCGCTCATCCACGAGCTCAACAAGAATGCCATCACCATTGCCGAGGAGGTATCGGGTATGCCCGGACTAGCAGCCCCCATCAAGAACGGTGGCTACGGCTTCGACTACCGCATGGCGATGAACGTGCCCGACTACTGGATTAAGCTCATCAAGGAGCAGACCGACGAGAACTGGAAGCCCACCAGCATGTTCTGGGAGGTTACCAACCGCCGTCAGGACGAGAAGACCATCTCGTATGCCGAGAGCCATGACCAGGCACTCGTGGGCGACAAGACCATCATCTTCCGCCTCGTGGATGCCGATATGTACTGGCACTTCCAGAAGGGCGACGAGAACTACATGGCTCACCGCGGTATCGCACTGCACAAGATGAT
>JAZPZS010000087.1:0-8574 GCA_045544835.1 Bacteroidaceae bacterium | reverse complement strand
CGTAGCATCTCTATGGCCTTGACATTATGTCCGCCATTAGGGATGATGATGTCGGCATACTGCTTGGTGGGTTCGATGAACTCATCGTGCATGGGCTTCAGCACGTTGCGATACTTGCCGATGAGCATCTCCAACGGGTGTCCACGCTCGGCGATGTCGCGTGTGATGACACGCAGCAAGCGCTCGTCGGGCTCGGCATCTACAAATATCTTGATGTCCATGAGGTCGCGCATGCTCTTGTCGTACAGTGCCATGATGCCCTCCACGATGATGACTTCGCGTGGTTCTACATGTACCGTCTCTTCGAGTCGTGTGCAGGTGATATACGAGTAGGTGGGCTGCTCTATAGAGCGTCCCTCGCGCAGCTCGTTGATCTGATGCGCCAGTAATGACCACTCGAATGCGTCGGGGTGGTCAAAGTTGGTCTTCTTGCGCTCCTCGAGCGGCATGTCCGACTGGTCGTTGTAGTACGAGTCCTGTGGTATCACAGCCACCGAGCCCTCGGGCAGGCTCTCTACGATTTTCTTTACTACGGTGGTCTTTCCCGATCCTGTGCCACCTGCTATGCCTATGATAATCATCTTGATATGTGGCCTCCCCCTTCCCCTCCCGAGGAGGGGTGATTCGTACATCTCGGTGAAGGACTTTTTTTATTACTGCTAATGGTTCTTGTTTGTTGGACTCCGAAATCCCCCTCCCGAAGGGGCGATTCGTATATTGCGAGGATTTTTTTTATTATTGTTATTGCATGCCACTATTTATATTCATAGGAATTTGCAGTCCCCCTCCTTGGGAGGGGTTAGGGGAGGCCTCTCCTACAGCCTCTCACACTCCTCCAGCCAAAGTGCTGCACTTGCATCGCTCGGCATGCGCCAGTCGCCACGCGGACTCAGCGATACGCTACCCACCTTCGGCCCGTCGGGCAGGCACGAGCGCTTGAACTGCTGCTGGAAGAAGCGGCGGAAGAATATCTTGAGCCACTTCTTGATGGTGGCCTTGTCGTAGCTGCCCTCGAAGGTCTTGCAAGCGATGTAGTATATCTTCGATGGGGTATAGCCCGAGCGCAGGAAGTGGTAGATGAAGAAGTCGTGCAGCTCATAGGGTCCCACCAGGTCTTCGGTCTTCTGCTTGATGGTGCCGTCGGCCTTGGCCGGAATCAGCTCGGGGCTGATGGGCGTGTTCACCACGTCGAGCAGGATGTCGCGTATCTCCGCATCGTAGGTGTGGGTAGCCTCCCATGCCACGAGGTGGCGTACAAGGGTCTTGGGTATGCCGGCGTTCAGTCCGTACATCGACATGTGGTCGCCATTGTATGTGGCCCATCCGAGTGCCAGCTCCGAGAGGTCGCCCGTGCCTATCACGATGGCGTTCTCGCGGTTGGCCACGTCCATGAGCAGCTGGGTGCGCTCGCGGGCCTGGCTGTTCTCATACGTGGTGTCGTGTAGGGTGATGTCGTGCCCTATGTCCTTGAAGTGCTGTATGCATGCATCCTTGATGCTGATCTCGCGCAGGGTGATGCCCAGCAGCTGCATCAGCGCGAGGGCATTCTGGTAGGTGCGGTCGGTGGTGCCGAAGCCCGGCATGGTGATGCCTATGATGCCTGTGCGGGGCAGCCCGAGGCGATCGAACGTGCGCACCGTGGCCAGTAGCGCCAGCGTAGAGTCCAGTCCGCCCGATATGCCTATCACCGCCTTGCTGCAGTGGATGTGGGTGAGGCGCTTGGCCAGGCCGGCCACCTGTATGTTGAATATCTCGTTGCAGTGCGCATCCAGCTCGTTGCCGCTCGGCACGAAGGGCAGGGGCGAATAGGTGCGGCTGAGGGCACACTCCTTTTCGGTGATGGTGCGGGTATGCACGTGTGTGGCCTTGGGGAAGAGGTCGGCCTGTGCGGTAGCGAAGGTGGTGTTGCCACGGCGTTCCATACGCAGTTTGTCGAGGTCTATCTCCGTGCATACCAATTGGGCATCGAGGCTGAAACGCTGCCCCTGTGCTATCATCGTGCCGTTTTCGGCGATGAGGGCATTGCCCGCAAACACGAGGTCGGTGGTCGACTCTCCATAGCCGCAGCTGCTGTATACGTATCCTGCCATGCAACGGGCCGACTGCTGGGCGATGAGCGAGCGCAGGTATTCGTGTTTGCCCGTCACCTCGTCCGATGCCGAGAGGTTGAAGATGATCTCCGCACCTTGCAGGGCCAGTGCCGAGCTGGGCGGTGTCACACTCCACAGGTCCTCACATATCTCAACGCCAAAGTCATAGCGTCCCGTGTGGAATATCTGGTACGAACCTATGTGCACCTCTTGTCCGGCATACTGTATGTTGTCCTCCATGCGCAGGTTGTAGCCTGTGCTGAACCATCGGCGTTCGTTAAACTCGCCGTAGTTGGGAATATAGCATTTGGGTACGATACCCAGTATACGGCCTTGCTGCACCACGAGGGCGCAGTTGTACAGCGCTCCGCACACATAGATGGGTGCGCCGATGATGTATATGTTGTCATACTCCTTGGTGGCTTCGGCAAATCGTGCCACGCCATTCTCGGCCTCTTGCAGCAAGGTCTGTTGTGTCAGCAAGTCGCCGCAGGTGTAGCCCGTGATGCACAGCTCGGGGAACACCGTCACCTCAGCACCCTCATCATGGGCACGGTGTGCCATGGCGATGAGCTGCTCTGTATTATACTTCGTGTCGGCCACGCTGACCAGCGGTATGGCGGCACCCACTTTGATGAATCCGTGTTGCATAGTTTTTATTATTTGTGGGCAAAGATAGTCAGAATTAATGAAACATCAATTTTTCGGTGTATAGATAGTATCTGTTATTTCAAAATAGAAAGTATGATCCAAATATTCACCCTTTGTTACATACTGATAAATTTTTCCAGGACCATGAACATCAGAGCCACCATAATCATCAAATGTTTCAAATGATTCTATTTTTGGTCGAAATTCTTCAAAACCTATTATAGTATCATCCACACACAAAAAACGATCATAATATCTCATCGTGATAAGATACCCTCTAAAAGGAAAAGAATTACCATCTTTGGCATATTTCAACAATTTTCTACGACTCTTAACATGATCTTTTACGTACCATCCTTCTATTGGTTTATCGGGATTGAAGTTATAGTCCTTTAACTCCGCTCCATATGTTTCATCATATCTATCTGGAACTTCATTACGTTCTGAATATAATACCAATTCAACATTCTCAAAACTAGGAATACATGTTGCTCCTCTTTGATATACATAAATATTATCTGTTTTTACCGAATATCGATTAAAATTCTCATAGCTAACAATAAAATCTGGTAAATAAGTAACCGTTGTATCCCTAAAATGATCAACAACATCACTTCCGCATCCTAAAGTAACATTACTTTCTACCCACACCCAAGGAGCATCATAAAACTCATCCGTTTCAACATGTCCATCAGAATAATGTCTATCACGATAAACTTCGCATTGAGAAGCGGGCAACAAATTATCATGCCCTGCATAAAACACTTGGTTTTTACGATATGTAATATTCACAAGCTCAACAACCTCGGTCGCATTTATAACACCACCTACATAATTAACCTCAAACTCTAAAGTATTAGCAAGTTCATCACTCACATTAACACCATTGAGCTCAACTGCAAACTTGGCTTTCACATCGTAATACACAGTATCATACACAAACGCGCGAGTCGTGGCATCCTTTTTCTGCTCTGTAATTTCTATTCCAATGCATTTGGGTTCACCAATCATCAAATATGGCATTTCATCGCCACTTTGAGCAGTATACACCTCATACATCGTTTCGAACAGGAACTCTTGCGATGATGTTGCAAAAACTTGTTCATACAGATTAGATATAGGATTTTCACCCTCACGAGAGGTTTTAGGCTCTTCTGTCTCAATAAGTGCAGATAAAAGCTCGTACTTCTCAACAAAGGCTGTGTCATTCTTTACCTTTAAGCTAATAGTAGCCTTCGGTTCAAATGAATAAACCGCTGTATCTGCCAAGGCATACGTACTCTCCTCTTTAATCTCCAATAAAAGCGTATCCGCACCATTGACCACAAATGGAGACTTCACCTCCCCATTCTTATCATTAATAGTATAGACCACACTTCCATAAAGCTCTGTAACGTTTTCTACCACACCAACATAATGAACATTAAACTCTAATGTCTCTTTGTTTTCGCTCTTGGTATTAACGCTTTCAAGCTCAAGATTAAACTTTGCACTCACCTCAAACAGCGTGGAGTCTACGATGCTGGCTCGGGTGAGCGACAGGGAGCTGAGCGATACCGTAGGCTCGGTGGCTGCGCCCGTCCTGATATAGGGCATCTCTACGGTGGACGACTGTGAGTTGGTGTAGGTATACACCTCGTAGCCGAGGTCGAGGGCAAGCTCTTGCCCGCCGATGGTGAACGTCTGCTTGGCGGTATGCAGCACGGGGTTGCTGCCGCTCTGCTCCGTGGTAGCAGTGGCACCGGCCACGGTGGTCAGCGCTGCGATGTCCTCGGCATGGATGGTATCGGCCAAGGAGTAGAGCGTGATGGTGGCTCGGGGTTCGCAGGTATACACTGTGCCGTCGGGGTCGGTGTAGCTGCTCTGCTGACCGATGGTGATGCTGAGCGTATCGCTCGGGCGGTCTATGGTAATGGGGGCCGAGATGTCTATGCTATCGCCGCCCAACTGTATGCCAAAGTCTACGGTACCGTTGGCGGGCACCTCGGCAGGTGGCGTGTCGCCCCAGGGGTTGGTCTCGTCGCACGAGAGACTGATGCCGCACAGCAGGACTACGGCAAGCAGGGTGTAGAGGTGGTGATATCTTTTCATACGATATGGTTTTTTAACGCTGCAAATGTAGTGATAAACGGAGAGACAACCAAGTGTTTCGGGCTGTTTGTCACGGCGGATTTCACGGAAACTGCACGTTTTTTGTCTCACGCAGAGGTCGCAGAGAGCACAGAGGCGCACTCGCTTCGCTTGTGCTTGCCATCCGAATGGCCCATACGAGCGCCAGCGACGTATGCTTCGCGTTCTCTGCGCCCTCTGCGTGAGACAAAATTACTCTCGCGTGACGATATTCCCGCGATAGTCATAGTGCAGCGAGTCGCCACTGGCGGTGGGTACCACGAAGCCGTCGCGATGGATGCGGGCATCGGAGATGTCGATGAACCGCCGCTGACGGGGAAAGTAGTAGTAGGAATGCTTGTAGGCGGTGGCAATGTAGTAGACGGTCTCTATGCTATCGTTCCACTGCAAGCGGGAGAACGAGTCGTAGAGCCGTCCGCCGATGGAGCGCCCCCGATGC
This sequence comes from Bacteroidaceae bacterium, assembly GCA_045544835.1. Lineage (GTDB taxonomy): Bacteria > Bacteroidota > Bacteroidia > Bacteroidales > Bacteroidaceae > UBA1189. The sequence goes on along the minus strand of JAZPZS010000087.1, from coordinate 3,264 downwards.
GAATAGGCCATGATGCGTCCGTCGGGCAAGGTAGCGCAGATGACGAACGTGTCGGCATCGACCTTGGCGAAGCGCTGCGGACTGACGAGTGTGTCGCCCGTGAGGCGGTGACGTATGCCTGTGAGCGTGGCGGTGTCGCCGGGCATCGTGGTGGTGAAGGCTTCGAGCTCGCCCCACAGCGGCCACGTGTGCTCCGCATCGCGGGCACAACAGCCAAGCAGGCACAGCAGCACTGCGCAGACGAGGCAGACGGTGGCGTGTGACATTCGTTGTAGCATAGTTACAGTATTTAGCGCGAAGTGGTAGGAATCTACAGCTGCTCCACAAATTGAATGACAAAATTACGACATAATTTCGGATTATCAATCGCTAAAGGTTGATTTCAAGTTTAGCAAAGAGAAGTTTGGGTTAAATAGTCACTTTTCCTGAATAGCTTGTCCGGCTGTCCTTGTGCGGTGTAATGTGTTGGAATATAGTGTATAAGCAAGGACAACCTGGGATGCCCCCCAGGCTGTCCTCCCTTCTTCCTTCCCTCAACCCTCATCTTTCAACCATTGTCCATCAACCCTCAACTTACCTCCCGAAATTTCCTGGGGTGGGGCGGTAGTAGCCCGAGGCGCGTGGCACGGGCTCCAGTTCGCCGAGGGCGATGTATTCCCTGATCTTGCGGTACGAGGTGCTCATGGCGTAGTGGCTGATGCGGGCAAACTCGCGTGTGCTGATGTCGTCGTGGGTCTCGAAGTATTCGTACAGGGCATCGGCCAGCTCGGGCGCGGCAAGAGGTTGGCGCACCTTGCCCTCTACGCGGAACTTGACGTCGGCAAGGCGATCGAGCAGGTGCTTGTCGGGACGGAAACGGATGGCGCTGATGCGCACGTCCTTGCCCGTAGGTGCTGTGGGGCCGGTGTGGCTGCTGAGCTCCATGGTGAGCGTGCCCAGGCCGTCGAGCTGTACGCGGTGGCCATGGCTGAGGGCGTCGGTAATCTCCTGGCGCAAGGCATCCCACACGAGCTTCACGTCGGTGTCGGTGGCTGTGGTGGCGTGGTTGATGTCGATGGCCATCCGCTCGATGTCTACTTTCTGTGGGTAGGCTACGGAGATGGCGACGCCTTGGGTGTTGGTGTCCTTGCCGCAAAGGAGTTGGCGGCTGTTGAGCTTGCAGGTTACCACGGGAGTGTAGGTAGTGCGTGTGTGCACGTTCTTTGATTTCTTCGTTTTCATAGGTATGTATATTTGTTTTCTTTAGTTTCTCTTCCGACTACCTTCGCGAAGATAGTGCGCTATCCTCGCGAAGATAGTGGTGTATCTTCGCGAAGGTAGTGGACTACCCTCGCGAAGGTAGTGAAAAATGGAACCATAGAACAAAGGTAATCTATTGTCCCGATATATGCAAACGAACCTTGCATTTTATTTGTAAGTATGCTGATTGATAGGGTATTGACTTGGGTACTTTGATGTACTAACTTTGCACTATCAACGTTGACAAACTAAAAAACTTATTAACTTAAAAACTAAAAGAAAAATGAACCTACCTATATTAAGTACCGTACAGCAACAGCTGACGGCAGTGTTTGAACAGTGGCTGACCATGATGCGCGAAGCATTGGTTGCCACAAGTAAGAGGCGGGCCCCCTCTAACTCCCCCAAGGGGGAGAATTGTAGGCGTCGCCCCTCTCTTCCCGATGTGGATCGAGCCTTGCGTGCCAAGTATCACTTGAGATACAATGTGCTCACGGGCCGCACTGAGTATCGGGCCGTGGATGCCGCAGACGATGCGGCCTACCTGCCCGTGACGAAGCGTGTGTACAAGACGTGGCTGTGCGAACTGCAGGCCGAGGGCGTGGACTTCTGGTGGATGGGTGGCATAGAGGCCGTGGTGGAGTCGATGCACGTGGAGGAGTACCACCCCGTGACGGCATGGATTGACGCGTTGCCCCAGTGGGACGGCACCGACCGCCTCACTCCCCTGATGCGTCGCCTCACACAGGACGAGACGATGGTGGGCTACCTTTGCCGATGGATGCTGGCCTTCGTGCACCAGGCGAGGGGAGGGGATGCCGTGTTTGCCAACAGTGTGGCACCGCTCTTGATAAGCGACCGTCAGGGACTGCACAAGAGTACCTTCTGCCGACTGCTGCTGCCCGAGTCGCTGCGCTACCTCTATACCGATAGCTTCGACCTCTCGGCCGAGGGACAGTGTGAGCGCAAGCTGGCCGACTGTCTGCTTATCAACCTCGATGAGTTTGACCGCTACTCGCCGCGCAAGCAGAGCACGCTGAAGAACCTGATGCAGATGACCACGCTGAGCATACGCCGTGCGTATGAGAAGAATGCCTCGGTGCTGCCGCGCATCGCTTCGTTCATCGGCACCAGTAACAGCGATGCCCTGCTCAGTGACCCCACGGGCAGCCGCCGCTTCCTCTGTGTGGAGATCACGGAGAGTATCGATGTGGCCACGCCCATCGAGTATGAGCAACTGTATGCGCAGTGCCTGCACCTATTGGATAATGGCGAACGCCACCACTTCACCGACGATGAGGTGCGCGACATCGAGCTGCGCAACCGTGGCTTCCGACGTTCACTGCCCCTTGAAGGGCTTTTCTTTGCCCATTACCGTTTGCCTCGTGAGGGCGAGGAACCCGAGCTACTCTCGGCAGCCGATATCTATGACCACCTCTACGATATCGACCCGAGGACGATGCGTGGTGTATGTCGTCAGAACTTCGGGGCAGAGTTGCGCTCGTTCGGAGTGGTGCGCCGCAAGCATCATGAGCGGAGGGTGTATGAAGTGACGCTTAAATTATGAATTCTGAATTATGAATTCTAAAAGTTGCGATTAAACGACAACAAGTGATGACGCTGTTTACGACGACGGAAGCTTTAGCTTCGCTAAGGAATTCTTCTTGTATACTTAATCGGGCGTCGGCAATGTCAACGTTAATTAATCGTGACCAATGTGCAAGGACAACCCGAGGACGACCTGGGTTGTCCTTGTTTATTTATTGGTATACAGTGTGTTGTGAACAACAAGGACAGCCGGACAACCTCTTGAGCAACATCTGTTTTATATAGATGTTTTGGGAGAAAGCAAGCACCTTGTATGGATGAACGCTATACCATGGATACTTGAGTTTTATAGAACCAACTACGGCTACAATTGGCTGGGGGAGGTACTTATTCGTAATGGAAATCGCCAAACTCGCTGTGGATGTCGAGCTGCTTCTTGTCGCTGGCCTCTACGCGGCCCACAATCTGCGCATCGAT
>JAZPZS010000086.1:0-6916 GCA_045544835.1 Bacteroidaceae bacterium | reverse complement strand
CTCAAAACTCTCATCATGGCACGATTCAATATCACCACCTACGGCTTCGGCGAATTGGCCGAGGAGTATTACCCCGATAGGGAATATAGTTCCGCCGTGCGCCTCTTCAACAGAGACCTGCATCGCACGCGCGGCCTATGGAATGCCCTACAAAAACAGGGCTACAAGGAGGGCGACCGCATCTTCACGCGGGCACAAGTAAAAACCATCGTCAAGTACCTGGGCGACCCGTAACGAGACACTTCATTTTTTTTTTGTTGTTATTTACGTAATTTGTCTTTGGGGGCGCTCTGCCGTGAAGCAGGGCGCGCTTGCTTATAAAATTTGAGATTTTTTCACCCTCCTCTTGCACGCTCCAAATAAATAAAGTACTTTTACGGAGTCAAGTAATGTATAAGACTACCTACCCCAAAATGAACCACACCATGAAGAGAATCCGTACACTGACCGTGATGGCTGCATCGGCCATCGCACTGGCGCTGCAAGCGCAGGACCCACGGGAACGAAACTACTACTACGAGATCTTGGAGCCTAGGCACGAGCCCAAGCCGATGGTCGAGGGGCATGCGGCGACACGGGTCGCCGAACACCTCGACAGGGGTCTCGCCGCTGCCCCCGCGGTCGACGGGAAGGGCATACACCTCAGCTGGCGGCTCCTCGCCACCGACCCGGAAGGGGCCAGCTTCCATGTATACCGCATGGCTGACGGCAAGCAGCAGCGGCTCACCCGTAAGGCCATAGGCAAGGTGTGTGACTATACCGACCAGGCCCCCGCGGCAACGCAAGCCTCCTACTGGATTACGGTCCTCGACGCCAAGGGGAGGGTCGTCGACACCTCGGACAGGCTTGAGGTGGACAAGGGCGGGCTGACCAACTACCGCACCGTGAAGCTGCGCGACCCCAAGATGCGCGCTGGCAAGGTGGCTGTGGCCGACCTCAACGGTGATGGCGAGTATGACTACATCGTGCGCACCCCCGACAGCAATGTGGATCCCGGCATGCCCGGCAATCTCGAGGGACGCACCTACCAGATAGAGGCCTACCTCAGCGACGGCACCTTCCTGTGGTCCAGGGACCTCGGACAGGGCATCGAGCCCGGTGTGTGGTACTCGCCGTTCATCGCCTATGACTTCAACGGCGACGGAAGGGCCGAGGTGGCCCTCAAGACGGCTCCCGAGACCACGCGGCGCAACGAGAAGGGACGCGTGGACAGCGGCGAGGAGTACCTCAGCGTATGGGACGGCATGACGGGCCGGGAGGTGGCACGCGTAGACTGGCCCGAGCGCAACGACCGATACGGAAACCTCGTGCGCCAAAACCGCAACCAGATAGGCATGGCCTACCTGGATGGAAAGACTCCCTACATACTGGCCTGCCGAGGCACCTACAAGCTCATGGTGGTGGACGCATGGGAGCTGCGCGGCGACAAGCTGGTGCGTGCCTGGCGCTGGGATGGCGACGAGGAGAACCCCATCATCCGCAGCATGGGGGCCCACAGCCTCGTGACAGGCGACGTGGACGATGACGGGCGCGACGAGATCCTCCTGGGCTCGTGCATGGTCGACGACAACGGCACGGCACTGTGGTCGGCCGGACTAGGACATCCCGACAAGGCTTACCTCACCGACATCGACCCTCGCCGCCCCGGCATGGAGGTGCTGCTGTGCCTTGAGCCCTACCACACGAACGGGCGAGGGGTATGCATGGTCGATGCACGCACCGGAGAGCAGGTGTGGAACATAGGGCACGAGACCATGCACGTAGGCAATGGCATGGTGGCCGACTTCGACCCGTCGCACCCTGGCCTCGAATGCTTCGCCACCGAGGACAAGAAGGGCGGGAGCACCGACAAATACCTGCTCACAGCCGACGGCAAGTATATACGGCGCAACGAGGACATACCGCCCTGCGGTGGATGGGTATGGTGGGACGCTGACCTCACACGCGAGGTGCTGCACAACCCCCTCTCGCGCGAAGAGCTCATGGAGCGCTGGCGCAATGGGCAACCCATCACGCAGCACATCGTCAAGTGGGCCGACAAGAGTAGTGTCGGCGAGGGCATAGAGGGAAGCCTGCAGCTCATCGCCGACCTCTATGGCGACTGGCGCGAGGAGCTCGTCGTGTCGCTCCCCGGAGAGCTGCGCATCTACACCACCAACATCCCTGCCCAGGACCGACGCATCACACTCATGCAGGACGCACTGTACCGTAGCTACGTGGCACACCGCTCCATGGGCTATCCCCAAGCGCCCGTGCCCTCCTACTACCTGGGCGAATAAGCCGTAACGTCCTATCATCATAACCTAAAAAAATGATACAACTATGCGCATAGCCATATACGGTGCCGGCTCGTTAGGCACCATCCTCGGAGCATTCATCAGCAAGGCTGGTGTGGACATTGAGTTGATAAACCGCAACAAGGCACACGTAGAGGCGCTCAGGACGAAGGGGGCTCAGGTGGTCGGCACGATGCAGTTCACCCAACGCGTCACTGCATACACCCCGGACGAGATGAGCGGACAGTATGACATCCTGTTCCTCATGACCAAGCAGCAGCACAATGCCGAAGTGGTGGAGATGCTCAAGGGATACCTCGCTCCCGACGGGGTGCTCGTGACATTCCAGAACGGACTGCCCGAGATGCAGATTGCCGATATCCTGGGCGAAGGACGCGTGCTGGGATGCACCGTTGCCTGGGGAGCTACCCTGCAGTCGCCAGGCATATGTGAGCTCACGAGTGAGCCCGATGCCCTGTCGTTCTCGCTGGGAGCCATCTCGGAACAGCGAAACAGGCACTTCGACAGGGTGAAGGAGTTGCTCGAACTCATGGGCACCGTCGACGTAGAGGACAACTTCATCGGCACCCGCTGGAGCAAGCTGCTCATCAATGCATCCTTCTCGGGCATGAGCGCTGTGCTGGGATGCACCTTTGGCGAAGCCGCCAAGCCTCGTGTCTCGCGCCGCATCGTGCAGGCACTCATCAAGGAGTGCATCGACGTCTGCCAAGCCGGCGGCATACGCATCGAGCCCGTACAGGGCAAGGATATCGTCAAGCTGCTCAACTACTCCAACGCGGCCAAGAAGGCGTTCTCCTACTTCATCATCCCCATCGCCATCCGTAAGCACGCCAAGCTGAAGGCCAGCATGCTGCAGGACTTGGAAAAGGGAAAGCTCACCGAGGTGGACGCCATCAACGGAGCCGTATCGGCCTACGGAAGAAAGGTGGGATGCCCCACCCCTATGAACGACCGCGTAGTGGAAATCATTCATAAGATAGAGCAGGGACAACTGAAACCCGGAGTCGAGAACCTACGCTTGTTTTAGCCCATCATCCAAGCTCTTCCATGCCTCCTCAGGCCAATAGCGTGCGGATGAACTCATCCTTCTCGAGTGTGCCATAGGCTCCCTGCCGGCAGGCTACCTCGTCGAAGGTCTGCACGTCGTCGGGCGCTATGCCGGGGCGGTAGATGAGGAAGGGCACGGGCTCGGCCGTGTGGGTGCGGTGGGCACAGGGTGTGGGATGGTCGGGGAGGATGGCGATGGTGACGGGCTCGCTCCACTGCTCCAAGGCATCGAGGATGGGGCCTACGGCACGGCGATCGAGGTTCTCGATGGTGCGCAGCTTCAGCGCCACGTCGCCCTCGTGGCCAGCCTCATCGCTGGCTTCGATGTGGAGGTATACAAGGTCGTCGGTCTTCAGGGCCTCGATGGCTGCAGCGGCCTTGTTCTCATAGTTGGTGTCGTAGAGACCTGTGGCGCCCTCTACGGCGATGCGGCGCAGTCCGGCATAGTGGCCTATGCCATTGATGAGGTCTACGGCAGAGATGACCGAGCCTCGCTGTATCTGTGGGTACATGGCACTGAGGGGACGCATATTGGGTCTGTTGCCGAACGACCAGGGCCAGATGCTGTTGGCGGGGTCTTTGCCTGCCGCCACACGTGCCTTGTTAAGCGGATGCTCGGCGAGGAGCTGCTGCGAACGCAGGATGAGGTCGTTGACGAGGTCGGCTGTGGCTTGCGCCTCGGGCACCTCGGCCTTGACCATCAGCGGGCGGAAAGGCTGCAGGGGCACATCGTGGGGCGGGGTGCAATGCAAGCGCTTGTCGCCTCCCTTGATGACGAGCAGGTGACGGTACTGCACACCGGTGTGAAAGCGCACGCGCTCATCGCCCAGATGCTCTTGCAGGTACTGTATCAGCACATCGGCCTCCTCGGTGGTGATATGTCCCGAAGAGTGGTTCTTGAGGATATCGCCCTCGATGCACACGAGGTTGCAGCGGGCAGCAATCTCATCGGGAGCGAGGTCGACACCGATATTGGCCGCCTCGAGCACTCCCCTACCCTCATATACTTCGTTGAGGTCGTAGCCAAGGACCGACATATTGGCCACCTCGCTACCGGGATGGAAGCCGTCGGCCACGGTGCGCAGCATACCCGTACGCCCCATACGGGCCAGGCGGTCCATATTCGGGGTATGGGCATATTGCAACAGTGTCTTATTGTCTAAGGCGGGTACAGCCCAGTCGGCCATACCGTCGCCGAGAATGATGAGATATTTCATTGGAGGGAAGAGGGAAGAGGGAAAAGGGAAGAGAGAAAAGGGAAAAGGGAAGGAGTTCATATATCGCGGAGGAGAACTCTTCCCTCTTAACTTTTAACTCTTCACTTAATTAAATGTTCGCAATCGACATGATATCGGCAAAGACACCGGCAGCAGTAACGCTGGCGCCGGCACCGTAGCCCTGAATCATCATGGGGTACTCCTTGTAGCGCTCGGTGGTGAGCAGGATGATATTGTTGCTGCCCTCGAGGTTGTAGAAGGGGTGCCACTGGTTGACCTCCTGAAGCGATACCGAGGCCTTGCCCTCATCGAGGCGTGCCACGAAGCGCCAACGCTTGTTGTCGGCCACGAGACGCTGGCGACGCTCCTCGAAGTCGGCATCGAGCGAAGGTACGTTGGCCCAGAAGTCGTCGAGCGAACCGTCGAACAGCTCTTGTGGGATGAAGAGGTTCTTCTCCACATCGTCCTGCTCGATGGGATAGCCTGCCTCACGGGCGAGGATGACCAGTTTGCGGATAACGTCCTTGCCGCTGAGGTCGATACGGGGATCGGGCTCGCTGTAGCCCTTCTCCTTGGCCAGGCGGATGGTGTCGCTGAGACGGATATCGGCACTGATGGTGTTGAAGATAAAGTTGAGCGTACCGCTCACCACAGCCTCGATGCGCAGTATGCGGTCGCCACTGTTGATGAGGTCGTTGATGGTGTTGATGACGGGGAGTCCGGCACCAACATTGGTCTCGAAGAGGAACTTCACGCCACGGCGGCGGGCGGTCTGCTTCAGTTCGCTATAGTTCTCATACTGCGATGACGCAGCTACCTTGTTGGCTGCCACCACAGAGATGTTATGGTTGAGGAAATCCTTGTAGAGCGCTGCCACCTCATCGCTGGCGGTACAGTCCACGAATACCGAGTTGAAGATGTTCATCCCGATAACCTCGCTCTTGAGGCGCTGCATATTGCTCTCGCCGCCTGCCTTGAGGGTGTCGCGGTAGTTGGTAAGGTCGATACCGTCGCGGTCAAACACGGCATAATGTCCGCTGGCAATACCCACCACGTTGAGCTTGAGTCCGCGCTCGTGCATCAAGCGCTCGCGCTGGCTGCGAATCTGCTCTATGAGGCTGCTGCCCACGGTACCCACACCACAGATGAAGAGGTTGAGCACCTGGTATTCGGAGAGGAAGAACGAGTCGTGTATCACGTTGAGTGTCTTGCGCAGCCACGTAGCATCTACCACGAAAGAGATGTTGGTCTCAGAGGCACCCTGTGCACAAGCGATGACGTTGATACCGTTGCGGCCCAAGGTACCGAACAGCTTACCGGCGATACCGGGGGTATGCTTCATGTTCTCGCCCACGATAGCTACCGTAGCGAGCCCCTTCTCGGCAGTCACATTGTTGATTTCGCCCGTGGCAATCTCCTTGGCAAACTCGGCATTGAGCACCGAGCATGCCAACTCGGCATCCTGGTTGCGCACACCGATAGAGGTGCTGTTCTCTGACGAAGCCTGCGACACGAGGAACACGCTGATACCATTCTGTGCCAAGGTGCGGAAGATGCGGTGATTCACACCGATGACACCCACCATACCGAGGCCCTGCACGGTGATGAGCGCCGTGTCGTTGATGCTCGAGATGCCCTTGATGGGCTTGGTATTGTCGCTCAGGCGCTCACGGATAATGGTGCCGGGAGCATCGGGATTGAACGTATTCTTAATTAATATAGGAATATTCTTATGGAAGGCGGGATAGATCGTAGGAGGATATACCACCTTGGCACCGAAGTTGCAGAGCTCCATAGCCTCCACGTAGCTCAGTTCCTCAATGGCATAGGCGGTTGAGATAACCTTGGGGTCGGCCGTCATGAAACCGTCCACATCGGTCCATATCTCCAGCAAAGTGGCATCGAGCATGGCGGCGATGACTGCTGCCGTATAGTCCGAGCCGCCACGACCGAGGTTGGTGACACGGCCCGTGTTCTTGTCCGAAGCGATGAAGCCCGGTACTACAGACACCTTGGGCAGCTCACGGAAGGTTTCGCGGATGAGCTGTTCTGACAGTTCCGAGTCGAGGATATGCTTGTGATGCTTGCGCTCGGTCTTCATGAAGGTGCGCGAGTCAAACACCTCGGCATCTTCGATAACAGCGCCCACGATAAGGCTCGACAGGCGTTCGCCATAGCTCACCACCGTATCTTCCATATTGGAGGAGATATCCTTGAGGAGGTACAGTCCCTGATAGATATCCTTGAGTTCATCGAGCAGGGCGTGAATCTTCTTGCCCAGCGTACGTTTCTTGCTGCCTGAGGGGATGACCTGCTGTATCATCTCTTCGTGGCGGCGCACCATGCAGTCAAACT